>JAUYFQ010000102.1 GCA_030690895.1 Sulfuricellaceae bacterium
AAATCGTGTTGTTTTTCTCCGAGACGCCTTGCTGCACGGCGATTTCTCGGATTTGGATGCGCCTGCCAATTTATCCTGATACCACGGGGCTTTGAGGGTGATTCAGAGCACACAGCAACATGATTTGCGAAAAGAGCCAAAAATAATTCTTCTTCAATCGTTCCGGAATATTGCCATGCCATCCTCCCGTCGTATCTGGGAAACCTTTACCTCTGCGCCTCACCGTATGATGATGCTGGGCGGCGCCATTCAGGGCGTGCTCGCGCTCCTGTGGTGGCTGGCCGATCTGCTGGGTCGCTATGGCGGGCTGTATGCCCCCCTGAACTGGGGAATCCCGCCAGTCTGGGCGCACCAATTCCTGATGGTTTACGCCTTTTTTGCGTTTTTCATCTTCGGGTTCCTGATGACCACTTACCCGAACTGGATGAATGGGGAAAAAATCCCCCGGCAACTGTACGTTCCCGCCTTCCTGTTCATGATCTCGGGCGCGCTGCTGTTTTACCCTTCGCTGCTCGCGGGGAAAACCATGCTGGCAGTATCGGCAGGATTGCTGCTGACGGGTTGGGCCATTTCCCTGTATGCCCTGATGCGCGTACTGGTACGCACGCCGCATCCGGATAAAGTCCACCCCACCATCACAACGGCGGCCTTGCTGATCGGCTGGCTGGGGGCTGCGGCCTGGCTGGGCTGGTTGCTGACCGGAAACGACAGTCTGATTGCCTTCTCCCGCCTGGCCGGAATATGGGGGTATCTGGCTCCGATTCTGCTGGCGGTCAGCCACAAAATGCTTCCTTTTTTCTCCAGCGTGGTGCTGGATCATTACAGAGTGGTTCGACCCTACCCGGCGCTATTTTTCATGCTGGCCTGCGCACTCGGCCACGGTGCGCTGGAACTCGCAGGCGCCTTATCCTGGCTATGGCTGACCGACATCCCGTTGTTTGCGGTGGCCACCTGGTTTTCCTGGACCTGGGGACTGGCGCGTTGCTTCAAGGTCAAATTGCTGGCAGTGCTACACCTCAGCTTCGCCTGGTTTGTCGTCGCCATGGCACTTTATGGATGGCAAAGCCTGAACCTGTTTCTGACCGGGACTCAGGTTTTCGGCATGGCGCCCCTGCACACCATGTCGATTGGCTTCTTTGCCTCCATGATTCTGGGCATGGCGTCCCGGGTCACGCTGGGCCATTCCGGCCGGCCGCTGGCGCTGGACACGCCGTCCTGGGCGCTGTTTCTGGCTTTCCAGCTTACCGTGATAGTTCGTATTCTTCCCGACCTGACCGGCATGCCAGCCAACATTTTTTACCCGCTGGCGGCATTCCTCTGGCTGACCAGTTATGGCACATGGTTTTTCATGTACGCCCCGATTTACTGGCGTCCCCGAGTTGACGGCAAGCCGGGCTAAGATGACATTTAAATTATTGACCATGATGTCTTGATTCAGGTCAATGCATGTAGCACAGGCTATCCAGATAATCGCTCCAATCCCATTGTCAGGAAACACAAGCCGTGACCACCATCAGCGACTTTCTTGCACCGGATCATCAGCGTTGCGATCATCTTTTTGCTGCAGCCGAAGCGGCTGTCGCCAGCAAGGACTGGAATGCGGCTTCGGTCGCATTCGAGGCATTTCGCGCCGCCTTGCTGCACCATTTTTCCATGGAAGAAGAGGTCATGTTCCCGACCTTCGAGGAGCGTACCGGCATGAGTCAGGGGCCGACCCAGATCATGCGCATGGAGCATCTTCAGATGATCGAATTGCTGGACTTCATGGCTGACTCCCTGGCCGGGAAAGATACGGATGGATTTCTCGGCGACGCGGAAACCTTGCTCATCATCATGCAACAACACAATGTCAAGGAAGAGCAGATGCTTTATCGCATGGCCGATCAGGCCTTGTCCGACGATCTGGACAACGTGATCGAGCGGATGCAGGCTGTGCAATAAGGGGTTTTCATGTCTGAGCACCTGGTCGACGCGCGCTGGCTGGAACCGCCGGAGCCTCTGGAACTTGCCCTGGCTGCCATTGAGACTTTGTCGGCTGATGATCAGGTGCGCTTACTGATCCATCGCGACCCCTGCCTGCTCTACCCCATTCTGACTGAATGGGGGTATGAACATGAAACCCGTTTTACCGACGATGGGACTTACGAGGTGCGCATCTGGAAAACGCCACCGTGAGTGACCCCGCCCCCCTTTCGCTTGAACAGGCGCCGCCGATCCAGGCGCCCATCCGTTTCTTCCTGAGTGCGCCGCTCTTCTCTCTGCTGGCGGCTGCGCTCATGCTCCTGACAGGCCAGAATTTTCTGGATAGCCGCTGGAATCCAGCCATGCTGGCTGCCACCCATCTGCTCACGTTGGGCCATATCGGGCTGATCATGCAGGGCGCCATCCTGCAGATGTTGCCCGTGGTGGCAGGTACGCCGATAAATAATCCGCTCCGGGTCGCCAAACTGGTCCACTTGTCCGGGGTCACAGGGGTTTTGTTGATGTGTTTCGGGTTGGCTTTTTCTCAGCGACTGGCGCTGCAACTGGCAATCCCGGTTCTGGCTGCGGACTTTTTGTTGTTCGCTGGACTGGTCGTCTATACGCTGCGACACGCCATGTCGCAAAACATGACTGCCCGGGCCATGCGACTGGCAGCGATCCTGCTTGCGGCGACTGCCTTGTTGGGGCTGATTTTGCTCAGCAACCATGCGTTTGGCTGGTGGACTGCGCCGCGCCCGGTTTATACCAACCTGCACCTCAGCCTGGGGCTTTTTGGCTGGATCGGAATACTGGTGATCGGGGTGGCTTTTCAAGTCGTCCCCATGTTCCAGCTCACGCCGATTTACCCGAAAACCCTGGCGCGCTGGCTATCCGTGGTGTTGTCGGCCAGTTTGGCCATGCTCGCCGTCAGCACCATCGCCGGGTGGGATTTCGTCCATGACATCGTGGAATTCGTCCCGGCGGCAGGGATGGCCGGTTTTGCTATAACCACGCTCTGGCTACAGGCCAAACGAAAGCGCAAGCTGCCCGACGTGACACTGGCCTTCTGGCGGGTCGCAATGGGCAGCCTGTTGCTGGCAACCATGGCCTGGGTTGCCGGGCGAGTTTTTCCGGAAATCACTACTAGCGGCCGTCACGGCATACTGCTGGGATTGCTGATGATAGGCGGGTTTGCCATGAGCGCCACCAACGGCATGCTCTACAAAATCACCCCCTTCCTGATCTGGTTCCATTTGCAAAGCAAGCGCAAACCTGGGGGACCGAGTGTTCCAAACGTCAAACTGATTCTGCCGGAACGCCATACGCGCAGGCAGATGTGGCTACATTACACGGCTGTCGGCCTGCTGATGGCCGCTGTGTTGCAGCCGGTCTGGTTTTTTTATCCAGCCGCACTACTTTTTGGAGCTTCCAGCCTGGCCCTATGGTTCAACCTGCTGTCTGCTGCACGCACTTATCAGCGTATTCATGGTGAAATCGTCAGGAGTGCGCTCGCATGACCGGCTCAGCGGCGCGACTGAATGACTGTCCAGACGCTGGCCACAGCGAAGGGCAACAAGCCCGTCAGAGCGACTGCCGCCGATCCCGGCCAGCCAGCCAATGCCAGCACAGCGGCTGTAGCGAATAAGCCGAAACGGGCTGCACTACCATAAGTCAGACGTGATCGCGCCACTTCATGCCAAGGCATCTGTACTCCCGGCCTGAGCCAGAGCGGCAACAAATATCCCGCCGCGCCACTGACCAGCGGAAAAAGAAAGGCGAACACAAATAGATGACCAACATTGGCGGCTGGCAGCCAAGCCATGCCATGCGCCGCACCCGCCAGCAGGGTCAGGACAAACCCGGCAAGTGCGCCGGCAAGCAGAGGCGTAGCGCCGTGGTAGTCGAGCATTGCGCCGCGATACCGGTTGAACCAGGCTTTTCCGATACGAGCCAAGGGAAACAGCCACAGCGCCATTCCCAATATGGACAGGTAAGACCACCACGCCGCACCCAGCGCGATAGCCATTGCCCCGGCCAGAGCAACGGGGAGATCGGCGTGCAGGCGTTGCGCAGCTTCAGGATCGCCCTGCCCTGCCGTTGTTGGCAGCAGCACTTGTAGCGTGCCGACAGCGGTCAAGCCAACGAATCCAAACAGGTTAAGATGGGCGTGCAGGCGCTTGATCGCCGGATAATGCGCAGGCCAAACAGCCATTGCCAGGACGGCCAGCAATCCCAGCCCCAGGCAGGCCAACGCTGCCAGATACCAGTCCACCCCCGGATGCGCGCCACCTAGCGCTGCCTGTCTGCGCCGCCATTGCCAGACAGCCAGCCACAGGCAGCCAGCCAGCGCCAAAGCGGCGGCAATGCTGCGCCAAAGCGGCTGAACTGGCCAGATCAGCCATGCCACGATGACGACTCCGCCTGCGGCTCCCAGCAACGGCGCGCGCAAAACTGCGGTAGCCGCCCGACTGCGTGTCAGCACAGGCACAAAGTGCGTCATTGCGGCCATGATCAGCGGCATCATGCCAAGCGCTAGAACAAGATGGACGTGGGCAGCCGGATGCGTGCGAAGCACAAAGGGCGACAACAACCCGGCAAGCATCGATGCCGCCGCAATCAGGACAAATACACTCAACACCTGTGTTTCCTCATGTTTTGCTTGTCTGGCAAGTTTAACCTGACATTCCCATCCGTAATACTTGATCCATGTCAAAGACCAGGACTCGCAGCATCGATAACATCCACTGCCATGATCCCCGGAGGTTTTTTTTCGAGGGCCTGTCAACCATAAGAAGCGAATCAGGAGGTAAGTATGAGTGAAACATTTACCAAGTCGATGGCGCGGAACATTTTCTACGGAGGAGCTGCTTTTTTCTTCCTCTTGTTCCTTGCCTTGACTTTCGACACCATGCAGGTGTTGCCGAAGCGGGATCACCGTGAAAACATCACGCCGCAAGTCGTCAACGGAAAACATATCTGGGAAACCCGCAACTGTATCGGCTGCCATACCCTGCTGGGCGAGGGCGCTTACTTCGCGCCAGAACTGGGCAATGTTTACACTCGTCGCGGCCCTGAATTCATCAAGGCATGGATGAAGGCTCAACCTACTGGCGCTCCAGGGCGTCGCCAGATGCCGCAGTTCCATCTGACGGATTCCGAGCTGGATGACGTGGTCGCGTTCCTCAAGTGGTTCGGAGAAGTCGATACCAACAAATGGCCACCGAACATCGAAGGTTAATCCAGAATGGATTTCCTGAAATTTCCTAGGAGGAATAAAAATGCAATATAAATCCCAGTTGGTGGCAAAGCCGTACTTCATTGCCGCTATCGGCCTGTTCGTCGGACAAATTTTATTTGGTCTGATCATGGGTCTCCAATACGTTATCGGAGACTTTCTGTTTCCGGCAATTCCGTTCAACGTGGCCCGTATGGTTCACACTAACCTGCTCATCGTGTGGCTGCTGTTCGGCTTCATGGGCGCAGCGTATTACATGATCCCGGAGGAATCCGAAACCGAGTTGTACAGCCCCAAGCTGGCCATGCTCATGTTCTGGATATTCCTGGTCGCAGGCGCGCTCACCATCGTCGGTTATCTGATGGTGCCTTACGCCACGCTGGCTTCCATGACAGGCAATGACATCCTGCCCACCATGGGTCGAGAGTTCCTTGAACAACCGCTGATCACAAAAGTCGGTATCGTGATCGTGGCGCTGGCCTTCCTGTTCAACATCAGCATGACCATGCTGAAAGGTCGCAAAACCTCGATCAGCCTGGTGATGTTGCTGGGTTTGTGGGGTCTGGCGGTGTTCTTCCTGTTCTCCTTCTACAATCCTTCCAACGGCGTGATGGACAAGTTCTTCTGGTGGTGGACCGTGCATCTGTGGGTTGAAGGCGTGTGGGAACTGATCCTGGGCGCGATGCTGGCTTTCGTGCTGATCAAGGTCACGGGCGTGGATCGTGAAGTCATCGAAAAATGGCTGTATATCATCATTGCCATGACGCTGATCACCGGCATTATCGGTACGGGTCACCACTACTTCTGGATTGGTACGCCTGAATACTGGCAGTGGCTGGGTTCTGTCTTCTCTGCTCTGGAACCGATTCCCTTCTTCATGATGACTGTCTTCGCCTTCAACATGGTGAACCGTCGCCGCCGCGAACATCCCAACAAGGCTGCGGTCTTGTGGGCGCTGGGCACAGGCGTGATGGCGTTCCTCGGCGCTGGCGTGTGGGGCTTCCTGCATACTCTTGCACCGGTGAACTTCTACACCCACGGTACGCAGATTACGGCAGCGCACGGCCACATGGCGTTTTACGGCGCGTATGTAATGGTTGTCCTGACCATGATTTCCTATGCCATGCCGATGATGCGCGGTCGTAGCGCAAACAGCGGCGCAGCACAGGTCATGGAAATGTGGGCGTTCTGGATCATGACGGTCTCCATCGTGTTCATCACGCTGTTCCTGACCGCCGCCGGTATCCTGCAAGTCTGGCTGCAACGCATGGGTTCTGCTCCGCTCGGCTTCATGGCCGCGCAGGATCAGGTCATGATTTTCTACTGGTTGCGTGAAATCGCTGGCGTCATGTTCCTGATCGGACTGGTGCTGTACATCTGGAGCTTCTTCTGCAAGAAAGGCGAACCAGCCGCAGCAGCACAATAATTCGTTTCTGATTTATGTTTCCTCCTGGGGGAGCCTTCGGGCTCCCTCTTTTTTACAGAAATAACCGACTAAATTGATAAACAATTCTATAAATCGGCACGAAATCCATGCCACGCCGCCCGGCGATTTGGCGATCTGGATATTCATCTTTGCTGAACTGCTGGCCTTCGGCGTATTTTTCGTCCTCTACGCCTTTGCTCGCGCACATAACGTCGAACTGTTCAACGAATCGCAACAGCACCTGAACCGTCTGTCAGGCGCCATCAATACTCTGGTACTGATTACCAGCAGTTATTTTATGGTGCGCGCCGTCGCCGCCATCAAGCGGGACCAATCAAATTCATGCGCTCGCTGGATCGCCGCCGCCATCGGGCTGGGCGGCGTTTTTCTATTCGTCAAGGTAGGCGAATTCAGCGAAAAATTCGCAGCCGGGATCTCGCTCAGCACCAATACCTTCTACATGTTTTATCTTTCGCTGACCATTTTCCATTTCATGCACGTCATCCTCGGCATGATCATTCTGGCCGCCGTCATGCTCAAGGCCTGGCGGGGCGGCTATAGCGCCCAGAACCATATCGGCGTGGAAACCGGCGCCTCCTACTGGCACATGGTGGATCTGGTGTGGATCATTCTGTTTCCACTGGTTTATGTGATTCGATGACTAAAGAGAATTGTTAAGCATGCCAGACAAACCTCATTTCATCCGCCCCTGCACCCGTGTCTGGCTGATATTGGTGATTTTTACCCTCATGACCTGGGCAATCAGTGAAGCAGGTCTGGGTGGAACCCATATCATGCTGATCGTGCTCGGCGCTGCCTTCATCAAGGTGGAGTTGGTCGCCAGCTACTTCATGGGACTGCGCCGCACTCGCTGGCTATGGCGCGGCATCGTGCTCGGCTGGCTGTTGCTGGTAACGGGTTTGATAACAGTGGCTTATCTTTCGTCGACTTGAGCCGTCTCCCGATCCGTATGCGGCTTGTCAAAATATTGCAATATTTGCATGTAGTGAAGCATGTTGACGTCATGTTTTATCTCGGGCTACGATTCGTGACCGTTATATCCTGACTTTAGGGTGCATGACCAATCAAACCTAATGGAGTCTCCCGCATGAAAAAAACCGTCGCCCTCACTCTTCTGGCAATTTGTGCCACGCCAGCTCAAAGCGAAAATGGCGTCCTGCTGATGAGCGTTAACAATATTGGCGCCGAACAGGAAAATGCCCTGCTTGTCCAGGAAATGACCAAATCCTTCAGCGAGCAACTGGAGAAAAGTAGCGGATCAAAGATTCGGGTCGTCATCAGCACCGATGCAACCACGGAACTGCAACGCACGCGCACCGGTTATTACGACATTCTTCTGGCGCCGGCGCATATCATTGGCAGCGCAGCCAAAAATGAATATATCCCGCTGGCAAGCGCCAATGTTTCAAATTCAGCCAAGCTGATTGTGCGTAAGGACTCCGGCATCAAAACGATCGCACAAATAAAAGGCAAGCGTCTATGCCTGCCGCACGCCGATTCGCTGGCGACCTATCTGGTCAAGGGGATGCTGAACGAGAATAACCTGGCGATCAAAAGCATGTTTCCGGAAATCAAATATGCCCGCTATAGCCAGTCCTGCCTCTATTCGCTGGAAAACAAACTGACCGACATCGTTGCCGTGACAGATGACATTTTCAAAAGCTGGCCTGCCCGCGACATCGCTTCCGTCGTGATCGAATCACGCCCTGTGCCGGGCGTTTCATTTGCTGTCAACAAGCGCGTACCCGATGTGACACGCGAGAAGTTGCTTCAGTCCGTCATGGCCATGAAAGGCCAATCCAAAACTTCCCTGCTGGGCATCCTTCAGGCAGAAAAGTTTGAAGCATCCAGCAAGGACAATTTTGATTATGTTGCAAAATTGGGTTACCACACCCCCGCACAACTGTCTGGCGCCACGGTGGTGACAGCAACAAAAGTGCAGGAATTCATCTCCAAGGGGGGGAAACTGTTCGACACTCGATCCGAGAGTGAATTCAAGGTGAGCCATATTTCTGGCGCCACCAGTCTTTCTTACCAAGAAAAAAGCGACAAGTCGCCAGACTTCGATCCGGCCCTGGATAAATTTGATCTCGCACAACTACCCAAGGATAAAAACACCCCCATTCTTTTTGCCTGCAACGGCGCGGAATGCTGGAAGTCCTACAAGGCCAGCGTCCTTGCGGTCCGCAACGGTTACACCAAGGTGTACTGGTTCCGTGGCGGCTTCCCTGAATGGAAAAAAGAAGGGCTGCCAATAGCCGAGGGATAATCACCTCAGTGATGCAATTCAGGAAGGGCGCGCCCCCCTGAACTGGCGTCGTCGCACGCCCTTGATGACAATCAAGTCATGTCTGAGTGGATTCATTTAGACTTGGACAAATAATGCAACCAGGTCAAATCATGAACGATCTCCCGTATTACCAGCCCCATGGCAATGAAGTCGAACTGTTCGAGCATGCTTACCGCAACCGCCTGCCGCTTCTCATCAAGGGCCCAACAGGCTGCGGTAAAACGCGCTTCGTCAGCTATATGGCGGCACGCCTTGGCCTGCCGCTCCAGACCGTCGCCTGCCACGATGATCTTACCGCAGCTGATCTGGTCGGACGGCATCTGATTGGCGACGGGGTGACTTACTGGAATGATGGCCCACTGACCCGGGCGGTACGCGAGGGGGGCATCTGTTACCTGGACGAAGTAGTGGAGGCGCGCAAGGATACGACGGTTGTCCTGCACCCGCTTTCTGACGACAGGCGCATCCTGCCCATCGAGCGCACCGGTGAAACCCTGGAAGCGCCGCCGGAGTTCATGCTGGTCGTATCCTATAACCCCGGCTACCAGAATTTCCTCAAGGGCATGAAACCCAGCACGCGCCAGCGTTTCGTCAGCCTGCGCTTCGGCTTTCCGGGTGCTGAACTGGAACAGCAAATCATCATCGGTGAAACTGGCGCCGATGCGATGTTGTCCAAAAGATTGGTCAACCTCGCCAACAGCCTGCGCGCCCTTAAGGAGCACGACCTGGAAGAGGCCGCCAGTACCCGCCTGCTGGTATATACCGCTACGCTGATCGGCAGCGGATTCGACCCGGTGGAAGCCTGCCGCGCCGCACTGGTTGAGCCGTTGACCGATGACGAAGAAACTGCAGAAGCCTTGATGGAAATCGTATATGCCAGTTTCGGAAAATGACGGATCGGCTCCAGGTCAAGGACTGGCCGTCCTGGCCGAGTCGCTCTATCTGGGCAATTTGCTGATTTTTCCAGGCATCGGATTCATCCTGCTGCTGTGGCTCTATTTCAAGCATCGCGCCGACGGCCCCGAACTGGCATTGTGCCATCTGAAGCAAGGCATTTCTGCCAGCATCTGGGCTGGCATTCTGTTGCTGGTCGCCAATCTGGCCATTATCGCGCTGGGCGGCTACACCGCCGTCAACACCTGGATCGCGGTCATCCTCTATTTCACGACCTGCCATTCCACCCTGGTCTTGCTGGGAGTCCTTGGCCTGTCCAAAGCCATGGCCGGACAAAAATACCGCTATCCGCTGATTGGTCAGCGTTGTGAGGATTGATCGCCAGACAGTTCGCCTGCTGACCCAGGCCGGATTTTTTATCCTATTCCTGCTGGCCCCCATATTCGACCTGTTTCGCCTGGACCTCAACCTCAAGCACTTCTTCTTTCTCGGCATGAACTGGACGCTGGGGCTGGACGATTTTGTCGCCGGCCGCATCAGCGCGCTTGAGGCGGCATTTCGGCTCGTGGTGCGTGGAGGGCTGCCCATCCTGGGCACCATTGCACTTGGAATATGGGTTTCCTGGAAATATGGCCGCCTGTATTGCGGCTGGCTGTGCCCACATTTCTCCGTGGTGGAAACCATCAACCACTTCATGCGTAGAGCCACAGGCAAGCAAAGCCTGTGGGAGCACCACCCACAACCGGAACGCAACGCCGATGGCAGTATGACGCGCGCCGACCCCCGCTACTGGTTGTTACTCGTACCTATCGTCACTGGCTTCTCTTTCGCCTGGGCGCTTGCGCTATTGACCTACCTGCTGCCCCCGTCCGAAATCTATGGCAATCTCTGGCACGGCACGCTGACCCGCAACCAGACCATTTTCATATCCGCTGCCACGCTGGCCTTCTTCATCGAGTTCATGTTTGCCCGCCACCTGTTCTGCCGCTATGCCTGTGCCATTGGCCTGTTTCAGTCACTGGCCTGGATGGGCAACCGCAAGGCGCTGGTGATCGGCTTCGACCGCCGCCGCGCCATCACCTGCGCCGACTGCAATGCCGCCTGCGACAACGTTTGCCCGATGCGCCTCAAGCCCCGCAGCATCAAACGCCACATGTTCACCTGCACCCAGTGTGGCCAATGTGCCCAGTCCTGCGAGCAGGTACAGACGAACAACCCGCAGGGCCCCCTCCTCAAATGGGTCGATCAAGCGTGCGCACTGGACAAGTCGGCGCGAGATTTCGGGCATCACATCGAGATTCCGGCGCATTGTTACACTAAGCCGAGTGAATAGCGTAGGGGATGCGCTATTTGTTTTGTGACCGATGCGAATAGCGTGACATACAGCATATGCCCATGCTATAAATCCGGCCTATTATTATGACAAAGTAGTCAACCGGAACCGCATGACGCCCTCAAACGCAACCCAAGCAAAACTGTATTCCTGGGCATACAATCTGGTTCTACTTGTCGCCACTCTCCTATGGTCATTGCAAAGCGGTCAGGCCATCGCGGCGCAATGCAATCTGCCATTGGCCGACATAAAATTTTCCAGTGATCTTGGGTATGCCAATTCTCCGGAAGAGGCGCTATCCAGTACATGCAAGACATTCGGTGGCAGCATGCATTACGTGGACGGCTCAAAGTTCACGCTGGCGACACCAACAAAGGAAGCACCGTACCCCACGGTTTGGGGAATTTGCTACCATCCGCCAACAGAGCCAGGCGACCCGATGTGTTCACCAAACATACGGCAAAACTGTGGTGCTGCCGATGGCTCATCGACCACACTCGTACGCACAAAAGCATCGCCATTTTGCGCAGACAAACTTAATGGCCCATTGACCTGCGGGGGAGGGGACGGCTACTACCGCTGCCCGCTTGATTCCCCATCTGACAAGCCGCCTCCCTGCGACTCAAGCAATCCCACTGCTGGGAACCCTGTTTATATCGGTATGGCCGCAAAACTCCAGCGCGAGTCCGATATTGCTGGCAGCGCAACCCATATTGGCTTTACCCGGTTTTACAGTTCCAGGCTGCCGACAGGATTTGGGAGAAACCATGGCTACCCATTTTCGGCCGGTTGGAGACATACCTATTCCAGACACATCCTGAAAGTCGGTTTTGCCGAACAATCAGATTATTTGGTGGCGGTACGACCGGAAGGCCTGCATACCTTCTTTACAGATGGCCTCAACCAATGGAAAACCGACCCCGACACCCTCGACCGTCTGGAAGAACTCAAGGATGCCGGGGGTATCCATACTGGCTGGCTCTACACTGTAGAGCAAAATGGAGAAGTCGAGACCTATAATGTCAATGGGAAATTGCTTAGCATCACCAACCGCGCCGGCCTCACGCAAACCCTCGCCCATGACGC
>JAUYFQ010000113.1 GCA_030690895.1 Sulfuricellaceae bacterium
GCTGGACGGTCGAGCAGTCCTTTGATGAACTCAAGGTTCACCTGGCTGACCGGCAGGTCATTCTGCGCAGCAAACGCGCTGACCTGGTCGAGCAGGAGTTCTACGCCCTGCTGCTGACCCATGCCGCTATCCGTCGCCTGATGACGCAAGCCGCAGACAGGACGCAAGAGGCTGCTGAAGACCTGTCCTTCGTTCATGCGGTGCGCGTTCTTAAACGCCGATTCCCTGCTTGTGCCGCTATTCCCCCCTGAGCTTCGCTCAAGCTGGCTCGACAGCCTGCTCAAGGAGATCGCATCGGTTCGCGCTGTCACCAGCCGCGGCAAGCGCAATCCCCGTGGCGTGAAACGAAAAATGAGCAAATTTAATCTCCGAAAACGAGGTGATCCGATCAACCTGCCTTGCACGCCAACACCCCGAATTATGTCTACGCCATGCTGCGCAAGTGGAACATGACCAACCCAGAGTTGCCCGTCCGTATCACGCCGAACCAGATCGCGCAGCGTGTGAAGGCAGCGCGCATGACTTCTGAACAGCGCTTCATCAAGGGCACAGCGCCGGAACTGCGCGGAATAGTGCGCCACGAGTTAGCGGGTAAACCGTAAATATGCGTACAATTGCGAACAGGTAATTTATTACCGATATGGAAAAAGTGGCATGTAAAAATGGGCGGCTTTGTAAGTGTATAATTTTGCAAGTTGTTTTAACTCCCTGCAAAGCCGTTTAGACCGGTTCGATTCCGGTTCCCGCCTCCACTCAAGCCATTCCAGGCCACTTGGCCGATGAACAAATTCTCAAAAAATATCTAAATTGGTTAGAAGCAAATGACTAAAATTTTATTCGTCTGCATGGGCAATATTTGTCGTTCTCCTGCTGCTGAAGGAGTGTTTCGTGATCTGGTCGCACGTTCCGGCATGGGGGTGAGCATTCAAATCGATTCAGCGGGTACGCATGACTATCATATCGGCGCCTTGCCGGATGCGCGTATGCGTGCAGCCGCGTTAAAAAGAGGCTGTGATCTGGGTGGTTTGCGCGGCAGGCAGGTGGGAGTAGACGATTTTCAGCAGTTTGACCACATTCTGGCGATGGATCAGGCCAATCTATCCAATTTGAAGCAAATTTGCCCGCCTGAACTTCAGCATAAAATTCGTCTTTTTCTGGAATTTAGCCAGAATTTCTCGGAAAGAGAAGTGCCCGATCCCTACTATGGTGCGCAGCAGGGATTCGAGCACGTTCTGGATTTGATCGAGGATGCTTCACAGGGCTTGCTGGCGAGCATTACCAAGAATCAGTGACGGTTGGGTTTGAGCAGCTTGAGCGTGTCGTCATCCAGTGGGAGCGCGTAATCGTGGGCGGCGACAATCAGGTTGTCATGGACGTTGACCGCTTTCAGATTGACATAGATGTAGTCGCGTCCTTCTGCATAGGTGCCAACCACCACCGTGTCGGCTTTATGAGACTGTGAAACCTCCCTGACCTCGCGGGAAAGCAGCAGTTCACCTTCAGACTGCTTGATGAAGATATTGTCGCGCAGTTTGAGTTCGATGACTGAATACCCCATCTTGGCCAGTTTGGCGCTGATCTGCTCGGATACGTTACGGCCGAAGCGGGACGACTCGGTGAGCGAATCCACATTGACGATCGTCGCCACGACAACGGGCTTCTGCATGCCGATCAGCGATTTTGCCGAACTGATCAGTTGTTCGACGCCGTTATAGTTGGCCTGAATGTAAGGGCTGTTGACCGCGCTTTGATAAGTCGGGCCTGTGCTGCATCCCGTCACGGAAAGGGCGAGCAGACCGGCGAGAATGTAGGGCAGAGCGGTTTTCATTTTCCAACTACCCCCCAGGTTTTGGTTGTATCCGGCGCAGGAGCCCTGAACAGGCTGGCGTCTTCATCCTCAATATAGTGAATGTCTGACCGGCTCATGGGCAGCAGGCCGTCAGAGGTGATGGTAGTGGTGACGACGACTTCGGTTTTGCAACTGCCCATCTGGCAGTGAGCGAAGCGCTCGCTGTTGTGGTGAACGACCTTGGTTTGGTAGCGCACTTCCACAGCACCAGCAGGCTGGCCGCTGACGGTGAGTCCCTGATTGACCAGCTGGCTGATCAGCAGTTGGCGAAAGACCGCGTCGAAGGTGACTGCTTCAGTGGGTGGAACGACGAAAAGCGCGCGCGACCGGAGTTGATCATTCTTCGCAAGCAGGCTGGCGGTCTGCTTTGCCACATCCTGAGCCAGCACATCCCAGTGGTGGGCGGATTTCATTTTTTGCTGGTAGCTGGTCGGATAACCAGCAGGAATGGGAACATCAGTAGCGCAACCTGCCGAGAATGCGGCAACTGAGAGCAGGGTGAGATTCAATATTTTCATATTGCGGTCTTTCTCCGGGGTGAGTATTCGGTGGAGTGTAAGCCTTGGGCGAATCAAAGTAAATTACTGCGATTGCTTTCGGGCACCTCTAAAAATCCAATTTTCGTCGCGACGCTGCGTTGCCCACAAAAAATTACTCCTTACATATCAACCATATGCGGCGCTGCAAAATTTTTTCCGCGCCTTGCATTTGAGCGAACTCTGAATTTATAGAGACGCCCTTCCATAATTCCTGAATTTTTCCAGAACAATGGCCATTTCTTCTTCGGATAACAGATTGGGTGTGCCGATTTGCTGCGCGAGGCAGTATTGCTCGCACAGGGATTCCACTTCAATCGCCAGCGCCAGCACATCCTCCAGGCTGGCGCCCGCCACTAGCATGCCATGGTTGCCCAGCAGACAGGCCTTGCGCCCGACCAGCGCCTGCATGGCGTAGTCGGACAGGGTTTGTGTTCCAAACGTGGCATAGGGCGCGCAACGGATGCTGCTGCCACCCGCCACGGCGACCATGTAATGAAAAGCCGGCATATCCCGGCCAAAGCAGGAGAGCGTGGTGGCATAGGTTGAATGAGCGTGCAGCACAGCCTGAAATTCGGGACGCAGCTTGAGCAAGTCGAGGTGGAAACGCCACTCGCTTGAAGGTTTGCAGGTGCGATCAAAGTGGCCGTTGAAATCCATGAACACCATGTCGTCCGGGCGCATTTCATCAATACTCATCCCGGAAGGGGTGATCAGTAGCCCGTCATCGCAGCGCACGCTCAGGTTGCCCGAAGTGCCCCGGTTAAGCCCGGCATCCTGCGCGGCTTGCGTAGTCTGGAGGAGCGCCTGGCAGAGTTGGCTCAAGCTCATTTTGCATGCTCCGGAAACAGCTTGCTCAAGCCGTCGCGAGAGGCCTTGCAGATGCCCCGTTCAGTGATCAGCCCAGTGACCAGGCGCGCTGGCGTGACATCAAACGCATAATTGGCGGCGGGGCTGCCATGCGGCGTCAGTCTGACCGTGACCAGATCCCCATTTTCTGCACGCCCCTGGATGTGCGTCAGTTCGCGCGCATCGCGCTCTTCGATGGGAATTTCCCGAATCCCGTCATCCAGGGTCCAGTCTATGGTCGGACTGGGGAGTGCCACGTAAAAGGGTATGCCATTATCGGCCGCAGCCAGCGCCTTGAGATAGGTGCCAATCTTGTTGCACACATCGCCGCAAGCGGTCGTGCGATCAGTGCCGACGATGGCCATGTCCACCATCCCATGCTGCATCAGGTGCCCGCCGGTATTATCCGCAATGACCGTATGCGGCACGCCGTGCTGCCTGAGCTCCCAGGCCGTCAGGCTGGCGCCCTGGTTGCGTGGGCGGGTTTCATCCACCCATACATGCACTGGAATCCCGGCATCAAAGGCGGCGTAGATTGGTGCGAGCGCTGTTCCCCAATCCACGGTAGCCAGCCAACCGGCGTTACAGTGCGTCAGAATATTGACCGGTCCACCCTTGCGCTCAAGCATGCCCTGAATCAACATCAGTCCATGCTGCCCGATAGCACGATTGGCTGCTACATCCTCGTCACACAGCATGGCGGCCTCTTGCCAGGCGGCATGGGCGCGCTGTTCGGGGGGGAGTGGCGCAAGCAGAGCCTGCATACGCGTCAGCGCCCAACGCAGATTGATGGCGGTCGGGCGCGTTGCGGCCAGCGTCGCGCAAGCCTCTTCCAGTGCCGTGCCGGATGCATCGGCGCTCATTGCCAGCGCCACACCATAGGCGGCAGTCGCACCAATTAGCGGTGCGCCACGCACCAGCATGTTCTTGATCGCAATGGCAGCATCGTGCAAATTTTCCAGCCGTACTGTCAGAAATTCATGCGGCAGGCGGGTCTGGTCGATGATTTCAACCGCCACGCCATCCTCGGCGGGCCAGATGGTGCGGTAGGGGAGGCTATCGATGTTCACTTGTGACCTTTAGGTATGGCGTCAATTCACGGTTCAATGATGATCAGGCTCCGTTGATGTGATTCAAAGTACCCTGCGCACCACCTTGATCCCGCCATCTTCCGGGCTGGTTTCAACACTGAATCCCAGGCGGCTCATGAGTTTCAACATGTTCCTGTTATTTCCCAATACTTCGCCTTCCATGATTTTCATGCCCTTGGTGCGGGCCGCATCCATCAGGGCGTGCATCAGTTTCTGACCCAGTGCTTTGCCGCGCATCCGGTCGGCGACCACCAGCGCAAATTCGCAGCTTTCGCCATCCGGGTTGATGGCGAAGCGGGTGACGCCCAGTTCGACTTCCTTGCCGTGCTCCAGCGTGATGGCGATCAGCGCCATTTCCCGGCTGTAATCAATCTGGGTGAAGCGCGCCAGCATGTCCGGGGTCAGTTCCTGCACGCTGCGCATAAAACGGAAGTAGCGAGATTCTTCGGATAGATCGTGGACAAAAGTCTGCTCGATTTCCGCGTCTTCCGGGCGGATCGGGCGGATGGTGATGTCCGTGCCATCGGCCAATTGCCAGTGGCTGACCAGGTGGGTGGGGTAGGGGTAGATGGCCATGTGAGCGTAGCGGTCGGCGCTGGGTTGGCGGTATTCCACCACCACTCGCGCATCGGCGGCCAGCGCGCCGGTTTCGTCGACGATCAGCGGGTTGATGTCCATTTCGATCAGGTGCGGCAGCTCGCAGACCATTTCGGACACCCGCAGCAGCACGCTTTCCAGCGCTTCAATGTCGGCGGGCGGCATATGACGGAAGGCCTTCAGCATTTTGGCGACATGGGTATCGGCGATCAGATCCTTGACCAGGAACGAGTTGAGCGGCGGTAGCGCAACGGCGCGGTCGCCCATGATCTCGACCGTGATGCCGCCTGCGCCGAATGTGATGACCGGGCCGAAAACCGGGTCGCTGGTGACGCCGACCATCAGTTCGCGGCCATTCGGCTTGACAATCATCGGCTGGATGGAGATGCCGTCCATGTGCGCGTTGGGGCGCGACAGGCGGACATTTTCCAGAATCTCGTGATAAGCCGCCCGCACTGCCTGGGCGTTGACCAGATTCAGGCGCACGCCGCCTGCATCGGTCTTGTGGGTGATGTCGGGCGAATTGACTTTCATGGCGACCGGGAAGCCGAGTTGCTCGGCGATCAGCAGCGCCTCGTTGGGGCTGCGAGCGACCATGGTCTTGGCGACCGGGATGTGGAACGCCGACAGCAACGCCTTTGATTCCATCTCATTGAGAATCTTGCGCCGTTCCTGCAAGGCGCCTTCAATGATCAGTCGCGCCCCTTCGATATCCGGCTCAAGGTGGTGCGAGAGCGGGCCGGGCATTTGCATCAGCAGTTTCTGGTTGCGGTAATAAGCGGATAAATGCGAGAACACCTCAACGGCAGGCTCCGGTGTCGGGAAGTCCGGTTTCCTTGCGGCGGCAAAGGCAGCGCGCGCGGACGCTACCTGATTCTCGCCCATCCAGCAGGTGAGCAGCGGCTTGCTGTACTGGTTTCCCAGTTCGATGACAGCCTGTGCGGCTTCCAGCGGTTTGGTCATGGCCTGTGGCGTCAGAATCGCCAGCACGCCATCCACGTTGGGATCTTCAAGACAGGCCTTGACGGCGTGATGGTAACGGTCGGCCTGGGCGTCACCGATGATGTCCAGCGGGTTGGCGTGCGACCAGTTGGGCGGCAGCACCGGGTTGAGCTTTTCTATGGTTTCGGGAGAAATATCCGCCAGCGCCACGCCCAGGTCGGAGGCGCGATCCGTTGCCATGACACCCGGCCCGCCGCCATTGGTAACGATGGCCAAGCGGTTGCCGGTCGGCCTGAAGCCGCAGGACAAAGCCTTGGCCGCTGAAAATAACTGGTCGATGGTCAGCACCCGCACCGCGCCTGAGCGCCGGATGGCGGCATCGAACACATCATCGCCCCCCACCAGCGAAGCGGTATGCGACATGGCCGCTTTTGATCCGGCAGCATGGCGGCCGACCTTGACCAGAATCACCGGCTTGATGCGCGCCGCTGCACGGATTGCGCTCATGAAACTGCGTGCGATCCGAATACCTTCGATATAAAGCAGGATGCTCTGGGTCTGGCCGTCGGAGATCAGGTAATCCAGAATTTCGCCGAAATCCACATCGGCGGACGAACCCATTGATACCACGCTGGAAAAGCCGACATCGTTGACTTCTGCCCAGTCCAGAATGGCTGTGCACAGCGCCCCGGACTGCGATATGAAAGCCAGATTTCCGGTATTCGCCCCGCCCTTGTTGAAAGTGGCGTTCAGGCCAATGCCAGGACGCATCACGCCCAGACAGTTGGGGCCGATCAGGCGGATGCCATAAAGGTGCGCATTGTCCATCACAGCCTTTTCCAGCGCAGCCCCTTTTGCGCCGGTCTCGCTGAAACCGGCGGTGATGATGACCGCTGCCTTGACCCCGTTCTTGCCGCACTCCTCGATAATGTCAGGAACGGTTTGTGGCGGTGTGGCGATGACTGCCAGCTCGACTGGCTCGCCAATCTCGCCCAGGTTGGCAAAGGCTTTTCTGCCCTGGACTTCTGGGCGTTTCGGATTGATGGGGTAAAGTCCGCCCTGGAAGCCACTCTCCAGCATATTCTGGAAAACGATTTGGCCGATGGCGTCAGCGCGGTCGGAAGCGCCAAAGACCGCAACGGACTTGGGTGCGAATAAGGGGTTCAGATAATGTTGTCCCATGATTTTTCGTGCTCCTGAAGGTTTGCACTCATTTTGGCACGAAATTGTGACACCAGCCGCATCCATCAAATATGGCTGAGGTAATATGGCAAGTTGTTGCTGTTGGGGCTCCTGAAATGCCCTGATTTTCAAGCTGCTTTCTGTCCCAAGGCTTTTTCGATTTTCCGATCTGTTTTGTACTGGCTCAGGGCGTACACCGACCAGATCGTCGCGGGAATCCAGCCGATGAGCGTTATTTGCAGGATCATGGAGCTTGCAATTCGGATCGAGTTTAATTATATTAATGTATAACTTATATCCATGGAGGAGCCTCATGCACACAACCAATCTGCGCAAGGTCGGCGGTTCGGTCATGCTGGCCGTTCCGCCAGCGTTCCTTGATCAACTGCACCTGCAAGCGGGAGCCACGGTAGGCGTGCTCGTCGTCGATGGCCGTCTGGTGGTCGATCCCAAGCCTAGGCCGCGTTACACGCTCGCGGAGCTGCTGGCCGCCTCGGACTATTCACAACCGCAACCGGCGGAAGAACGCGAATGGGTCGATGCGCCCGCTGTGGGTGGCGAGCTGATATGAGGCGCGGCGACATCTACCTGGTCTCGCTTGATCCGACCGAAGGGCGTGAGCAACGCGGCAGCCGGCCTGTCCTGGTCGTATCGCCTGCCGAGTTCAACGAGGCAACCAAGTTGCCGGTGATCTGCCCGATCACCAGTGGCGGCGATTTCGCTCGTCGCATCGGGTTCGCTGTCCCCGTGACTGGCATCAAGACAACCGGCGTCGTTCGCTGCGATCAGCCCCGTGTGCTCGATCTTGGCGCTCGCAATGCGCGCAAGGTGGATACCTTACCAGCTTCGATTATGGAAGAAGTGCTGGCAAAACTAGCCCCGATTTTCGAGTGATCAGAAATCGATCAAAAAGCACAGAAACACGGTTATAGCTCTGGCCCGATGAAGTCTTGAGTTCCGTTCGGGCTGAGCTTGTCGAAGCCCTGCAAACCCTTCGACAAGCTCAGGGCGAACGGTTGATACTTCACCGGGCCGGAACAATAGCAGCAAACACGATTATGCGATTTTAGCGGCTATAAGGGCGCCTCTAAAATTTAGTCCTGCCTTAACGCACCGATTTATCGGGCAAAAACAGTAACTACTCAGGCCTGCGCAAAAGCTACACTGTTGGGTTAGCGGCTTTATCGCGTAACCCAACATTTCCCCGCTATTTTTGCGAGAGACCTGAGTGTTTCCAAAAACAAAGCAAGAGAATGGGCTGCAATGGCGAAACTGAGCGAACAGGAACAACAGGACATCATCCGCCACCTGGAAGCGGGCAAGCCGCTGCCGGACAAATACCGCTTTCTGCTGTTTGAGGACAAGCGCGAGGTCGAACTGGTGTGGAACGGCAAGACCGGCGAGGTGTGCAACGTGGTGCTGCCGTTCCAGGTCATCGAGCAGGTGGACGAGCCGCGCTCTGAGAAGGACCTCAACCGGGCTCAGCCGGATGTGAAATATGGCTTTGTGTATGTGGACCAGGAGAGTTTTGAGAAGTACAAGCCTGGGTCATTCCGGAAGCTAGTGGATGGCTTTATGGAATACCAGTAGAGACCAGCCCCACGCTGCCTCCACTTTCAGCCGCCATGCATACCGCCTACATTAGCCATCCATTGTGTCTCAAGCATGACATGGGAGCCCACCATCCGGAATGTCCCGCACGTATCCATGCGATCGAAGACAGACTGATCGCCACCGGGTTGTTCGACCTGCTGTTGCGTCTGGAAGCGCCTGCCGCCAGCATCGAGCAATTGACTCGCGTGCATGACGCGGCCTATATCGACTCTCTGCGCGAGCTGTCGCCTGCGGTTGGCATGGTCGATCTGGATGGCGACACGCTACTGAATCCTTTCAGCTTTGATGCGGCCTTGCGCGCGGCCGGTAGCGCGGTGCTGGGAGTGGATCTGGTCATGTCTGGACAGGTTGAAAATGTTTTTTGCGCCGTTCGTCCGCCCGGACACCATGCCGAACGCGCCAGGTCGATGGGGTTCTGTCTGTTCAACAATGTGGCGGTTGGGGCTGCTCATGCGTTGGCCGCGCATGGGCTCAAGCGGGTGGCGATTGCGGATTTCGACGTCCACCATGGCAATGGCACCGAAGCCATATTCAGGGACGAGCCTCGCGTCATGCTGTGTTCAACCTTCCAGCATCCGTTTTACCCATTTTCTGGCGCGGAAAGTGGAAATGACCATATGATTAACGTGCCGCTGCCTGCGGGAACCCGCAGCGCGGCTTTTCGGGCGGCGGTGGAGGAACACTGGTTACCCGCGCTGGATCGCTTTGAGCCTGAGCTAATCATGATTTCAGCCGGTTTCGACGCGCATCGTGACGATGAAATGGCGATGATGGGACTGGATGAGCGCGACTATGCCTGGGTGACGCAGAAGCTGAAAGAACTGGCAGCCCGTCACGCGCAACGGCGCATCGTGTCCCTGCTGGAGGGCGGATACGCGCTGAATGCCCTTGGACGCAGTGTGGAAGCGCACATCCGGGTATTGGCCGATTTGTAAATTATTTGGGAAATGAACATGACGCAGACTTCCTATTACTCCAAAACATCCAGAGGCTTGGCCGAGCTTGCCTCGCACGAGCTTCGTCTCCCGGAAAATCAATATACTCTGCTCGGCCTGGTGGATGGAAAATCCGGTGTGATTGAGCTTGCCGGGCGTAGCGGCCTTTCGCTGGGTAATGCCTTGCTGATGTTCAAGGCGTTGCTGGCACATGGGCTGCTCAAGGAAATTTTTGTCAAAACAGACGTGGTTGCAGCGCTTGAAAGCGGCCTGACAGTCACCGAACTCGACCCGGAAGAAGGGATGCGGGAGTGGGAAGCGGCCATGCGCGGCCTGAGCGCCGAGGGCTTCTTCGCTTCCACTATCAAACCGCTCAAGCCAGCAGGTCCACCCCGTATCCTTTCGGTTGAAGATGACACCCTGATGGGCAAACTGCTTTCTTCCCTGTTGATCCGGGATGGGTTTGCGGTCAGGGTCGCGCCGGACGGTCAGACGGCCTACCAGTACCTGGAAAAGGAAGCGCCCGATCTGGTTCTGCTGGACGCCATGCTGCCCGATACCACCGGTTTTGATATTCTCGAATGGATACGCCGTCACCCAACGCTAAACGCGCTTCCTGTTGTCATGGTGACCGCTCAAGTGGCCGAGGAAGACATCCGGCGCGGCCTGGCTGCCGGTGCAGATGGCTACATCTGCAAGCCCTTCAAGCCCGAACCGCTGTTACACTGTATTCGCGATATTCTGAAAATTTGAGGGCTGCTTATGCTATCTCACGACAAGGCCATGGAGGTCTACCAATCCGCCGAACTCATCCATTCGCCGGAAGTGGTTCAACAAGCGCTCCATCATCTGGCAAGCGAGATCGGAAACAAGCTTTCCGGGAAAAATCCGCTGGTGCTGTGCGTGATGGGCGGTGCGGTCGTGTTTGCCGGTCAACTCTTGCCCATGCTGGCATTTCCGCTTGATTTCGATTATGTCCAGGTTTCACGCTATGGCGACACCATACGTGGCGGACAGATGGTCTGGAAAGTCCCTCCCCCCGCCACCGTGAAGGGGAGAGTGGTGCTTGTTCTGGATGATATTCTGGACGAAGGCGTTACCATTGCCGAGATTCTCTCCAGCGTGCGCGAACTGGGCGCATCGGCCTGTTACAGCGCCGTTTTTACCGACAAGGAGCATGGCCGCCACAAACCCGTTAAGGCTGATTTTGTCGGGCTGACCGTGCCGGATCGATATGTCTTCGGTTTCGGCATGGATGTTCAAGGCGCGTGGCGCAATCTGCCTGCGATTTATGCGTTGAAGGAAGCATAGTCCCATGTTATGTAGGTCGGCCTTCAGGCCGACATGACGGCCTGAAGGCCGACCTACAGAGGATGTGCCCCCGTGCGCCCCGTGGTTAAACTGTTTTTCAAGGAACAACATGCTAGGAATCATAGGAGGCAGCGGCCTCAGTCAGCTTGCCAATTTGCAGGACATCCGTCGGAAAGTCGTCCGCACCCCTTATGGCGAGCCATCCGGTGCGTTAACTTTCGGCAATCTTAACGGGCATCCGGTCGCATTTCTCGCCCGCCATGGATACAGCCACACGATTGCACCTCACGAGGTGAATTACCGCGCCAACATGTGGGCGCTGCATGCCGAGGGTGTGCACAAGGTACTTTCCATCGCAACGGTAGGCGGCATTCACCCCGACCTCAAGCCGGGCTCAATCGCCATCCCGAACCAGATCATCGACTACACTTGGGGTCGCAAAAGCACCTATTACGGTTGCAACGAGCACTATTGCGACAAATCCGTCGTGCATGTGGATTTTACCTGGCCTTATTGCGAAGAAATGCGCCAACTCGCCATGAATGCCTGCCAGGCAGTTGGGGAATGCTGTATTGACGGCGGAGTCTATGCCGCGATGCAGGGTCCTCGCCTGGAGACTGTGGCAGAAATCAATCGCCTTGAGCGCGATGGCGCAACCATGGTCGGCATGACCGGCATGCCGGAAGCAGTGCTCGCCAGGGAACTTGACCTTTGTTATGCCGCATTGGCGGTCACTGCCAATCACGCCGCCGGGCGAGGCAGCAGTGCAGAGTCCATTCCTTACGAAGAAGTCAAAGCATCCCTGGATCAAGCCATGGGTCGGGTGCGAGGCATTATTGAAAAGATGCTGGAGTTAGAGGGCTGTTGATTTGATTCACCCCGGATTATCCATTGGAATGCACGGTCATGTAGGAGCGCCGCCCCCGGCGCGAATCGCGGCGAGGGCGCCGCTCCTACAGCGGTGTTTTGGCCCTAATGGATAATCTGGGTTCACTTGCCCTACGATTCCATCGTTTTGACAAAATCATGCCTAATGAACAATCTCGGATTATTCTGACTTATCGCAATCGGAGTTTCGGCCATGCATCCAACCCAGCGCATCCGTTCTGTCCTCATGCCGTTACTGGGCTTGCTGCTGGGCGCTTGCGAGCGAGCTCCCGCGCCATCCGGCCCAGAATATGGCGCAGCCCCGCAAACCAGCGCCGTGCCGCTCTATCGCCTGGCCATTCACCCGCTACACAACCCGCAGAAACTCAGTCAGGCTTATCAGCCGCTGATCGATCATCTGAACCGCAACCTGCCTGAAGCCCGCTTTGAACTGGAAGCCTCGCGCGATTACGCCGCTTATGAGGTCAAGTTTCGCGCGTGCGAGCCGCATTTTCTCCTGCCTAATCCCTGGCAGAGCTTGCAGGCGATGAAGGTGGGTTATCAGATCATCGCCATGGCGGGCAATGCCGAGGATTTCAAGGGGATTTTTATCGTTCGCAAGGACAGCCCGATCAAGACCCCCGCCGACCTCAAAGGCAAGGCGGTTTCTTATCCAGCGCCCACGGCGCTGGCCGCCGCCATCATGCCGCAGTGGTTTTTGCACCAGCAGGGCATCGATGTCAACCGTGACATCGAAAACCGTTACGTTGGCTCGCAGGAGTCCTCCATTCTCAATGTCTTCAGCAAGGACGTGGCGGTCGCTGCCACCTGGCCGCCGCCCTGGCGGGCCTTCCAGAAAGATCATCCGGCAGAGGCGGCAGAACTCAAGGTGATCTGGGAAACCCCGCACTTGTTGAACAATTCCGTGATGGCGCGCGATGATGTTCCCGCAGCTATCCGTGAGCGGGTTCAATCTCTGCTGGCCGGGCTGCAAGAGACAGAGGAAGGCCGCGCCATTCTCGCCGGGATGGAAACCGCTCGCTTCCATCCGGCGGACGATGCCAGTTACGCCCCGGTGCGCGAATTCATTGAGCGCTTCGAGAAAGAAGTGCGCCCCGTGGAAACTAACTGGCATGGCGAAGCATCGCCCAAAATCATGAAACATCGCCTCGCCATGCCAGTTTCCCTCTCTCCTAACTCTCTCCCAGGGGGAGAGAGGGACGTAGGCTCGCTGCGCGAGTTTCACGCTAAGCCAGCGGAAACCAAACCAGTGGAGCAGAAATAATGTTTGCCCGCCTGCGTGTCTTTTTCGCCGGCACGCTGCGCCGCCAGTTGATTTGGGGCGTAGCGCTGGTGCATGCGACGCTGATGGCCGGTTTTGTCTGGGATCTGGTTGCGCGCCAGCAGCAAACGCTGACCGAGCATCGGGTGGTTGATGCTCAAGGCATGGCGACGAGCATGGCTGCGGCCTCGGCTGGCTGGATACTCGCCCGTGACCTGGCGGGGCTGCGCGAGATTGTCGATGCCCAGCGCAACTACCCCGATCTGGCATGCGTGATGGTTCTGGATCGCGGCGGCCGGGTACTGGCGCACAGCGAACCTGCAAGAATTGGCCAGTACCTGCGCGGCCTGCCTGCCAAAGCCGAACCCGCGCTGCTCGCCAGAACGACCGATCTGGTAGACGCAGTCGCACCGGCGATGCTGGGTGGCCAACATGTAGGCTGGGCACGCGTCTGTCTGAGTGGGGCGAGCGCGGCGGTCGAGAAGAAAATAATTGTCCGCGAGGGGCTGATCTACGCACTGCTTGCCATCCTTGCCGGTTCGCTCCTGGCCGTCTGGATGAGCTATCGCGTGACCCGCCGCCTGGCAGTCATTCAGAAAGTGGCCGATGCCGTCGAGCAGGGCGATGCCACCAGGCGCGCCACCTTGAGCGGAACAGACGAGGCTGCCAGTCTGGCTCGCGCCTTCAATCAGATGCTGGATGGTCTGGCCGACTCGCGTGCCGAGCTGGCCGCAAGCGAGCGGCGCTGGCTGCTGGCGATTGAAGGCTCCGGGCTGGGCGTGTGGGACTGGAATGCGCTGACCAGCAAGGTGTATTTCTCGCCACGCTGGAAATCCATGTTGGGCTATGCGGAAGACGAGATCGGCGATGGTTTCAATGAATGGCAGGATCGCGTGCATCCAGACGATCTGCCGGGCTGTCTGGCACTCATCGAGCGGCACTTCAAGGGCGAGACACCCTGTTACCACAGCGAGCATCGGCTACGCGCCATGGATGGTTCCTGGTTCTGGGTTCTGGATGTTGGCACGGTGATGGAACGCGCGGCGGATGGCTCGCCAACCAGGATGGTGGGCACGCTTACCGACATCAACGAGCGCAAGCGGATGGAAACCGAGCTGGCTCAAAACAACGAACACCTGGAAGACGTGGTGGCCTCGCGCACAGCCGATCTGGTCGTTGCCCGCAACGAGTCGGATCGCCTGGCGCGAGTCAAGAGCGAGTTTCTCGCCAACATGAGCCACGAAATTCGCACCCCCATCAACGCGGTGACAGGCCTGGCGCAGATCGGCGCGCGTGATAGCGCCACGGGCATGAGCAGCGAGAAGGCGGGCGAGTTGTTCCATCGCATCGGTGATGCCGGGCAACACCTGCTGGGCGTGATCAACGACATTCTGGATATTTCCAGGCTCGACGCCGGTCGGCTCAAGATCGAGTCGCGGCCCTTCGCGCTGGCGGCTGTGCTGGATGGCGTCATCAGCCTGGTGTCCGCGCGTGCCGAGGAAAAGAGCTTGGACTTGCAGGTCAGGCTGGCGCCCGACCTGCCTGCCTGGGTGGCGGGCGACAGCCTGCGCCTGACGCAGATTCTGACCAATCTGCTCACCAACGCCATCAAGTTCACCGAGCATGGCGAAGTGCTGCTGAAAGCCGTGCGGGAGGGTGACAACATCTGCCTTTATGTGATCGACACCGGCATCGGCATGGATCGAGCCCAAATGGAACGCTTGTTCACGCCCTTTGTACAGGCCGACAGCTCCACCACCCGCCTATATGGCGGCACTGGCCTGGGGCTGGCCATCAGCCGCGCTCTGGCTCGCCTGATGGGGGGCGATATCGAGGCAGAAAGCAGCCCCGGCCAGGGCAGCGGCTTCACCGTGCGTTTGCCGCTGCCCGCTGCCCGCGCGCCGCAACATCCCGCTGGCACGCCGCACGCCAGCGGCCCGCGCTTGAGCGGCTTGTCGGTGCTCGCCGCCGAGGACGTGGAAGTCAACCGCCTGATTCTGGAAGACCTGCTGGTGCATGAAGGCGCACGCGTGGTGTTTGCCGAGAACGGCCAGCAGGCGATCGACCATGTCCTGCGGGCAGGAGGCGATGCCTTCGACATCGTGCTGATGGATGTGCAAATGCCGGTGATGGATGGCTACGAAGCCGCCCGGCGCATTCTGGAGATTGCCCCCAATTTGCCCATCATCTGCCTCACCGCCCATGCAATGGAAGAGGAACGCGAAAAATGCCTGGCCACCGGCATGGTGGAACACATCACCAAGCCGATTGACACTGACTTGCTGGTAGCGGCGATGCTGAAACAGGTGGCGGGGAAAACTCGGCCCAGTGAACCCAATCGCCCTACACCATTGCCCCCCAGTGAAACCAATCGCCCTTCACCATTGCCCCCTCTCCCCTCGGGGGAGGGTTGGGGAGGGGGTAGTCGTGGGCGCGAAAGTCTGATCGACTGGCCCGCCCTGCTGGCGCGCTATGGCAACCGCCAGAGCTTCATCGAAAAGCTGGCTGCCGTTGCCAGAGAAGATCATAAAGGCACGCCCGATGAGTTGCGCGCAGCAGCGGCAAAGCAGGATATGCAAGCCTTGGCTTTTCTTGCCCACGTGCTCAAAAGCACAGCGGGTAATCTGCTGGCGCAAGACGTGCAGGAACGGGCGATACGCACCGAGGCGGCGGCCAAGGCAGGCAGTGATGAGGCCATCGCGCTGGCGATCGAACTGGCTGACAGCGTGACGGCGCTGCTGGCTGAACTGGCGATGGGGGGCAAGGCCAAATGAACTTGGCCACTACATTCCAGAGGCAAACGTCAGAACGCCATTTCCCCCTGCGGCGCGCCTATCTGCTGGCTGTCTTGTTCTGGACATTGCTGCTTGCTGCCTCCCTGTCGGGCTGGCAGATTTCAAAAGGCAGGTTTTTCACTGGGGTGATCCGCGACATCAGCACTCGCAAGGGCATGGAAAACGAGTTGGACAGGCACCGCGAGCATCTGGAGGAAATATGGACATCCAGATGCCGGTGATGGATGGTTTCGAGGCTACACGGTTTATTCGTGAGATGGCCCCGGCATTGCCGGTGATCGGATTGACCGCGCATGCACTGGAGGAAGAGCGAGACAAATGCCTGGCGGCCGGGATGGTGGCGCATGTGACCAAACCGATTGATAGCGGCCTGCTGGTGGCGGCAATTCTTGGACAAGCAGGAGGGGAACATGCCTAGCCGCACGCCCAGCCTTAAACTTATGCGGGCGCTGGTGGTGGACGACGTCGATGTCAACAGGGAGCTGTTCAAGATGCATCTGGCGTGCGCTGCTCAACATATTGACGAGGCAGCGGATGGATTTGCCGCATTGGATTTGTTCAAACAGCGCCGCTACGATGCCGTGCTGCTGGACATTGAAATGCCTGGACTCGATGGCTATGAAACCTTGGTCGAGATGCGCAAATGGGAACAGGCGCAGGCTTTGCCCATGACTCTCATCCTGGCCGTCACTTCGAGCGATTTTCCGGGGGATGAGCAACGCATTATGGGTGCTGGCGCTACCGCTTATCTGGTAAAACCGTTGAAGCAAAGAGATCTGATGAAAGCATTGGAACTGTTTCAACCTGCTGAGTTGACTCCACATCCTTTGGCGAACCTGTTTCCAAGAATGTTTGCCCACGCTGATACCATGCTGGACGAGTTGGAAGCTTGCGATGAGCCGGACGCTGTTTCAAAAAAACTGCATCAACTTCGCGGCATGATGGCTGTTTACGGATTTGAGGATTTTGCAGAGCACTTGAAGCAAATTCACTTTATGATGCAACACGAAGGGATTCTGAAAAAAACCGTGTTTGATCAGTTGCGTAATGAGTTGCACGACCTGAAAATGTCGCCACACAATGCCATTCGGTAGAAAAATAGATAGCCGAAAGAAACGCTCGGCTGGCGGAAGAGGGGAAGCGTGAAAATACGCGCACAAATAATGCTGTTGCTGGGATTGTTCCTGGCGTTAACTGCCGTGGCAGACTCCCCCCCCAACCCTCCCCCGCTTGCGGGAGAGGGGGCAAACGTGAGGGGCGATGGTTTTGATTTGGCAGGCATGGATCAATTACTTTCATTAAATCTGGAAGATTTGATGAAAGAAAAAGTCAGGATATCCACCAATACTGAACAGGCGCTTTCCAAAGCGCCATCCGTAGTCACGGTCATCTCGGCGGAGGACATCAAGGCCACCGGCGCGACCAACCTCACGGAAATACTGCAAAGCGTGCCTGGCCTTTACGTAAAGGCCAACCTGTTTGGATTCAAACCACAGATCACGTTTCGCGGCGCAGCCCCCACCCATACCCTGCTGATGGTGAATGGTTCGCCCATAAGAGACCTGGTGTGGTCCTCCAGCATTTTCTGGAAGGGGCTGACGACGACCATGATCGAACGGGTTGAAGTTATCCGTGGTCCCGGTTCCGCCCTGTTCGGCTCAGACGCCTCAGGTGGCGTGATCAATGTCATCACCAAAACTGCGGGGCGGATAACGCAATCCGAAGCTGGCGTGCGGGTAGGCGGCTTTGACACGCAGTCGGGTTGGATACAGCACGGAGCAAACTGGAACGGTTTCGATATCGGCTTTACGGCGCAACTGTCGCACACCGATGGCCATAATCCATTCATTGCCCGGGATGGTCAGACCACCAAGGACAGCGCCTTTGGCACCCAAGTTTCTTCCGCCCCAGGCAATGCCCGTTACGGCTGGGACGGCTCGGATTTCCGTTTCTCCATTGCCAAGGATAACTGGCGCCTGCTTGCCGACTACATGGGCCACACTAACGTGGAAATCGGATTGACAGGCGCCGCTGTGCTGGATCCGCTGACTCGCGGGAGCGACAGCCGATCCAACATTCAACTGCTTTACAACAACGAGGTGTTCGCAAAGGACTGGGGGTTGAATGCGGAACTCCGTTATTTTCATCTTGATTACACCTCAGGCAGTGGGTTTTATGAGAACCCTCCAGGCTTCATGGATGCGACTGGCAGCTATCCAGACGGGTTTATCAATCAGATGAAATCGGCGGAACGCGGCTTCGTTCTGGAAGGTAGCGGCCTGTATACCGGCTTCAAGACACATGCTATCCGCCTGGGTGGGGGATACAACTCGGAAAATTTGTATTTTGTTGAACAATTCATCAATAAGGGAACCGGGCCTGATGGAAGCCAACTTCCAGCCGGTGGGCCGTTGGTGGATGTCTCGGACTCGCCCTATGCCTTCGCGCCGGAAAAGGCCCGCCAGATAAGTTATCTGTTTCTGCAGGATATATGGACGCTCAGGGATAACTGGGAACTGACCGCCGGGGCGCGTTATGATCATTACTCCGACTTTGGCGGTTCGCTGAATCCGCGCCTGGCGCTGGTCTGGCAGAGCACAGATAGACTCACTACCAAACTGCTGTATGGCCAAGCTTTCCGGGCGCCCTCCTATCTGGAGCTTTATGCCCTGACGGCGGCCACCAAGCCTAATCCCGAACTCTCTCCGGAGCGCTCCCAAACCTGGGATCTGGCATTTTCTTACCTGGCCTCGAAGGATTTGACCCTGGGTCTCGATTTTTACCAGTTCGAACGGACCGACCTCATCGCGGCCGATTCATCAAACCAATTCCAGAATATTGGCGACAACACATCTCGCGGCATTGAGCTGGAAGCAAAATGGCAGGCAATGAAAAGGTTGAGGGTTTCCGGCAACCTCAACCATCGCAATGACAGCGCGTTCAATTCCGTGCCCAATCAGAGCGCCTATCTTCGTACGGACTGGGCATTTGTGCCCAATTGGAACTGGGACGTACAGGCCAACTGGATTGGCAAACACTCGCTGCCGCCCAATGATTCCCGTTCGCCAATGGGCGCGTATACATTGGTGGATTCCACGGTTCGTTATTTTCATCGCCATGATTGGGAGTTTGCCGCTTCCATACGCAATCTGTTTGATGTGGATGCGCGGGAATACACCAGTAGCGCTCTCCCCTACAATCTGCCGCTACCCGGCCGAAGTTTTTACGCAGAAATGCGGTACAAGTTCTAGCTGGCGCCAATTTTGTTGACCTGTATCGGCAAGCGCAGCCTTGTCCTGGCCCTCTTCCTTTTGACTGTACTGGTCTGTCATATTCAGTCAGCCCTGGCTCAGAACATGCAGACAGAGCAATCGATGCGTGCGGCGATGGTTTTCAATTTCCTCAAGTTCACGGGGTTCCCGCCTGAAAGTATCGCCAGCGCTCCGCAGATACGATTGTGTGTCGCAGTCGGGGATTTGCGGCAGGCAGAGGCCTTGGCCGAGCTTTCTGGCCGCAAGGTATCGGGCCGAGAACTGATTGTTATTCGCCAGGCCGGGCGAGCAGACGTTTGTCATGTGCTGTATGTCGATTTGCGCCAGCGGTGGAATGCGGCAATTGAGCAGGGCGTTCCCTCTCGCACGCTCACGATCAGCGCCTATCCGGGCTTCGCGCGGGAAGGTGGAATGATAGAAATTGCCTTGCAGGAGGACGGCGCCCGGTTTGACATCAATCTGGCAGAGGGACGACGCGCCGGTTTCCACTTTTCTCCCCAACTGTTACGCCTGGCGCGTCATGTCTACGAGTAAGCTGTCGCGCATCGGTTCGATTTTCGACCGCCGCTCGATCCGCTATCCGTTCGTCCGGTTGATCCTCGTGGCCAGCCTCTTTGCCATCGTCCTCGCGCTTTTCACGGACGCCGTGCTCATGCTCGACAAACAGCGCAATGAAATCCAGCGTACTTTGATGGCTGCCGCCAAAGCGGCTGGCACCGCCGGCAGTGCCGCAGTCGCCTTCCAGGACGCGAAGGCCTCGCGCGAGGTCCTGAGGATGTTCGAAGCCTACCCGGAGATCAAGGCCGCCGCCTTCTACCCGAATGAAGGCCGCCGCCTTGCCAGCTATGGCGACGACAGACTACTTCCATCGGATGCGCGTGCTATCGGGCCATACACCTCGAATATCGTTCCGCTGGCTAATACCGCTATTCTGCACTTGCCCATCGTGGTTGATGATTCCCCCATCGGTACGGTCTACCTTCAGGCGCGGCTCGACGTCTATTGGGAAGCCTACTTCACCTCTGTTGCGACTACCTTCTTTGTCACGCTCAGCGCCGGGGCTCTGGCCTTGTTTCTGGCGATGAGATTTCTTAACCGCATCATCCTGCCTATCCGCCAACTGGCGGAAGCGGCGAATGACGCACGCCTGAAGCAGGATTTCAGCCCACGAGCGATCCCCGCTGCGGACAATGAGATTGGCGATCTGGTCGGCAACTTCAACGCGCTGCTTGCGGAAGTTGACGCTGGCAGAAAATCGCTGCAGACCCATCATGACGGATTGGAGCGACTGGTGGCGTATCGCACCAATGCGCTTTCCCGGGCGAACAGCGAGCTGGTTGCCGCCAAGGAGGTCGCCGAGGCCGCAACGCAAGCCAAATCCGAGTTCCTGGCCAACATGAGCCACGAGATCCGCACGCCGATGAATGCGATTATCGGCATGACGCAACTGGCGCTGGCAACTGAATTGGCCCCCAGGCAGCGCAATTACCTGGAGAAGGTCGAGGGCGCCGCCAATGGCCTGCTCGGCATCATCAACGGCATCCTCGACTTCTCCAAGATCGAAGCCGGCAAGATGGAACTGGAGCAGGCTGATTTCAGCCTCGCGCAGGTGGTACGGCATGTGACGGATATTTTGGCCACCCAAGCGCAGGAAAAGGGTCTGGCGTGAATGGCACTTACTTAAGCTTTTTCGGATGCCCATATTTTCTCACTTTTGCTCTTGCCAAAAGCCTTGATTCTGTCAGCATCGGATAGGGTTTGGGTCTTCGTTTTACGGCTCTCGGCTCAATTCGTCCGGGTCGATTGCC
>JAUYFQ010000134.1 GCA_030690895.1 Sulfuricellaceae bacterium
AGCAACGCAGCCAGACGGCTCGAAAACCGTGCAATCGGCCGCGTAGCGGTCTCACCCAAATGGTGAACGTCATCGAAGGCTCTGAACGTAGAGTACATGCGGTCTCTCAAGGGTGAAGGAGCGGTCAACTGAGGTTTCTAGGTTCAATAATGCGGCGGAATTTCATCGCGCAGATCGCGCGCTTCCTCCGGCGTGACTGCCTGTATTTGCTGATGCAGGAGACGCATCTGCTGTTGCATCCGGTCGATTTGTTCCTGCTGGCGAAAGACGGCGTGGTTCAGTTCCTCGATCAGGTCTTCCGCAAAACTCAGCTTGGCTTCGAGTTCGTTGAGTCTGGCTTCCATTTCAGGTCACCACCTCCTGCGCAATCCGCTGGGCCGCCGCAGCCAGCATCGCACGCCGGCTTTCCGGCGTTTCCAGACTGATGCGGCCAAGCGTGCCGGAACGGTAATCGGTCAGCAGATGCATCGCGGCCTTGTCCAGATCGAGCGCATTTTCAAATTTCGCGCCGCGTCCTTTCAGCAGACAACCGCGTTTGCGCGCCACGGCTTCCAGCACACCGGGCGCATCCAGACCCTGCACCGAAAAACCGTAGCGCGCGGTGATCAAGTCGCCATATCGATCCAACAAAATGCCGGCCAGAAAAGTGGCCACTTCCTCTTCCAGCACAGCGTTGCGGCCGATGGCATGGCTGGCGGCGAGCATGTAGCCGTCGCTGTCGTGTTCGATCTTCGGCCACATCAGTCCCGGCGTATCGATCAGCATCTGGCGCGGACTCAAGGTAATGGTTTGCTGCGATTTGGTGATCGCCGGTTCATCGCCGACGGCGGCCACCTTGCGCTTCACCAGCGCGTTCATCAGCGTCGATTTGCCGACGTTGGGAATGCCCATGATCATCATGCGCAGCGGTTTGAAATTGTCGTCGCGGTGCGGCGCGAGGCTCTGGCAAAGACTGGGAATGCGCAAGACTTCGCCGGCCTTCTTGGCCGACAGCGCCACCGCCTTGACGCCCTTCTGGCTGTTGAAGAACTCGATCCACGCCTTGGTCACCTCCGGGTCGGCCAGATCGGATTTGTTCAGCACCTTCAGGCACGGGCGCTGGCGGAACAAGCGCAGTTCATGCACCAGCGGATTGCTGCCCGCCTCCGGCAATCGGGCGTCGAGCACCTCGATCACCACATCGATATTGGCCATGGTTTCGGCGGCCTTCTTGCGGGCCGAGGTCATGTGGCCGGGAAACCATTGAATAGACATGTTTGATTTGAATCGAGGTGAGGCCGGACATTATCGCGGCAACAAGCCCGCGCGATGGCTATTCCAGCGCCTGCTCAGGCAAGAAATCGTGGATCTTGCGCGACCGGGCGGTTTGGCGATGCCGGGCCGTGTGTGAAATTGTGCAGAACGCAAGCCTGGCCCGATCTGGCCGTAAAACAAGGCGGCGCCTTGATTACACGCACACATCCGCTGAAACATCACAAACTGCTGTTGTTTGACAGGATTTGTTTGTATCCTGCGTCCATCTCAGCAGCAATAAAGGATTCATCATGCAACAGTTAAACGTTGAACAGTTCCGCGCCGCCGTCGAATCCGGCGGCATCTTGTCGGTGACGCTGAAAGCCCACGGGCCCGCCTTCGCCGTCCAGGCCGAAACCCAGCGCGGCGAGGCGGTGCTGATCGACACCCGGAAAAAGCAACCGCGAATGTTCGTCGATCCGCGTAAAGCCTTAAAATTGTTGCGAGAGTTCGGCATCCACAACGCCCAACTCAACGCCGAAGATTGGCAACCGGATCAAGCCGAGTCGCTCCGGAGTTCCCGGCCGGATAGCGCCGCCCAGATGCGGGAAGCGCATGAGGCGGCCGAGCTGAAACGCATTCTGGAAGCCGCCATCAAGGAAGCGGATGACCCGAACACGGTGTGGATCGATCACGACACCCTGTTCGACGCCATAGAGGCCAGCCTTGCGGATTAAGTACCAACCCAGGGCAACCCGGAATCTCGGCGAAATTCAGGCGCACTATCAAGCGCTTGGCGGCAAGACCCTTGCCCTGCGCATGGTGCGCGGCATCCGCCAGGCGGTGACCAGTCTGGCCGATAACCCGCTGATCGCCCCGGCCTATGAACTCGCGCCAGGACTACGCCGGCTTGTCGTGGCCAAAGGCGCTTTTCTGGTGTTCTACCGTGTCACCGATCACATCCAGGTGGTTTATGTCCGACGGGTGGAGCGCGAACCGCTGGGCGAAAACGAGATAGAGCAAGCGTAAGGCGCGATGGCAAGGCGTATTGCGCCCTGCCCTATCCGTGCGCCCCGAATCCCCAGATTCCGCCGGTGAATAATCCGAGCCCGACCGCTTTTAGTTATGGCGATAACGGATGCGCTCGCGTAACTGGCCGAGGAGTTTCGGCGGTTGCCGTGGGTTGACGGAATCCATGGTCTGATATGCCTATGCCTAAAGTAATAGTTGTTTAAATTACAAAGACTTAGAGGTTGACCGGGTGGGGTTTGCGGGGTAGGTTGCAGTTTTACGCGTCGGTTTTGATGTGTAACTGAAACTTAGGCCCTCCAAGGAGTCACCATTGGATTTCACAATTTTTCTTACTTCATCGGTTGTTGGCGGACTCGTCGCTGGCTTTGTCGCTCTAAGAAATAGTGAGCGAAAGATTCAGATTGAAAACGTAACGCAGGAGCGGGCAAAATGGCGAGAGAAAATACGGGCAAAATCAAATGAAGTGCATCGTTCAGCAGTGGTTAGTGACGCACCTAAACTATTTGAACTTCTATTGGAGTTTTCACTAAATCTCAATCCATTTGACCCAGAAGACGGCGCCATTCTTACTGTCATCAAGGAACTGAACGTTTCAGATGGTCGAGAGGCCAAATTGGCGGAATTTGCAGAGCGAATAGCGCTTTTGTTGAAGCACGATTGGGAGCGCGCGAAGCACGAAGCCAAGCCATGGTTTTTCCGTTGTTGCAAACCAGAGCGAACAACATATGGCGAGTTTAAATCCCGCTGCACACGGACATTGGAGAAAAGATGAAAAAAGCAATCTCAGCCGTTGTTGTCTTGACCCTTTTCGGATGTTCGCAACCTGTCACTGAAACAGAGACCCTCTTGGTTTGCGAAGGAGATGCCACAAGCATCATCGCTGGGTTCGGTGGCAAAGATCGGCAAACATTTACGATCACAAAAGTTGGCGACAAAGTAACCAAAGTTAAGTCAGAGCATCAAATGTACACCCTTGATAAGGTCGACGTAAGTACCAAAGAAAACAAGGGGCCGATATACATCCAGCTAATTGTGGAAAGTGACAAACTTGTCTTACGCGGCGAAATCACCGAAGACAGGAACAATAGAGACACAATACTTTTCAACACGGGAAAATATAAGGACGATCGAGGTTTATTTGGTTGGGTTGAAGGGCAATGCAGTGTAGGCAAAAAGGCTTTCTGAAACCGAGGGGAGCCGAATCTCGAAAAATCGGCGCTAGCGAGACGGCGAGTGCAAGTCACGAAAAATAATTGCCTAACACTGCGCTCCAAGGGACGCTGGGCGCTCGGCGCTAATTTTTTACAACAGGAGAAACAAGATGTCTGAAGATCATCAAAGCATTAGTGAACTTGATCTGGAACCCATCATGGTTAAAGTGATGGATAAAGATGAGGGATACGGCTGGTCATTGGAATTCACAAGGCAAGTTACTAACGAGTACAAACGTTATCTGATCCTTTGTCTAGAAAATCCAGATTTTCCGATGGTACCTTCCACATTCGTGGACGAATTCTGGCATTTCCATATTCTTGACACACAGAAGTATGCAGAAGACTGCAATCACGTTTTTGGGTATTTCTTGCATCATTTCCCCTACTTTGGCATGCGAGGGAAAGAGGATGAAGAAAATTTAAAGAAGGCATGGACTGAAAGCTGTGTCCTATATGAAAAACGTTTTGGTTCAATCGATAAGGTGTTGTGGCCCGCAAGCAAGCGCTGTCCGAATTGCGGCAGAAGAAGCCACCAATACTTTAAGGAAGAGCGGCCCCGTCTGAAGTTGGCGGCCTAATCTGACAGTTTAGATGGCGCTCTATAGATCGGACATTGAACATTAGACAGGAATGAAATGACACTTCGAATGCGCTTCCTTGACGCAGTTATTGATGGTCAACTGGGTAACGGAATTATTGTTACACGGCAGGAATTCATGCAGTTTTTTCCGAACGACAATCCAGCCACTACAGGCGTATTTTTGTCCAACTCGGAAATTAATACTGGAAAATACAATGCTTAGGAGTATTAATATGTGGCGATATACATTTCTCTTTATATTTTCATTGATTACATCCGCTTCAGTTCAGTCATCACCATTATTAGAAGCATGCAATAACATCAATGATGCAACCAAAAGACTTGAGTGTCTGAAGGAAGCATGCCAAAAATATTCAAGCCCCCGCCCCAATAATCAATACAAGCTTCGAGAAGCTATCGTAGCCATAGATAGCAACATCCAAGCATCGACATCTCTCGCACAATTTAGAAATTTGCGCCAAGAGTTTGTTCGTGAGTTAGGGATGTTTAAGGCAGGGCCAGATGCCAACAAAGAAATAGTCGAGCTTCTTAGTGAAGCCTTGCAGGCTTATACTGACGCAGAGAAATTCTGGACGGTTAATATCCGTGAGGGCGGTTCAAATGGTCTTCTAAGCCCTTCTGACATGGACTCTTATGGCATGGGGGGGTTCGTAATTAAATATGGCATCCCATTAACGAATCTTAATTGGAATAAGTGGATTCACCGTAAGGAAGGTTTGATCTCTATTTGGCGTTACGCCAAGGAACGGACAGACAAAGCACTTATGTCTTTAAATTAAAAACACTAAAGAGGGTAATTGGGGACAAGCCCAATGCCGTTAAGTTAGCGTCATACCCGCGAAGGCGGGTATCGAACGCGGCGAACGCCGCCTGCCAACTACTCGGCTGGAAAATATCGCCGCCACCCTGGGTACAACCGCCGCCGATATCTATGACATTAGGGGACAGACCACGGTTTATCTGAACCAAGGCGGAAATCATGAAGCGCAAAATCTACGTTGAAACCTCCGTCATCAGCTATCTGACGGCACGCCCCAGCAAAACCATTATTGGTGCTGCCCATCAGCAAATCACTCTGGCTTGGTGGGAGCTACGCTCGGACTATGAACTTCTTGTTTCTCAGTCGGTCTGGCAAGAGTGCGCCGCTGGCGATCCGGTGGCTGCGCAGAAAAGGCTTGCGGCACTTGAGGGGATATCTGTACTCGCGATAACGCAAGACATGATTCGCTTGGCCGAATCGCTTATTGAGCAAGCCATCATTCCCGCCAAGGCGATTGAGGATGCGCTTCATATTGCTGTTTCGACACTGCATCACGTTGATTTTCTACTGACATGGAATTGCCGTCACATTGCCAATCCAGTGATTCAGGAAAAGATTGCCGTGTATCTTGAGCAACTCGGATTGTTTCTCCCGATCATATGCACACCCGAGGAGCTTCTTGGAGGAAATAACGATGACTGACGAAATCATGATGGAAGTTCATGCCATCAAGGACGCAATTGGTGTTAAGTATGGCAAAAATCTGGGTGCACTGTTCAAAGAGATACAACTTGGCGAGGCTAAGCTGA
>JAUYFQ010000109.1 GCA_030690895.1 Sulfuricellaceae bacterium
AATCACTGCTGTCCGGTTAAACGAGAGGGCGAATCGTTGAAAGGCATGACTGACAAGGGATTCGGAGCGGCGAAGGGTGTCTCCGACTTGAATGGCAAAATGGGGTTCCGGCCGATTTCCGGGGGTTACTTACCCGGAGCCGCTCATGTACATCGGCAAGACGCTGTTCGCGCAACTCATGGACTTCCTGCCCTGGAAGACCTTTCATCGCATCGTCGCTCGCCACGACGGCGATCGCTCTGTAAAGTCCATGACGTGCGCCGATCACTTTCGCGTGATGGCCTTTGCCCAACTGACCTACCGCGAGAGTCTGCGCGATATCGAAGTCTGCCTGTCGGCGCAGTCTGCCAAGCTTTACCACATGGGCTTCCGCCACCAGATCAAGCGCTCGACGCTGGCCGATGCCAACGAGGCGCGGGACTGGCATATCTACGCCGAGTTCGCTCAGCGCCTGATTGCTCAGGCACGCAATCTCTACGCAGGCGACAGCTTCGGCGTCGAGCTGGAGAACACGACTTACGCGCTGGACTCGACGACCATCGATCTGTGCCTGTCGCTGTTTCCGTGGGCGCTGTTTCGCACCACCAAGTCGGCGGTGAAGATGCACACGCTGCTCGATTTGCGCGGCAACATTCCCACGTTCATCCACATCTCCGACGGCAAACTGGGCGATGTCAATGTGCTCGACATCCTGGTGCTGGAGGCTGGGGCGATCTACGTCATGGATCGCGGCTATCTCGACTTCGCACGGCTTTACCTGATGCATCAGGCGCAAGCGTTCTTTGTTACGCGCACCAAGTCGAACACCCGGTTCCGGCGCATTTATTCGGCGCCAGTGGATCGCAGCACGGGCATCATCTGCGATCAGACCATCGAACTCACCGGCACCCTCAGCCACAAGGACTATCCCGAGTATCTGCGTCGTATCCGGTTCAAGGATCCCGAGACGGGCAAGACGCTGGTGTTCCTCGCCAACAACTTCACCTTTCCGGCTGCCACCATCTGCGCGCTCTACAAGCGCCGCTGGCAGGTGGAACTGTTTTTCAAATGGATCAAGCAGCATCTGCGTATCAAGAAGTTCTACGGCAATTCAGAGAATGCGGTGAAGTCACAAATCTGGATCGCCATGTCGGTCTATGTCCTCATCGCCATCGTCAAGAAGCGCCTCAATCTGGAGGCCTCGCTTTACACTTTGCTACAGATCTTGTCGCTCACCCTGTTCGAGAAGATGCCCTTGCAGCAAGCCTTTCCGGGCGGCGACTACAAAATACCCGAGGGCATCCCGTGCAACCAACTGAATCTATTCGCGTTTTAACCGGACAGCAGTGATATCCAATGAACAAAGTCATCAGCGCGTGCGCCACGGATGGGGCATGGTAGTTGTCGAGATGGCGGACGGAAGACGCGGTCGATTCGACGTGCGGCCGTACATGATTAGCGGCTTTTTCCGGGAACTGGAGAACGACGCCTACTTCCGTCAGGTGCGGATTTTCTTTCATGGCATAGGCTGGCCAAACGGACAGGATCTGGGCCCGGATACGGTGGCAGCCGAGTTGTTGGAGATGGAAGACTCCGCTGTTTGATCAGTTGGAAAAAGCCGAGTCTGGAACCTTTCGGTCTGTAAAGCCACGATTGACGGATGTCAATCTGCGCTTGACACTCGCCCACACGTATTTCCCGCTGTCAGCGATCATGTTTTGTTGCTTGAGCAACAGGCACGACGCGAAATCGCCATGACCCAGGAACAGGCCATCGCCGGCATTCTTTACGCCATCCGCCAGTTGATGGCGTCGCCTCCGGTATCGACGAAGCGTCCTATCGGATTTGTGACCGGCGAGAAGTAAGCAACATGACGAAGAGCCGCAAATGCGGCCCTTCAAATTGTAGCTACCTGCCCAAGGTCCATTGGGAGGTTTTCGACTTATGGTGGTTAAACCGCCGGACTATCTCAAGTGACCTCAATCGTTCTCTGCTATTTGGGTGGCGCCAATAAAGCCTTGTTGTTCTCTGTCAGCGGCAGCAGGTAATTGACGGCCGCGACGACGCGATTATCGGCGACCGTCACCGCCTTAAGAGTCAGATATACATAGCCTGCGGCGACAGCGTAGTTTCCAACCACTACCACTTGAGCGTTGTAGTTCTTCGAAAGGTCGCGTACATCGCGGGACAAAAGCAGTTCGCCTGCCCCCTCCCGGATGTACACGTCGTTCCGTAGCTTCATTTCGACGACGCTGTAGCCCAACTGGGTCAGCCGCGTAGCGATCTGCTCGGAGATAAGTCGTCCAAACCGCGAACTCTGGCTCAAGGAGTCGATATTGACCATCGTGGCAACAAGCAATGGCACGTTCTTGACAACGGGCACCGCCGTCGCTGCCACGAGTTTATCGACGGCCAAATGGTTTGCCTGTGTGAACTCGCTGGTTTCCGCTGCTCGATAGGTCGGCCCCGTAGCGCAGGCCGTTAAGACAACAGCGCATAGCAGTGCGGCGATGTTCTTCATTGCCCTGTCACTCCCATATTCTTGGTCTGTGCCTGGAATGGCGGCTCGTACACATACATTCGGAGGTCCGCATCCGCAACGTAGTAGATACTCGTGCTGCGGGCCAGATACTGGCTGGCATCGCTGACGCTGGTGGTGACGATGATTTCTGTCTGGGGTGTGTCGCCAGTAGCGAACTCGGATTGAAACCAAGCATAACTAT
>JAUYFQ010000138.1 GCA_030690895.1 Sulfuricellaceae bacterium
TGACAATATCGTGGTGATCGCTGCCGTCAGGGTCGTCTTGCCATGATCAACGTGACCAATCGTGCCTACGTTTACGTGCGGTTTGGTACGCTCAAACTTGCCTTTTGCCATGATCCAGCCGTCCTCTCTAGCGCGAAATTAATATGGTGCCCATGGACAGAATCGGACTGTCGACCTCTCCCTTACCAAGGGAGTGCTCTACCACTGAGCTACATGGGCAACTACCTGGAGCGGGAGAAGGGAATCGAACCCTCGTCATAAGTTTGGAAAACTTCTGCTCTACCATTGAGCTACACCCGCGCTTTATTACTTGAACCGACTAAAAACGGCGCACGCAACGCCGTTTTAGACATCGCCAAATCTGGCGATGTTAATTCTGGTGGTGGGGGAAGGATTCGAACCTTCGAAGGCAGAGCCGTCAGATTTACAGTCTGATCCCTTTGACCGCTCGGGAACCCCACCGAACGAAGCGCGCTATTCTCCTCGTCTTGTAGATGGATGTCAACTACTACTTGGTATCGGCGTGCAAATTCTGACTAGATGCCCGCAAGATCTTTTATTGATTGCCGGTGTCTGCGGCTGATCGGGAGCTTTTCTGCCAGGCCATTCAATAGTACCAGCCATGACGTTCCGCCCGCCTCTCCCTCTGCCGGGTGGGGGGATTTTTCGAACCCGGCAATACAGCTTCTCGCCACCATGCAGTTTCGGTGAATTCTGAGAAACTCGCCTCCGAACTCGTTCTCCAGATGCGCAAGGGATTCTTCGCTCAAATATTCATGAGCAGCCGTTCTCACCGTGACATATTTTTGCTCGGCCCGAAAATAGAGAACGTCCTGAATCGGCACCAGGATTATCCTGCCTCGCTCTGCAATGGCCAAATGTCGGCGCGGCTGGCGGGTTAAACGTTCCAGACTGTCGGGCGAAAATACACGCGCCTTGCGTAGCGCCGTCAGTAGCCGGTCCTTCCGTATAGGCTTGAGAAGATAATCCACCGCATTGACATCGAAAGCGGCCATGGCATGCTGATCGAAAGCAGTACAAAATATGATGGCGGGAGGCAGCGAAAGTGACTGCATATGCCGCGCCAGCTCCAGGCCGTCCATTTCCGGCATACTGATATCCAACAGCGCCACATTGACTGAATGGCATGACAACCATTCCAGCGCCTCGCGCCCGGACGACAACTCGGCTGCCACGTTCACCGGCAATTCAGCCGCACAATCCGACAACACCTCACGTAGCCGTTTGCGTGCAGGCGCCTCGTCATCAACGATCAGTATGCTGAGCTCGCTCATGTCGGCTCTGTCAGCTTGTAGGGAATAACGATGTGCACTTTATAGTCATTCTCGCCAATCTGCGCCGTGAGACTGGCCTCCGCATCAAAATGCAAGGCCAGCCGCTCGCGAATATTGCCGACAGCCATTTTGTTACCCAGGTGATGAGCACCCTCCCGACGATAGGGGTTGCGTATCACGATATGGACCTGGCTGCGGATTCTGTAGATATTCACACAAATCTCTCCGCGTTCGCTGGATGGCTCTATACCGTGATAGACCGCGTTTTCCAGCAAAGGCTGGAGCACCAGAGGGGGTATCAGGGCATCCTGTGGCATGTTCTCAATGTGCCACACTACATGCAGGCGATCACCCAGACGCAGTTGTTCAAGATTGAGGTACTGCCTGGAAAGCGCGACTTCCTGCTCCAGCCTGACCAGTTCACGATTATCCGCCATCAGCACTCGAAAGAGATCCGCCAGATCCTCCAGCGCGGTTTCAGCTCTTTTCGGGTCACTGCGGATCATGCTCAGAACCGCATTGATACTGTTAAACAGAAAATGGGGGCGAATGCGCGCCTGTAGCGCCTGCAAGCGCGCCTCACCCAGTGCGGGAGAGAGTGCGCGCTCCCGCAGATAAAAATAGGCTAACAGCACACCGCTGACCGCCAGGCTAAAAAACCAGAGACGACCAAGCTGAAACACGCCATCCAAATCGAACACTTCACGTCCGACACGGTATACCAGCGTCACCAAAAACAACTCCAGGCACAGAATCACCAGAATGCCGGACAAATAGGATAGCCGAGAAAACCACCGGCTGCCTGCACACAGGATCAACAAGGAGGCCAACAGTAGCGGTTGTACCAGAAGGGAGATCTCGATCAACACCCGCCAGACATCATGAAAATCGTTGGCCTTGTACAATGCAGCCGCCACGCTCATGCCATCCACCAGGAGCAGAATTCGCAGACTTACACCCATATTGCAAAAATCGGGTAAGCGCGCCGTTGGTCTATGATTTTGATTTATACTTGCCATGCCTTCCATTCTGAATAAGACTTTTTGACGATGCAAGATCAAGATCAAACTTCGGCCACGCCATCAGCCTGGTCTGGCCGCTTCAACGAACCCGTCGCAGAACTTGTAAAACGCTACACCGCCTCAGTCAGCTTTGACCAGCGCTTGGCCGAGTATGACATTCAGGGCTCGCTGGCTCATGCCAACATGCTTCATGCAGTCGGCATTTTGAATGCGCAGAACCTGCTATCCATCCAAACCGGCATGGCGACCATTATGGACGAAATACGGTCAGGCCAGTTTCTCTGGTCTCTGGATGCCGAAGATGTTCATCTGAATATCGAAAAGCGCCTGACCGCGTTGGTTGGCGATGCGGGCAAGCGCTTGCATACTGCACGCTCGCGCAACGATCAGGTTGCCACCGACGTGCGCCTTTGGTTGCGCGCGGAAATCGACAATATCACGCCACTGATCAAAAATCTGCAATCGGCGCTATTGAATCTGGCGGAGCCTAATGCGGGCACAGTGATGCCGGGATTCACGCACTTGCAGGTCGCCCAGCCAGTTACTTTCGGCCACCACCTGATGGCTTACTTCGAAATGCTCAGGCGCGATGGGGAGCGCATGATCGACTGCCGCAAACGCCTCAACCAACTACCTTTGGGCGCGGCGGCGCTGGCCGGCACCAGTTACCCGATCGACCGCGAAATGGTGGCGCGCGAACTGGGCTTCGACGGGGTCTGCGCCAATTCGCTGGATGCCGTTTCCGACCGGGATTTTGCCATCGAATTCACTGCCTGCGCAGCGCTGCTGATGACCCACTTGTCGCGCCTGTCGGAAGAACTGATCCTGTGGATGAGTCCGCGCTTCGGTTTCATCGACATCGCCGACCGCTTCTGCACCGGCTCCAGCATTATGCCGCAGAAAAAAAACCCCGACGTGCCGGAATTGGTACGCGGCAAGACCGGGCGTGTTAACGGCCATCTGGTTGCACTGCTGACGCTGATGAAATCGCAGCCTCTGGCTTACAACAAGGACAACCAGGAAGACAAGGAACCGCTGTTCGACACCGTTGATACGCTCAACGCCACCTTGCGCATTTACGCCGACATGATCAGCGGGATCACGGTCAAGCCGGATGCCATGCGCGCCGCAGCGCTTCAGGGTTACGCCACAGCTACCGACCTGGCCGACTACCTAGTCAAAAAAGGACTACCCTTCCGCGACGCGCATGAAGCGGTCGCCCGTGCTGTCCGTCATGCAGAAAACCGGCAATGCGACCTCAGCGAACTTGCCCTGGATGAACTTGGCCAGTTCTCGAACCTCATTGATGCAGATATTTATGAAATACTGACACTGGAAGGCTCTCTCAACAGCCGGAATCATATCGGCGGAACGGCGCCTGAACAGGTATTGAAAGCAATAAAAACCGCTAGAAAAATCATAGGGGACTAAGATGCAGGACTTTTTTTCACGCGGATGGCTGGAAAGTTTCGCCCAGCGATGGAATGCCAACACAGAGATGGTAGAACCGCTTGCTGCTGCCGGTTTTGACGCCATCATTGCACTGGGCTTTGCCGACGAGAAGAACCCTTCTGTCATTCTGGAAATCAAGCAGGGAAAAGTCGAGAAAGCCGGGATTTTCAGTCCAAACAGCCCGGATGCGACCTGGGATATGCGCGCCACGCAGGCGGGCTGGGATAAATGGAAACAGAATGGCCTAGGCATTTCCGGCCTGGGTGTCGCGGTCGCTACCGGCCAACTCCAGTTTCGTGCGGGCGACTACCGCCGTATGATACGCAACCCCCAACTGGCAATGCCCTTTCTGAAATTCTTTTCCATTCTCTGACCCACTGCCAATAACAGTCAGGGAAGACAAAGCGTAAACACGGCCCCCCCCAGAAGACCACCGTTCTGGAGTCGCAGAAATCCTCGCTTCCCCTGGCTATTGTGCAAGCCAGCCGCCTTGCGCGAAAACAGCAGTCCAAGACCTGTGCTGCCCTTGGAAATGTTCATGCCCTGCACTTCGGCATTCGATTTCAACATCTCCGGTGGAAAACCGGGGCCATTGTCTTCAACCCGGATGCAGACAAAATCCGCTTCTTTGGCAGCACCAAGACTTATTTTCCTGGCCCCGGCGCGCAAGGCATTGTGTAAAGCGTTGAGCAGAATACTGCGCACAATTTCGTAATCGAAAAAAGCATACAAATCGTCAGAAGGCTCAATACTTATCACTACGGCAGTGTCATCCAGCCTAGCCCCCAGGCTGGAACGGATTTCGATGGCAACTTCTTCCAGCATCTCGGCCAGACTGTTATAACCGATATCCGGGCCATATGAACCTGAGCCCATGCGATATAGTGCAAGCAGATGGGTGAGGCGGCGACTGATGTGCGTACTGCCCGCCTTGATCCTGTCCAGGGCCAACGCTGCCGGGTAGGCTTTTGCCCACGACTCGTGACTGATTTCATCGAGCGCATTGAGCAGGAGAAACATTTCGTTTTTGATTTCGTGCGCACCGGAAGCAAACACGTCAGCAAAATCCATTTTTTCTGGGTCGCTCATGCCACTTTCACCCCGAACTTGGTTCCCAAATCTTTGTAGAGGCTGGAAAGAATCAGGAATTTCTTGTTTTCCGGATCGCGCTTCTTGATGATACCGAGGTACTCCTTTACGGTTTCCGACAAGCGCTCATCCCACCCAGACTGCCCCAGATAAGTCAGGATGGCATGGGTAGCATTGAGTACCACCACATTATTGTTACTCAACTGGTCTGCCGCCTGCATGAGAAGCTCGACGGAGCCCTTCAAATCGCCAGCCTGAGCCAGTTTTACTGCACGGTTATTGAGCGCGATCACCTCACGACTGGAGGAATGAATCAGCTCCTTGCCCCTGTCATGCATGCCCATGCGATGGAACATTTGCTCGGTGCGCTTCAGAACAGCCGTATTGTCGTGATTGTTCTTGACCAGGTTTTGAGCGATTTTTTCACCCGCAGCAACATCACCATGCTGATAACATGCCCTCACCATATCCAGAGCGAGCGAATCCGGCTTGCTCCGGCTATTCTCGAAGAGCGTCTGAGCCTCTTTATACGCCTTTTGCGCCGCTTCCTTGTCACCCGTCTTTTCGAAAATCATGCTTTCCATCACTGCGGCATGCAGCATGACCGCATCAGAATTTTCGAAGTTCTTTCTGGCATTGCTCATGACCGTGAGCGCTTGGCCGTACTCACCCTGATCCAGGAATACCCGGCTTAAATTGGCGAAATCCTCCGGTTCTGCAAACGATGAATACTTGCCAAACTCCAGCACTGACTCAAAAGCACTTTGCGCTACATCCAAATCCTCGTTGTGATAAGCGACTTCGCCCAGATCCTTTTGACGATGGAGCGTACGGGGAGATTTCGCTACGGCCTCCTGCAATACTCGCTGCGCGGCCACTTCGTCTCCCAACGCCGTGTAGCTTTTAGCCAGCCAGTCATAAGCGGCCATATAATTTGGGTGTTCGTTAACGATCTGCTCGAATCCCTCGACAGCACCCTGAAAGTTTTCCTGGAAAAACTGAGTCTTGGACAGCCCCATGCGAGCCCAGGGAATTTCGCGCATTGCCAGGATATGCTGATAAATCTGGCTGGCTCCAGAAAAATCGGAAAGCATGAGAAGCATTTCCCCCTTGATGCGCATCAAATCAAGCAGGTAGGGTCCGGCAATCTTCAGGCGATCATCGCAAGCCCGCACGGCGCCGCGAAGTTCCTGCTTCTCCATCAGATCATAGACAGGCGCCAAAAATTCCTTTTTGCGAATGAGACGTTCCAGTCGGACGCGCAGCACCTCTCCACTAAAAGGCTTGATCAGATAATCGTCAGGCGCCAGCTCGACGGCGCTCACCACGCGTTCATACGTCCGCTCGGCTGTCACCATCATGAAAATGGTCGAATTCTTGATCATCCTGCGCCGTTTCAGCTCCTCCAGCAACTGTTGGCCATCCTTGGCATCGCCCAGTACATAGTCACACAAAATGATGTCGTAAACCCGATGCTCCACCTTGTTGATGGCATCAGCCGCATTCGCAGCCATATCGATCTTGACGCCGCCAAAGGTGCTGATCGTGATGCGCATGGACGATCGCACCCCGATAATGTCGTCGATCACGAGAAAGGTCTTTTCCGAGAAATCGACTGGCTTGCTTTTATCCTTGAGCAGGGCGGACATGCTACGGATTCAGTTCCACCGGTTGACCAGCCTGCTCGCTTGCGCAACGGCTCAGGGACGCGAATAGCTCGCTGCCATCACGCGTATTGCGCCAACTGGCATCCTTCCAGACGAAGTGAAAACCGCCGGAGCGCGCGGCTACCCACAACTCCTGATTGGCTGATTGCCGATTGATGATGATCTTGCTTCCATTCTCGAATTCAAGCTCGAGTATGCCCGACGAAATTTCAAAATCGATATCCGCACCACAATGCTCGATCGCGTTCTCGATTTGTTGCAAAGTCGTGTCGATCAGTTGGTTGTATTCAGTCTGATTCATGAGTGAGCCATAACAAGTGCCTCGTGTTAAGATTTCGCGCATTTCTCCATGCAATGAGGATACTATGCGACCCGTTTTGATGCTAGTTTTGTGCGCGCTGTTATTGGCATCCTGCGGTCACAAGGGGCCGCTCTATCTTCCTCCTCCAACCCAACAGGATCAATAGTGACTTTTCATCAAACCATGCCTTTTAATACCGCCCTGGGCGAACTGCGCGCCGAATCCGTTCCACTCAGTCAAATCGCGGAGAAATTCGGCACGCCCTGCTATGTCTACTCTCGCGCCGCACTCACGCAGTCTTTTCATGCGCTCGATACTGCTTTCGGATTACGCGAGCATCTCATCTGTTACGCCGTCAAGGCCAACCCAAGCCTTGGCATTCTCAATCTGTTTTCCAGGTTGGGCGCTGGCTTCGATATCGTTTCCGGCGGCGAACTGCAACGTGTGCTGGCAGCTGGTGGCAAACCCGGCAAAGTAGTGTTCTCGGGCGTCGGGAAATCAGCCCCTGAAATGCGCATGGCGCTGGAAGCGGGCATTCTGTGTTTCAACGTCGAGTCCGAAAGCGAGTTATTGCGGCTAAATCAAGTTGCCAATGAAATGGGCAAACGGGCGCCCATCAGCCTGCGCGTCAACCCTGACGTTGACCCCAAGACCCACCCCTACATTTCAACCGGTCTCAAGGGCAACAAATTCGGCGTGGCCTACGCTGACGCCTTGCGCCTGTACCAATTGGCCAGCGAGCTGCCCGCCATTTCCGTCCAGGGTATCGACTGCCACATCGGATCACAGATTACCGAGACCTCACCCTTCGCGGATGCGCTGGACAAGGTACTGGAACTGGTCGACAAACTGGAACAGGCAGGAATCAAGTTGCATCACCTGGATCTTGGCGGTGGCCTGGGGATTCGATATAAAGATGAAACACCGCCCAGCGAAAGTGAGTACGTGCAAACCCTGTTGTCCAAGTTGGCTGGTCGATCCCATAAAATCATCATCGAACCGGGGCGTTCTCTGGTTGGCAATGCCGGATTGCTTCTGACCCGGGTGGAATATCTCAAACATGGACAAGAAAAAAACTTCGCCATCGTCGATGCCGCCATGAATGATCTCGCACGGCCCGCACTCTACGATGCCTACCACGACATCCAGGCCGTTCGGCCAGGTGATACGGCAGCCTGCCGCTACGAAGTGGTGGGGCCTGTTTGCGAAAGTGGCGATTTTCTCGGCCATGATCGTGACCTAGCTGTTGCTGAAGGCGATTTGCTTGCCATTCTATCCGCCGGCGCCTACGGCATGAGCATGAGCTCCAACTACAACACTCGTCCACGCGCAGCTGAAGTCATGGTCGATGGCGACGAGATTCACCTGATCCGCGCCCGGGAAAAGATAGCTGAACTATTCACTAACGAACGTACCGTACCTGATTGAACAAGCCACTTAACGTAAAACTCGCGCAGCGAGCCTGCGTCCCCTTCTCCCTTTGGGGGAGGGCAGGGGTGGGGGAAACTGTCATGGCGAAGTGCGGTTTCATTATTTGGGGCAGCATTTCGCCATGACAGTTAGACCACTTCTTCCCTTGCTACTAGGGGGAATGGCCGTTGTCGGCTTTTCCCCCTTCTCGCTTTATCCGCTGACCCTGCTGGCGCTGGCCGGGTTGTTCTATCTGTGGCGGCATGCCCCCTCTGCCCGCTCTGCGGCGCTTGATGGCTTCATTTTTGGCCTGGGGTTATTCGGCGCGGGCGTGAGCTGGGTCTACGTCAGCCTGCATGACTTTGGCGGCATGCCCATGCTCGCGGCCATCGCCTTCACCGCCCTGTTCTGCGCAGTCCTGAGCCTGTTCCCGGCAATGGTCGGGCTGATTCAAGGCATGACAGCGCCCGCAAAGCGCAACACGGCGCATTTGATCCTTCTGCTACCCTCGCTCTGGGCGCTCTCCGAATGGATGCGAGGCTGGGTGCTCACTGGATTCCCATGGCTGACACTAGGTTACTCTCAGGTTCCAGATAGTCCGCTGGCTGGTTTTGCACCACTACTGGGCGTGTTTGGTATTTCTCACATGCTGGCTATTTTGGCTGGTTTGTTAGTACTCGCTCTCAATGAGTCATCCAGAAAACTTGCAGTTATCGGGATAATTGCGCTATGTCTCGCCGGGTTCGCGCTCAAACAGATCAACTGGGTCACGCCTTATGGCTCGCCGATCTCGGTCTCCCTGCTGCAAGGCAATATCCCCCAGGACATGAAATGGATACCCGGCAAAGCGCGCACCACGCTGGACACCTATGCGAAACTGGCACAGGACAGCAAAGGGCGGCTCATCGTATTGCCGGAAACCGCCCTGCCCCTGTTTCTAGGCGACATTCCGCCGGATTATCTGGAAAAACTGAAAAACATAGCCATTCAGCGCAACGGCGATCTGATTGCAGGGATTCCAGAAGAAACGCTGGAAAAGACCCAAAGCGCCGAATACTTCAACAGCGCCCTCAGTTATGGCGCATCGCCAACCCAGGTCTATCGCAAATACCACCTCGTGCCTTTCGGAGAATATCTCCCGCTGAGGCCGGTCTTCAGCTGGATACTGGAAATATTGCATATCCCCTTGTCGGATTTTTCACGCGGCGCTGAAACTCAGCTCCCCATGTCCGTTGTCGGCCAGCGTCTTGCGCTCGACATCTGCTATGAAGACGCATTTGGCGAAGAAATCATTCGGCAATTGCCAAGCGCCACCATGCTGGCCAACCTGACTAATGATGCCTGGTTTGGCAATTCGCATGGTCCATGGCAGCACCTGCAAATGGCCCAGATGCGCGCACTGGAAACCGGGCGCAGCCTCTTGCGCGCCACCAACACCGGGGTGACGGCCATCATCGGACCTGATGGAAAAATACTGCGGCAAGCGCCGGTTTTTACCACAGCTACGCTGGAAGGAACGGTACAGGGATATGAGGGAAGCACGCCGTTCGTGCGTTTCGGAAATACGCCAAGCTTGCTGCTCATTGCCTGTGGCCTGCTGTTGGCGTGGAAACTCAAGAGCCAGTGAATAAATCTACTACGCGAACCGTAGCAGGGCTTGGGCGATGAACTGGGGATGCTATCTACTGCTATGCGCTGACGGCAGTCTTTACACTGGCATCACCAATGATCTGGAACGACGCCTGATCGCGCACGGCAATGGCACGGCATCGAAGTACACCCGCTCGCGGTTGCCGGTCAAACCGGTTTACTGGGAGGCGTGCCAGGATCGATCCAGCGCGTCCCGGCGCGAGGCCGAGATCAAGAAAATGAGCCGTCCCGCCAAGATGGGCTTAATCGCGGGACAGGGTAATTTATGAAACGCCCAAGGCCTGTTTCTGAAGACCGACGAGCCGACCTATCCCCGCCTGCGCCAGATCGAGCAGGGCATTCATTTCAGACCGGCTAAACGGCACGCCTTCTGCCGTACCCTGGATCTCGACGAAGCCGCCCGCTCCGGTCATGACCACATTCATGTCGGTATCGCAGTTTGAATCCTCAACATAATCCAGGTCCAGCACCGGAACGCCATCGACCACCCCGACGGAAATCGCCGCAATGAAATCGGTCAAAGGGGATTCGGTCAGAGCATTTTTCTGGATCAGAAAACTGATCGCATCATGCAAGGCTACAAATGCACCTGTCACGCTGGCTGTGCGGGTCCCCCCATCAGCCTGGATGACATCGCAATCGATTTGGATAGTGCGTTCACCCAGTTTTTTCAGATCCACGACCGCACGCAAGGATCGACCGATCAGGCGCTGAATTTCCTGAGTCCGCCCGGATTGCTTGCCTCTGGCGGCCTCCCTGTCAATGCGCGTATTGGTGGAACGCGGCAGCATGCCGTATTCGGCCGTTACCCAGCCCTGGTTCTTGCCCCGCAAAAAAGGCGGAACCTTCTCGTCAATACTGGCGGTACAAATCACCTTGGTATCACCAAATTCGACCAGCACCGAACCCTCTGCATGTTTGGTGTAATTTCTGGTAATCGTGATGTCGCGGAGTTGGTCAGCGGTTCTTTTACTGGGGCGCATAATACTTTCTGCCTGAAGCGGGTTATTTGGAATATTTCTGGATTGCGAGCTGGATTTCGGCAATTGCCTTTTCGATATCGTCGTCTGACACGACCGCCTCTTCACCCGCCACGCCATGCGGTGCATGCAGCGCATCCAATCGGGTGGTGCAACTATCCAGCGGCATCGCCTCGGTTGAAATACCGGTTGTACCACGCGAGTTGCCCTGTCCACCCCAGGTCATGGCTATGCCGGAAAGGTTATCGCCATCCTGCCCGCCCCGCAATTCCGCATGATCCATCAACTCCGGGATCGCCTGGTCGAGGGGGTAGGCATTCAGAATCGAGCCGATTTCGTTAATGGTGAGCGTGCCCCATAACCCATCCGAGCAGAGCAGCATCGTATCCCCTGGCTCAACAGGTATGCGTTTGGACAACTCGACTTCGGGCGACACCGAGCCGCCCAGGCAGTTGTAAATTTTGTTGCGGTCGGGATGAGAGGTCATCTGGGCTTCAGTAATCTTGCCCTGATCACATAGCAACTGGACGCGGGAATGGTCCATGGTGCGCATCACCAGGCGCCCCTTGCGAAAAAAATACAGCCTGGAGTCGCCCACATGCGCCCAGTATGCGACATTCCGCTGGATGATGGCCGCCACACAAGTTGTTCTGGGACTCTCAAGCAGTTCGTTCTCGGCGGAATAGTCGCTGATGGCCTCATGCGCCTTGTGCATCGCTTCATCGAGAAAGTAGAGCGGGTCCCTGATCAGCGGTCGCGCCTGATGCTGAAACAGATCGGCGATCAACTGAACCGTCATCTGCGCAGCGATCTCGCCATGGAAGTGCCCGCCCATGCCATCTGCCACCAGCAACAGTAGCGCCTCCTTGCTATAGGAATAGGCCACCCGATCCTGGTTGTATTTGCGCCCACCCTGTCGGCTGGATTGGTAGATGGAAAACTTCATCGGATCAGAAGTCTGCTTGGGCTCATTTGAAAAGATCCTTGTTGAGCGTGTCGCGAATGCTGCCCATCAGGCTTTTCTTGCGTGGCGGCAAATCCGGCACGTCCTTGACCAGTTCCTTCTGCAAGGCGAAAACACTTTGGGGGCGTTGCATGTAATCGACCTCCAGACACTGATCGATCAATTGCAGCAACTGAGAGGAATACTCCCCATCCCACAATTTGGATGCGGGCGTCATCTTGTCATCTTCCATGCGCGCATCGGCCGCCTGTGGTGCAAATCCGGCCAGGCAAGCAAACATGCTCGCGCCTACGCTGTAAATATCGCTCCATGGGCCAAGCCGGTCACGGTTTTTGTATTGTTCCGGCGCGGCAAACCCGGGCGTGTACATCGGCGACAGCTTGGTTTTCTCCGCGCTCAGCGTCTGCCGTGCGGCGCCGAAGTCCAGCAGCACAGGCGAGCCATCCAGACGAATATAAATATTCGCAGGTTTGATATCCAGATGCAGGATCTTGTGGGTATGCACTTCCCGCAAGCCGTTGAGCATCTGGGCAAAAACGCGGCGAATGAAGCTCTCCTTGACCCGCCCCTTGTTCTGCTGGATATGCTCCTGCAAAGTGCGGCCACGCTCATATTGCATCACCATGTAAACCGTTTCGTTGGCACGGAAAAAGTTCGTCACGCGCACCACATTGGGATGAGAAATTCGCGCCAAAGCGCGTCCCTCCTCAAAGAAGCACTTCATGCCGTAGCGGAACGTGTTGATATTGTCCATGGAGGTCGCCTGAACCAGTTCGCCCTCGGAACGCAGGGCCAGGCCACTCGGCAAGTATTCCTTGATGGCAACCGGTGTGCCATGCTCATCATAGGCCAGATACACAACACTGAAACCGCCGCCGGAAAGCTGCTTCGCAATACGGTAGTTCAGGAGTTGCGTGCCCTCGGACAAGGCCTGATTCAGTTGTTGAGAACTCATTATCGACTATCAAAATTTGAACCGCCATTCTCGGCATTTAAGACCGATTGGGCAAGCATTACATTCACGACCCGGTAATCGGATGCAATGCGCCCAACTATCCCGGCGGCGTCCTATGCCATAATTAAGGCTCCCCAACATTTCTGGACACGCCACGCGCATGGGAACTATCTACAGCATGACCGGCTTTGCCGCCGCTAACCAGGAACTCCCGCAGGGCGCGCTGACGCTTGATCTTCGCTCCGTCAATCATCGCTACCTGGACATCACCTTCCGCATGGACGATGCATTTCGCCCGATCGAAACCGCCATGCGAGAAGCCATTGCCAAAAGAATCAACCGGGGCAAAGTGGAATGCCGTCTGAGCTTTACCCCCAGCGCGGAAAATCGTAAACCACAGGCAATCAACTTAGATCTGGCTGGACAATTGCTCGAAATGGGACTCGCCATCCAGCAGCTTTCGCCACAAAGCGCGCCGCTCTCGGTAGCGGATATTTTGCGCTGGCCAGGCATGTTCAAAGTGGAAGACATTTCCCAAACCACGCTGCATGAGGCTTCCCTGGCAATACTCCAGCATGCGCTGACTGACTTCGAAGCCACCCGTGCCAGAGAAGGGGACAAACTCCGCGCCATGATCCTGGAGCGCGCTGCCCAAATGCGAGAAAAAGTTGCCGAAGCCGCCCCGCATCTGCCACGCCTGATCGCCGCCTATCAGGAAAAACTGACCCATCGCTTGCGTGAAGCTGCCGCCTCGCTCGATGACGACCGCATTCGCCAGGAAATCGCGCTGTTCTCCCAGAAAATCGACATCGATGAAGAAATTTCTCGCCTGCAGGCGCACCTGCAGGAAGTCAGTCGTATTCTGGACAAGGGAGACCCATCTGGAAAGCGCCTGGACTTCATGATGCAGGAGCTGAATCGAGAAGCCAACACACTAGGCTCCAAATCCGTTTCGACCGAAACCTCGCAATTATCGATGGATTTGAAAGTATTGATCGAGCAGATGCGCGAGCAGATTCAAAACATTGAATGACGCTTCAAGCCATCGCATAACATCGCAATAATCCAGATAAAGCCGCTAACCATGCGGCTTTATCATTTCTTGCTGTTGCATGTCATATCATGTAATCACACATTCAATGTGCACCAGTAAGTGTACCAGCACCATCAACTGACACAGTTTTACTGGTACATGCGATAGGGGGTGATATGGGCAAGCTGACTGATATGCAAATTCGCAACTGGATCAAGGCGGATGGAGTACAACCCGGCGGCGGCTTTCAATCTTGCTGATGCTGGCGGCAAGGAGGAAGCCCGCAAGCGCTGGCTTACCCGTGATGAACTGGTACAACTGTTCGAGGCCATGCGCAAAGCCAAGGGCTTCACCGTGGAGAACGCCTTGGCGGTCAAGCTGCTGCTGTTGCTGGCAGTGCGCAAGCAGGAATTGACGGCGGCGAAAACAGCTGAATTTAATCTGGATAAAGCCGTCTGGCATCTGCCAGCGGAGCGGACAAAAACCAGTGCGCCGATTGATATTCCCTTGTCCCGGCCTGCCGTGGAATGTCTGCGCAAGCTGATCGAGTTGGGCTGTTCCAGTGACTACCTGCTACCGGCGCGAAAGCGGCAAGAGCGCATGTTGCCGCACATTCACGAAAACACCCTGAATGTCGCCATGTCCAAGGTCAACCCGCTGCTGGGCGAGATGGAAAACTTCTGCATTCATGACTTCCGGCGCACTGCCAGAACGCACCTTGCCGCGCTGGGCGTGAGTTCGCATGTTGCCGAGCGCTGCCTGAATCACAAGATCGAGGGCGTGGAGGGCATCTATCCCGAATTTTGCACAAACAGGGCGAATAACAAAGTAAGCATTTGATATAATACGAGTTATCAAAATACATATTCGTAAAAAATGACTACTTGTACTCGCCCTGTTACTGATTCTACCCCAGAACAACTCCGCTTTCCTCCCGCAGCCGGTTTCACGGTTCGCGCCGATTTCACGGGTGGGGAAGTTTCCTCTGACCTGGGGGCATTA
>JAUYFQ010000141.1 GCA_030690895.1 Sulfuricellaceae bacterium
CGCGTCGTTCTTGTTCGTCTTGACGTAGGGCTTGACGAACTGCGGCGCCATCAGCTTGGCCGTGTGGCCAAGGGATTCCAGCTTTCTCGCCCAGTGATGCGCGCTGCCACAGGCCTCCAACCCGATCAGACAAGGTTGCAGGTTGCTGAAGAACGGAATGACCTGCTCGCGTTTGAGTTGCTTCGTCACCAGCACCTTGCCGCGTTCATCCACGCCATGCACTTGCAAAACATTCTTTGCCAGATCGATCCCAATTGTCGTAATCTTCATTTCGGTCGCATCTCTTCGTCAAGTGGAAATATCTCATCTCCACTTTGGCACCTGGATGCCGTTAGGGGAAGGGGCGACCATCCCATTAGTCACGTTGAAACGCGAAACTGTAGGTCGGCCTTCAGGCCGTCATGTCGGCCTGAAGGCCGACCTACATACCATTGCGATCCATATTGACTGACTAGTTGGGTTAGGCGCAGTTTTTGGCGCCGTAACCCACCAGAAGTAGGCGCCTCTAGGCGACAAACCCAATCATCTGAATGTGGCGAGAAATGTGCGCCGTTTGACGCCCCATGGCGCAATGTCTAAACTATGTATAAACATCGTCATGTAAAAATGGAGGAGCAGATCATGGTCGAAGCCACTCTGGATATCAAACGATGGGGCAACAACCTCGGCGTTCGGCTGCCTGCTGCGGTCGCTCGCGCAGCGCATTTGCACGCCGACCAGCGGGTGCGCGTCTCGGTTGAAAACGACCGGGTCATCATTACGCCGCGCCGCTCAGCCTGGAACAACGCCTGGCGTGTTTTGACCCGGTGCGGCACGACGGCGAATTCATGCTTGGCCAGGCGGTTGGGGCAGAGCGGTGGTAGCGGCAGCCGATCCTCCCCCAGTCAGCCCCTGGACGCCAGACCGGCAAGACATCATCTGGATCGACTGCAACCCACAGGTCGGGCTGAAAATGCGGGATGTCCATCCTTTTCTGGTGCTCTCGCCGCGCGCTTTCAATGCCAAAACCTCGCTGGTGATCGGGCTGCCCATGACCACAGCGGAATATAACGCCGATAACCCTTTTGCTATTGCCGCAGGACAAGCCAGGGGGCGCAAGGCGGGGCAGACCAGCTATGTACTCTGCCATCAGCCCAAGTCTTTCGACTGGCGCTTGCGCAGCGCCACACCTCACCCCATGAAGCGCCTGTCAGACGCGCCATTCACCCAAGTGTGCGAACGGCTGAACCAGATTATTCAAGTGGGGTAGCGTGTTTTTTGGAAGAAAGGCACAGTGACCGACATGAACAATATTTCCATTGCCGACATACTTGAGCTTTCGATACAGGAGCGCACTCGTCTCGTTGAGCTTATCTGGGATAGCGTTGCAGCGGTCCCTGAAGCCGTGGAAGTTTCGCCTGAGCTAAAGGCCGAACTCGAAGCGCGCTTGGCGGAGTTCGAGGCAAATCCGGAAGCAGGTTATTCCTGGGATCAAGTTAAGGGCTCGTAAATGAATAACATGGACTTACGCTGGGGTCGCTTTGGGCGCAGGCCAAGGCGCGAGACGCGCGGTTGTGTCATTCACAACAAGCGGCTCGCAACACCGGGTTGTGCCCAAAGCGACCCCAGCCCGACGGGTTGCATCGTATTCGGGCGATTGCAGCGTTGCAAAGCTTGCGAATGGAATAACCATTCGCTGCGCTTCGCGCCTTGCACTCATCCCGAATACGATGCAACGTAAGTTCATGTTATTCATTTACGAGCCCTAAATCACGCCTTATAAAGTGGCTCATGGCATTCCGCACTGCAATGGAGTTACAGCTAAGATGTAGGTCGGCCTTCAGGCCGACATGTCGGCCTGAAGGCCGACCTACATTTGGGCCGATACGCATCCAGATGACATAGGGACAAACAGCACATGCCAAACAAACACCAGCTTCCCGCCCTGAGCATCGCCCTGTTCGGGGTGCTTCTCACCGCCATGACCGCCTGGAGCCTGTTCGATGCCGAAAAGCAGGTGGTGCGCAAGGAATTCAGCGCCGCAGTGGAAGGCAGTTACCTTGATATGCAGCACCTGTTCAACGACCGCTTGCACAGCTTGCTGGCGGTCAGTTCCCTGGTCAGCGCCCGGCCCGGACTGAGCCGGCAGGAGTTCGAGACTTTCGCCACCCCCTTGCGCCACGCGCACCCCCAGTTCGTGGCCTACCGCTGGGCGCCGCGCGTGCCCCCTGCCGAACGCGCGGCCTTCGAGGCGGCGCAGCGCCAGAGCGACCCCGGCTTCGCCATCCGCGCCATGGATGGCAAGGCGGACGACCCGGCGCGCGACGCCTTCCCCATTCTGTACTCAGCCACGTTGGAAGGGGTGTCGTCCACTGCGGGCGAAGACCTGGCCTCCAATCCCGCTCGGCGCGCCGCCATGGAGCTGGCGCGGGACAGCGGCGCAACCACCCTGAGCGCACGCCTCGACATTCGCTCCCCCGACCCGGGGCAGCCGGGATTTTTCGTGGTGGCGCCGATATATGACAGCCATCTGCCCGTCACCAGCGTGGCCGAGCGGCGCGCCGCCCTGCTCGGTTTTGCGGTCGGCGGACTGCGTCTGAGCGGCATGTTCGGCGAGGAACTGCGCATGCTCATGCACGCCCCCGTTGACCTGCACATCGAGGACGCCACCCCCGGCGCAACGGCGCGCTTCCTCACTCACCTCGTTCACGACGATGGGCTTTACCAAGTGGCCGATGCGCCCGAACACCAGGCCCGCATGGCCCTTCTGGCGGACAAGCTGCTGGAGAAACGGCGCGTCCGGGTGGGCGGGCGCGAGTGGGAGGTGTTTTTCTACGCCGCGCCAGGGCATTACCTGCCCGGCGGCCGCAGCGCCCTGACCGCCGTGCTGTTCGGCCTGGCCATGACGCTGGCGCTGGCCGCTTATCTCTTCCTGCTGGGCAGGAACCGGCAGCGGGAAGCGGTGTTTCAGGAAAATCTGGTGGCGAGCGAAAGACGCTTCCACGACATCGCGGGGGCATCGGCCGACTGGTGGGTCTGGGAGGTGGACATCGAAGGTCGCTACACCTACGCATCGAACAGCGTCAAAGAGATGCTGGACTACACGCCGGAAGAAGTTCTCGGCAGGACGATCTTCGACCTGATGCCGCTGGATGAAGCGGCGCGGTTGGAACCCAGGCTCGCCGCTCTCAACGCCCGGCGCGAACCCTTCCGCGATCTCGACAACATCAACCGGCACAAGGACGGCAGCCTGCGCTATGTACTGAGCAATGGCATACCAATACTGGATGCCCATGGCGCATTGCTGGGCTGGCGGGGCTTGGACAGAGATGTCACGCAGCAGAAGCGGGCCGAGGATGCGTTGCGCGAGAGCGAGAACCTGCTCGCCACCGTCACCCGTGGGGCACGGGATGCCATTATCCTGATCGACGACGCGGGGGACATCCGGTTCTGGAATCCCGCCGCAGAAAATCTCTTCGGCTACAGCGCCGGGGAGGTCATGGGGCGCAACATGCACCGTCTCTTCGTCCCGGAACGTTTCATAGGCGCACACGAAGCGGGATTTGCTCATTTCATAAAAACCGGCGAAGGCCCCGCCATCGACCACACCACCGAACTCTCCGCCATCTCCCGCGATGGCCGTGAATTTCCGGTGGAGGTCGCTCTCTCCGCCATTCAGATCGGCGGGCGCTGGCATGGGGTGGGCGTTGTGCGCGACATCTCCGAACGCCAGCGGGCCGAGGAACAACTGCGCAAGTTATCCCTGGCGGTGGAGCAAAGCCCGGAGAGTATCGTCATCACCGATCTCGACGCCAACATCGAATATGTCAACGCCGCCTTTGTCGCGGCGACCGGCTACAGCCGCGACGAGGCGCGCGGCCAGAACCCGCGTATCCTGCAATCCGGCAAGACGCCACGGGCCAGCTACATCGCCCTGTGGGAAGCCCTGACCCAAGGCGAGATGTGGAAGGGCGAATTCATCAACCGGCGCAAGAACGGCGAGGAGTATGCGGAACTCGCCCACATCGCGCCCATCCGCCAGGCCGATGGCCATGTCAGTCATTACCTGGCAATCAAGGAAGACATCACCGAGAAAAAACGCCTGGGCCAGGAACTGGACAATTACCGCGAGCACCTGGAACACCTGGTGGAGCAGCGCACGGCGGCCCTGCACGAGGCGGAAGCCATGTACCGCACGGTGGCCGATTTCACCTACGAATGGGAAACCTGGATCGATGACAAGGGCCGCTGGCTCTATTGTTCCCCCGCCTGCGAGCGTATCACCGGCTATCGCGCCGAGGAATTTATTGCGCGGCACGAACTCTATCTGGAGATCGTCCATCCTGATGATCGATCCCTGGTGCAAGCGCATTTGGACAAGGGTGAAGTCAGCGGCATGGACAGCGTCACGTTCCGCATCCATCACAAGAATGGCGGGTTGCGCTGGCTTGAGCATATCTGCCAGCCGGTTGGTGATGCGGCAGGCAAGGACATCGGCAGGCGCGCATCGAACCGCGATATCACAGCCAGGAAGCGCGCCGAAGAATCTCTGCTCCAGGCTCTCAATATCGCCGAAACCGCCACCCTGGCCAAGGCGGCTTTCCTGGCCAACATGAGCCACGAAATCCGCACCCCGATGAATGCCATCATCGGCATGACGCACCTGTTGCAGCGAGGCGGCGTGACGCCGACTCAGGATGAGCAACTGAACAAGATCAACACCGCCAGCCGTCACCTGCTCAGCCTTATCAATGACATTCTCGATCTCTCCAAAATCGATGCTGGCAAGCTGGTTCTGGATCAGGCCGATGTGGCTGTTTTTGCCATCCCCCGTAACGTGGCTTCCATCCTCTCCGATCAAATCCGGGCCAAGGGCTTGCGGCTGGTCATCGATAACGAGTCGCTGCCCCCCGTGCTGCGCGGCGACGCCACACGGCTTACCCAGATACTGCTCAACCTGACAAGCAATGCAGTCAAGTTCACCGAAAAGGGCTCGATTACCCTGCGCACCCGTCTTCAGGCTGAAGATGCCGACAGCGTGTTGCTGCGCTTCGAGATAACGGATACCGGCATCGGCATCGCGCCCGAAATAATAGGCAGGCTGTTTGGCGCCTTCGAACAGGCCGATAATTCCACTACCCGGCGCTTCGGCGGCACCGGGTTAGGGCTGGCCATCAGCAAGCGGCTGGTCGAGCTGATGGGCGGCGAGATCGGCGTTGACAGCACGCCGGGCGTGGGCAGCACTTTCTGGTTCACGACAAGGCTGGGCAAATCGGACAAAACCGAAGCAGAAGAAACCGCCAGTAAGCCGACGAAAAACGCCGAGGAAATTCTGGCCAGGGACTATCGCGGTGTGCGCCTGCTGCTGGTCGAGGACGACCCGACCAATCAGGAAGTGGCGCTGGGTCTGCTGCGCAGCGTGGGTCTGGTATCCGACCTGGCTGAAAATGGCATCGAGGCGGTGAATGCCTTTGCGCGCACCGGTTATGAGCTGGTGCTGATGGACATGCAGATGCCACACATGGACGGGCTTGAAGCGACGCAAAAAATCCGCATGCTGCCAAAGGGCCAGGAGGTTCCCATCCTGGCCATGACCGCCAACGCCTTCGCCGAAGACCGCGAGCGCTGCCTGGCCGCCGGCATGAACGACTTCATCGCCAAGCCGGTTGACCCGGATAGCATGTTCGCCACGCTGCTCAAATGGCTGCCGCAACGCTGTGCGGTGGACGCACCGCCGCCTGCCGCCGCCCCCGCCGCCACGGTCGAAAATATGGCCCTGCGCGCCCAGTTGGAAAGTATCGCCGGCCTGGACCTGAGCCAGGGGCTGCGCGCCATGCGCAATGACGTGCCGGGCTATGTGCAGCTGCTGCGCCAGTTCGCCGAGCGCCACCAGAAGGATATGGCCGACATGGCGCAGATCGCTGATGCCGATCCAGATGTCGCCGTGCGCCTGGCCCACACCCTCAAGGGAGCCGCCGCGACCCTGGGGCTGACGCGCCTGAGCGAATCTGCCAGGGCGCTGGAAGCCGCGCTGCGCCAAAACGGAACCCAGTCGGAACTGACATCTCTCCGGAACGCCTGCCACAGCGAGTTGGAAAATCTCCATACCGCCCTGAGCGGACTTGCCGTGGAAATCAGCGCGGAAACTGAAATTCTGGCGGGAGCGGAGGAGATACAAGCCCTTCTGATACGGCTGGACGCCTTGCTGGCGGCAGACGATACCGCCGCCAACGAACTGTACGCAACTTCCCAAGGGCTGCTGTGCGAGGCTTTGGGTGAAACGGCGAAGCAGCTTGGCCAACAAATCGAAAACTTTGACTACCAGGCCGCGCTGGCGACCCTGCGGGCTGCCCGGAAACGTCTTGAAACGGCGGGTGATATGGGCAAGCCTGGTTAACGAAAACCAAGCTCATCCCAGATTATCCATTGGATTCATGTAGGAGCGCCGCCCCCGGCGCGAATGTGGCCGCCGCTACGATGCTCGGGTCATCGACAAGCTGGAGTCTCTTCTGGCAAACCAGGATGATCCTTAAAAACTTAGTTGAACCACGAAATACACGAAAAACACGAAAGTATTCAGATAGAGGCAAGGTGTTGGTCTATCACCGAATAGGTGAGCACATGAAATTACCTAACAAATTGATTGTTTTCGTGTATTTCGTGTGTTTCGTGGTAAAAATGGGGTTTCTAGGTTCATTTTAGCTGCTGCCCTTGCGGCAATGGCAGTAGACAAACTGTTGACTTGTACCGAAAGGGGTTTGGTGGACTTCCCTCTTATGGTCGACCAGCAGGAAAGCGTCTCCAAGTTCGGCGTGCATGGATTCAGGTCGATATCTGATCACCGGGAGGCCGCTGCACTTTTCCGGGCCGTCTTCGCAAAAGGTGGCAATAATCACGTGCCCACCCGGGCGAACTGCGCGCGTGACCCGTTCTACGTAAGCCTGTCGGTCACTCGGGTCGGTCAAGAAATGAAAAACGGCTCGATCATGCCAGATATCGAACCGATGAACTGGAAGCTCCGCACGGGTAATGTCGCCTACCATCCACTCCACAGCATCAGCATGGCTTCCCAAGCGCTGCTTTACGACAGAAATTGCGACTGACGAGAGATCAAGGATGCTCAGGTCGGTATAGCCTTCCGCCACCAGATCATCGACCAGCGTGGAAGCGCCCCCGCCCACATCGATAATTGCCGCTTCCTTGCCTAACCCTGTGTTTTTAATCATTAACAGGGATAGCTCCGCATGTTCCTGAAACCAGCCAACGGAGTCAGGCGCCTTGGTGGAGTAAACCTGTTCCCAATGATGTTTTTTATCCATGAATGCCATTCCCAAATTCTCGCTACTGCGACGAAACCAATTCATACAACCAACTTTAACTATCGAATATATCCAATTGATTTTATAGCATCATATATCATTACAGATAGCAGCGCATGCCCTGCAGCATTGGGATGCAAGGGGTCCCCCTTCATTTGAGGGTCGGAGAGCACCTCGGCGACAGCATCCTTGATCAGGGGCGTATGTTGCGAACGGGCTACATCCTGGTAGAAATCAGCCGCAGTCAGGCTTCTAAAGGCAGCGCCCGCCACACTCGGCTTCGGCACTGCCAGCAGCACCGGCCTGGCGCCCTGAGCCTTGATCAGCGCGAGTATCTTTTCCAGATTGGCGATCGTTTCATTCTGGGGAATATGGCGCAGCATGTCATTGCCGCCCAGTGTGACCAGGACGAGAACCGGTTGGTGTTCCTCAAGCAAGGCAGGTAAACGCTGCAAGGCCTCCTCACTGGTATCGCCGCTGACACCGCCATTGACGACATGCCAACCCGTCCGGCTCGCCAGCAGGCTGGGCCACGCCTCGCGAGACGTCACGCCGTTCCCCGCCGTCAGGCTATCCCCCAGCGCCAGAACCTGGCTGCCAGAAGGAAGCGGCGCTTCTTTTTTCTTGCTGCAGGAGGCGAGCAGAAAGAAAGCGATCATCAAGTAAACAAGGAATCGAAAACCGGTGGATTTGATCTGATCGTCTGCCAGGTACATTTTTGAGTCTCGGTAAAAGCCGTTCAGCGTGATTTATCCCAGATTACCCATTAGGGCCAAAACACCGCTGTAGGAGCGGCGCCCTCGCCGCGATTCGCGCCGGGGGCGGCGCTCCTACATGCGCGTGCATTCCAATGGATCTCGGTTTATCGATCACGCAAAGGGTCGAGCAGGGAAGACAGGCCATTGTGGTCCAGCTCCTGCATCAGCGCCAATAAACGGCCGATATCTCCAGGGGGAAAGCCCACGCGGGCAAACCAGTTGAGGTACTGTCCGGGCAGATCGGCGATCAGATGGCCTTTGTACTTGCCATATGGCATGACGGTGCGGACCAGACGCTGCAAATCTTCGGCTTGCATGAATCAAGGTGCAATCTGCAATTGTTCGGGGTCCAGCAGGAGAAAGCGAGCAAAGCGCCCTTCTTCCCTGCTGCCATCATCGCTGACGAAAATGATGCGCTGACGCCCGTCAATCACGGCAGGGCTGACGCCTTCGGCGTGCTCGAAGCCTTGCAAGCCGGGAACCGTCACCCTGCGCGCCGGGTCGCCCGGGCGGCCGCTCCAGAACCAGAGCTTGAACTGTACTTGCTCGCGAGCAACCGGGCCGCTGATCACCAGGTAACCGCCAAGGGCAGGCAGGTAGGCCATGCCGCGTATTCCGTCCCCGCCCAGGTTGAGCGTTGTCAGGGAGGTCGATATCCGGGGAGGCTCGCCAGCGTCGAAGATGGCAGCGGGGTTCTCCAGCCAGGCGATGATGGCCAGATTATCGAGCAAGGGGCTGCGAAAGCCGATCAGCAGACGCTGCTGGTCCGGGCTGATTTCCAGCGCCTCGATATTGAGCCCGCCGTCATTCTTGACATCCAGTATCCCGGCTGCCTTCGCCAACACCGGATGCGCCGCCACCAGAGCGGGCTTCAGTCCCTTGGCCACCATGGGCGCGACCACGCTGTCACCCTCGATACGGAAGCGAACCAGTTTGTCCCTGGACTTCTTTTCCTCGCCGCCGCTATTGCGCGAGTGCGACGTCAGGGCATAGATATGCCCCGATTGGTCGAGCGCGACACCCTCAAGATCATCCAGCTTCCAGAATGCATCGTTGAATTCCAGCAAGCCAGGGCGCAGCGACGTGCTGCTGACCTTCCCTTGCGAGTCGATCTTGAGCAGGCTGAACGGATGCTCTTTTTCATCTTCAATCACCAGGAAGCGACCATCCGAAAGCTGCTGGATGGCGGATGGCTCAAAGATGCCGGTCAGTGTCATAAACATGAGCAGGTTGTTCAGGGTCATTTTTCGTTAATCCTTTAATGCGCAGCGCAGTTTGGCTCGGCTCTGCTTCGAGTCATGGCGTCTGTTTGCCTGTTTCATGATCTATCTCGGCATCATAAACGGCCTTGTGCGGTTGCAAGGCAGTTTTTTGCATCGTCAGCATCGAATGGCCGAAGGTGTCTTGGGGTTTTTGAGCGTCCTGTTAGGCATGATTTCGTCAAAACGATGGAATGTAGGGGCGAATTTACTTGTGCCCGATTTTTGGGTATTCGCCAAAGGCGGTTAACCTGAATTTTGCACAAACAGGGCGAATAACAAAGTAAGCATTTGATATAATACGAGTTATCAAAAAACATATTCGTAAAAAATGACTACTTGTACTCGCCCTGATGCCAATTCTACCCCAGAACAACTCCGGTTTCCTCCCGCAGCCGGTTTCACGGTTCGCGCCGATTTCACGGGTGGGGAAGTTTCCTCTGACCTGGGGGCATTACTGCTGTCCTCCGTGGATCGCCGCATTGGCCTGATTGATC
>JAUYFQ010000155.1 GCA_030690895.1 Sulfuricellaceae bacterium
TTCCAATGAGCGCCATCTTCATCGCCTTCTTCACCTTCTTCACACCACTCTCTACGCGGTCAGCATAGTTCTACGCTCCGTGCTAACCGGTGGGTCAGGTTTTTGAGCATACGGCGGGTCAGTTTCTGTGAGCAGTGAGGGCCACCCCTCATTCAGCTCGCTTTGAATGACGACAAAAACTCCGCGTTATTCGCATCCCCCACCTCAACTGCACATGCTATCCGCACTGCAAAACCAGTAGAACCTGCCACGAGTTATTGAGAAGCTACCGAGATCAGCACTAATTGGTTGTTGCGATGCAACATTTTTAACTTGACAAGCTCGAACCCATCAATAGAATGGCCAATATTGCGGTGCAGCAATACTCCTTTGGGATGTATTGGCCGAAGCTCGGGGCACTTGCTGATCACATTTAACGTCTTCCGGGAGATCGCCATGTACAAGCTTTCCGAGCAATTCACCAGTACCAGCAAGGCCGGTGTCGAATCCTTCGTCACCATGGCCAATGCTACATTTGCCGGCTTCGAGCGCCTGGCGGCGCTGAACCTCGATACCGCCCGCAGCTTGCTGGAAGACAACCTAGTCAATACCCGCGCCCTGCTCACTGCCAGGGATTTACAGGCATTGGTCTCACTGCACAGCACGCGGGCTCAGCCCGGCCCGGAAACGGCTGCTGCCTATTCGCATAGCGTCTATGAAATCGCTACTGAAACCCAGGGGACCCTGTCGAAGGTCGTGAAAGTCCAAGTTTCGGAACTCAACAAGAAGCTTGGCTTGGCGCTCGACAAAGTCGTCAAGACTGCTCCTGCCGGTTCCGATCTGGCGGTGAACGCGATGCGGACGGCGCTTTCCGCTGCGAATTCGGTTTATGACAGCATGAGCAAGGCGGCCAAACAGGCGGCCGACATCGCTGAAGCCAACTTTGCCGTTGCTGCCAGCGTGGCAGTCAGGAACAGCAAAAAGGTGGCTTAAGAGATCTTGCACCTCCTCCTCCAGCCCTGGAACGGGCTGGATTCAAACTCGGTGCTCCCGCATCCGGTTTTCCTTCCGCCCAGTAATCAACCTGCCGTTCGAAACCAGGAGCTGCAGGACGCAGCAGGTGGGCTCAATAGCCGCTGCAACAACTCACTCGCAAGCGATCAGGAGTTTTCCTGGTTTGCCGCGGCAGTGGGCGTACTGGCAACAGCAAAGGAGAAATCTTGTCAGCAAGCATCTCTCACCGGTATTTGAGCGCGCGTGGCACCAGCGCCGTTCTGAACTACCTGCATATCGACCTGGCCGTAGCCGGTGTGGCACTCATTCTTGTATTGGCCGGCGGCTTCGCGAACAACCTTGGGCTTATCCGATCGATAGCGGGGATTCTGCCCAACATCTCGATAGCGGCAGTAATGCCGGCCCCGGCCCCGACCCCGGCAGCGGAACCGGCAAGCCGACCCCTGACGGCTACCATGGGCGCTGCACTCAATTTCGTCGCACAGCGCTACCGCATTGCTCCTGAAGCACTTCTGCCGGTTTTCGAGGCAGCTCAAACCGCCGCGAGTGAACGGCGCATGGATCCAATGTTGATCGTTGCGGTGATCGCCGTTGAATCCGGTTTCAATCCCTTCGCCCAGAGCAGTATGGGCGCACAAGGCCTGATGCAAATCATTCCCCGCTACCATCAGGACAAGGTGCCCAAGGCTGTTGGAGGAAGTGCGTTCCTCGATCCGGTAAGTAATGTTCAGATGGGTGCCCACATCCTGCAGGAGGCGATTCGCCGACAAGGTGGACTGATGGAGGGGCTGCAGTATTACGCCGGTGCGAGCGACGATATCGACCAAGCCTACGCGAACAAGGTCATCGCGGAAAAGCAGCGCCTTGAGCAGGCGTCGCGACGCCGGGAAGCCGCAAACACTTGAGGCGATGCCGAGGACCAGGCATAGTCATCGTGTCAGCCTCGTCTCTATTTCGCCTCGATTTGACCATGCACAAGACATGGCTATACTAAAAACTGTTGAATGCTTCGATCTGTACTCCAAAAGGGGATAGAAGGTGTCAACGTCGAATAGAGTGGTTGATCTGCTCTCCGTGAAGTCCACAGTCTTTGCTTCCAAGTCCGGGCGACCTTCCGGCGGGAGGATGTTGAATATGCGGCATGAGATCGTCGGTGCCCAGGTTGAGGTGCTGCGGATGTATCTGGAAAAGCAATCCAGCGAGCGTCTCCTGGAGGCCTTGGACCGGCTTATTGAATGCACTCGGGTTAGCTTCAGGGAAGAGGAGGAGTTGATGGAATCCTTTACCTCCACACCGGACACCGGACATCGCGATATGCACAATGCGGTGCTGGCGCAGCTCGGCTTGCTGCGTCGTTGCGCGATGGAGTCCGACAGGGGGCGTCTGCTCGCACAATTGATTCGGGTGTGGCTCTTTCAAAACGCCAAAAAATCATGAAATCTGATCATTTGACGACCCGCAATTTAATGTGTGAGAGCCCCTTTACGGGAACGACATCGCCGTTGGCATACGCTGCGACGTGATTGCGCTGGTACTCCT
>JAUYFQ010000159.1 GCA_030690895.1 Sulfuricellaceae bacterium
GTTACGCCCAAGCCGAGGAATTGCTGGGCAAGGAGTTGGCCAAACAGGTCAGCGATGTATGCATTGCGCTTTATCAGGAAGCTGCCAGCTACGCCTTGACCAAGGGTATTATCATCGCCGACACCAAGTTCGAGTTTGGCCTGGATGAAGCGGGCAAGCTGTACCTGATCGACGAGGCGCTGACCCCAGATTCTTCCCGCTTCTGGCCTGCAGACCAATATCGTCCCGGCGCCAACCCGCCCAGTTTCGACAAGCAGTATGTGCGCGACTGGCTGGAGTCGGTCGGCTGGAACAAGAAACCGCCTGCACCGGCATTGCCTGCCGATGTGGCAGCTAAAACCGGAGAGAAATATCGTGAGGCCTTGCAACGCCTCACCGAGGGTTAAGCTGCGCCAACGTCTCACCAAAAATTGAACATCGCAGGAGCTCAACATGGCAACGACCAAGAAAAAACCAGCCGCCAAAATCCTGGTTGGCATCCTTACTGGCAGTCCCAACGACCTGCCAACCGTGGTCAAGGTGCGCGACACCCTGACTGAACTGGGTATCGCGAGTGAAATCGTGGTGGCATCCGCCCATCGCACGCCGGATAAGGTGACTGACTACATTGCCCGCGCCCACAAGGAAGATGTCCACGTCCTGATCGGTTGTGCCGGCATGGCGGCCCATCTGGCGGGTGTGATTGCCGGGCACACCCGTTTGCCGGTGATCGGTTTGCCGCTTTCTGGTGGCGTCGTTTCCGGTCTGGATGCGCTGCTTTCCACCGTACAAATGCCACCCGGCGTACCTGTTGCAACCGTTGCGGTGGATGGCGCAAAGAATGCGGCCATGCTTGCTGCACGCATCCTGGCTCTGAAGTTCCCTGAAATCAATCAGGCGCTGGAAAACGCCGCCATCAAGGAGCGTGCCCGTTATGAACAGACGGCTGATGAAGCCTTGGCAAAGCTGATTAAAAAGTGACAGCTTCTTTCTGTTCCTTATCAATTATCCCGGATAATCCATTAACACTTGTAGGGGCGGTTCTTGTGCCCATGGGTATTAACCGCCTTTGGCGAATAAATTCGCCCCTACATTCCATCGTTTTAACGAAGTCATGCCTAATGAATTATCTGGGATTATGGCTCGGCCTTCAAGCCGAGCCATAATTATTCCCAACATTTGATGGCTGATTTTAGAGCCCCAACTGATCCCATATCTCGTCAACCCTGCGTTTGACGGCCTCGTCCATCACAATCGGTTTCCCCCACTCCCGGCTGGTCTCGCCCGGCCATTTGTTGGTGGCATCCATCCCCATTTTTGAACCCAGACCGGATACCGGGCTGGCAAAGTCCAGATAATCAATTGGCGTGTTCTCGATCAGCAGCGTGTCCCGTGCCGGATCAACCCGGGTGGTCATGGCCCAGATGACTTCTTTCCAGTCACGGATATTGACGTCATCATCGGTGACGATGATGAACTTGGTGTACATGAACTGGCGCAGGAATGACCATACCCCGAACAGTACGCGCTTGGCGTGGCCGGGGTACTGCTTCTTGATGCTGACCACGGCCAGTCGATATGAACAACCCTCTGGCGGCAGGTAGAAGTCAGTGATTTCCGGATACTGTTTCTGCAGTAGCGGCACGAACACTTCGTTCAGCGCCACCCCGAGAATAGCCGGCTCATCCGGCGGCTTGCCGGTGTAGGTGCTGTGGTAGATGGGGTTGCGGCGCATGGTGATGCGTTCAATGGTGAAGACCGGAAATTCGGCTACTTCGTTGTAGTAGCCGGTGTGGTCGCCATATGGCCCTTCGGGCGCCATCTCTCCGGGATGAATCACGCCTTCCAGCACGATCTCGGCTGAGGCCGGAACCTGCAAGTCATTGCCCAGGCACTTGATCAATTCTGTTTTGGAGCCGCGCAGCAAGCCGGCAAACTGGTACTCGCTCAACGAGTCCGGCACTGGCGTCACTGCGCCCAGAATTGTGGCCGGGTCGGCGCCCAGCGCCACTGAAACCGGAAACGCCTGCCCCGGATTGGCCTCCTGGAAATCGCGCAAATCCAGCGCGCCGCCACGGTGGGCAAGCCAGCGCATGATGACCTTGTTGGGTGCAATGACCTGCTGGCGGTAGATGCCCAGATTCTGGCGCTTCTTGTACGGCCCTCTGGTAATCACCAGTCCCCAGGTGATAAGCGGCGCCACATCACCCGGCCAACAGGTCTGGATGGGCAGTTTCGACAGGTCCACATCCTGGCCTTCCCAAACGATGTCCTGGCAGGGCGCGCTGGAGAGTTCCCTGGGCGCCATGTTGAGTACCTGCCTGAAAATCGGCAGTTTGTCCCAGGCGTCTTTCAAACCCTTGGGCGGCTCCGGTTCCTTGAGGAAGGCCAGCAGCTTGCCGACTTCGCGCAGGGCCGCCACGTCATCCTCGCCCATGCCCATGGCCACGCGCTTTGGCGTACCAAACAGGTTGGCCAGCACCGGGATGGAGTGGCCCCTGGGATTTTCAAACAGCAGCGCGGGGCCTTCAGCGCGCAATACCCGGTCGCAAATCTCGGTCATTTCCAGATAAGGGTCAACCTCAGCGCTGATGCGCTTGAGTTCGCCCTGCTGTTCCAGTTGCGCGATGAAGTCGCGCAGGTCGTGGTATTTCATGGTTGAGTCCGTTTAGCCTATAAACTTCAGTTGAACAGGCTGAAGGGTGCGGTTTTTTGGGTGCAGGGCAAGGCGTTCTGGCTGGGCGTGTTCAAAGCGCAGGTGTCCGCGATGATCATTCCCGGCCTTCGTGCGCGGCTTGGAAAATCCACTCGCTGTCGTGGGAGACCATTAGGTCGACTGGTTCTGGCGGCGTGCCCGATTTCGCGCAGCCTCCCCGCAGTGTCTGCTCCAGCAGTGTTATGGAAAGATGGTGGGCAGCTTTTTGTTTGAGGATGACATGAAGTTCAGGCGGAGTATCCTTGATCAGAAATTCTGGCATGGTAGCGCCTCAATGAATAGCGAAACGATAGCAGGATGCTAGAGCATAGGCAAATCAAGAGGCAAGGCAAGGCGGAGGCGGACGGAGCAGAAGAACATGACGCGCGCAAGGCCTGATATTGGTAATATACCTGCGATGAATATATTGAAACCAGCCCGAACGGAGTGGGGGGACTTTCCCGACATACTCATCCAGGCTGATGAAAGTGCAGTTAAGCAACACCCCTTCTATCTGGCAGCCAAAGCCGGGGATATCGCAGCAGCAAAGCAGCTTGTGACTGACATTTGAGCCCGAATGCGATTAGCCGTATTCGGCAGGCACTTGGTGAATGCAGGCCATTCATTACGCCGGTATTCGCAGAGGAGCACGCCGGTATCAATCGCATCCCGGCGGTGTTTTCAGAGGTGCTGGGTGAGTATTTGAATCTTCCGGTTTATGAGGAAATTGTCCAGATCAACAAGGTCGGGCATACGGGCGCAAGTGGATATCATCGGCTGGCTTATCCGGCCTTGTTTGGTGGAGAGGTGCAGCAGGCTGCAACCTATCTGTTGGTAGACGACTTCATTGGTCAGGGAGGAACACTGGCGAACCTGAAAGGATATATCGAGAGCCTGGGCGGCAGAGTTGTTCTGGCAACGACATTGACAGGCAAACCCTATTCCGCCAAACTTTCTCCATCAATCGAGATAATTGCGAAGCTGAGGCAAAAACATGGCACCGAACTTGAAAACTGGTGGAGAAAGACATTCGGGTACGGATTCGACCGGCTCACCGAGTCAGAAGCGCGCTACCTCGAACGATCAGACAATGCTGACATCATCAGAAATAGACTCGTTGAGGCGCGATCTTAAGCAAACAGTGCAGACCTCCAGGAATATTGATCTTCGCTCTGCTGCATAGGGGTATGGATGAAGTTATGGATCTGAAACAACGACTTGCTCGGATAAAAAGAATCGACCCCGCTGCCTTGTTAGATGCTATTCCTGAACAGATTTCACGCGAAGAAATTCGGGAAAGAAGCGAGTCGGCATTGCGTCGCCATATGAAAAGCCAAGGCCGCACTGATGCAGAAGTTGATGCTTATCTGTCCCAATCCAAGGGCGGTAAACGATAGCGAAATGCACTCGGTGCATCACAAAAAATAAACCCCGCTGCGGCGGGGTTTTTATTGGCTGGCCAAATCAACCCGCATTTTCCACAATGGCAATTTCTTCCGCCGTCAGCCCGTACAGCTCATACACCAGCCGGTCGATCTGCTTGTCGCTGGCGCCGATCTGGCGCTGGATCAGGGTCTTGTCGTGGGCGGTGTTGGCCGCGGCGAGCTGCCGGTGCAAGGCCAGCATGGATTCCACCAGCGCCACCATTTTTCCGTGGCGGGCGCGGCCGGCGGGGTCGCTGGCATCGATGGGGCGGATGGGCGCCTGCTCCATGTACTGGTAAATCAGCCGGTAGCGGTATTCTCCGGCGCGCACGCCGAACGGGATGCTGATGTGGCTGATGGCGAACCAGAACAGGCGGCTGTTGAGGATGCCGAGCAGGTAAAGGTCGCCGCTGCCGAGGCAATAGGCGGTGTTGGCGAGATAAACGCCGCTCTGGTCGAGGGTGAAGCGCGGCGCCTTGCAGATGTCGGGGAAGATGATTTTGGGCGCGTCAAATGCTTCGTAGTAGGCCACGTCGTCCTGGATTTCATACCATGCATATTTTCCAGGCTTGCGGCCACGTTTAACGCTTTTATCCTTTTTGGGCGTTAAATCCTCTTTCCATTGGCTCAGGTGATCTTGAATTGCCGGATAGCGCGAGATGTCCACCCCGCGCCGGGTAAAGATCAGCCATGCTTGTTTGTCGCGGCAGATATAACGGCGAATGTCCTCGCCGCCGAGCAAGGGCTTGATCAGTTCGGCGCTGCGCGGGTCCTGGGCAATCAGCCGGTCCCGGGTTTCCGCGTCGATGAAAAACGCCTCATTCAGCCCGGTTTTAACGCCGTATAAAATTTGCCTTTCAAGGTAATCGCCCAGAGGCTTCCCGGCTTTCACGATCTTGTCGAACACCGCGCTTTCGGCATCCGATTTCAGCGACCAGGCCTCCGTGTTCAGGCGCTGCTGGGGAACGGCATAGGCCTGGGCGGCGGCGTAATCCTCAAGGTTGCTGAAATCGAGGGTGTGGATGCGGCGGATTTCCACCCGTTCCGGTTGCGGCGCGCGGGCGAGGAGGGGGATGCAGACATAGGTGTCCTTGGCGCTGGCAAATACCGGCAGGCCGCCGAAGTCCGTGAGCGACAGTAGCGCAGCGCGTTCCTTGAGCACGCGCCGCAGGGCCGCGCCATAAGCGGCGCGCAGGAAGCTGCTGGAAACGATGATGCCGTACAGGCCGCCCTCGCGCAGCAGGCTCACGCTTTTTTCCATGAAGTAGGCGTAGAGATCGGCAGCGCCATCGAAGGCGGCGTAATGGGCTTGCAGGTATGGCTTGAAATCGGCCAGCGATTCCTGACGCACGTAGGGCGGGTTGCCGATGATGGCGTCGAAGCCTGTCCTGAGCGCCGTCGAAGGGCCGCCCCGCATTTTTACCCCACCCCCATCCCAACCTTCCCCCTGAGGGGGAAGGGGTAAAGGCTCCCTCCCTTCCCCATGAGCAGAAAGGAGTGAAAGTTCCCTCCCCTTCAAGGGGAGGGCTAGGGTGGGGATGGGGTTGAACACCTCAGGAAACTCCGCTTCCCAGTCAAACACATTGACCCGCCGCCGCGCGTCCTCGCCCAGGTCCAGGTTGCCGTCGTAGAAATCCGGGCCAATCAGGGAGTTGCCGCACTTGATGTTGCTGTCCAGGTCGGGCAGGGCGCGCTCGTGGAAGAGCTTGAACTGGCTGGTCAGGGTCTGATCCGATTCGCCTTCCAGCACCTTGAGCAGCAGGGAAAGCTTGGTGACTTCCACCGCCTGGGCGTCGATGTCCACGCCGTAAATACTGGCGAGCAGGATGCGCTTGCGTTCGCTGGTGGCGAGGCGCCAGCCCTCACCCCCAACCCCTCTCCCGGAAGGAGAGGGGAGTCCAATGCGGTAAATTTTGGGGTTTTTGCCCTTGGCATGTTTTTCCGGGTCGTTGGCGCTGTACCAGGACAGATGCCAGTCGAGCAGGTATTGGTAGGCGCCGATGAGGAAGGAGCCGGAGCCGCAGGCCGGGTCGAGTATTTTCAGGCTTTCCGCCTGCTTCGGGGTTTTTCCTTGCAGCAGTTTGCCCACGGTGCTGGCCACGATGTAGGCGACGATGTAGCCGGGGGTGTAGAACACGCCGCCGGCCTTTTTCACTTCCGGCTTGTCTTCCACCACGGCGCGATTGCCGGCGGTGAGGCGGATCACCTTGCCGAGGAACTGCTCGTACACCTGGCCGAGAATGTCGGCGGGCAGGACCGAGAATTCGTAGGGGCTGTCGGGGTAGTAGAGGTTCCTGAAAATTTCCTTGAGCGGTTTGTCGTCGAGCGCGAGGCCCAGGGTTAGCTGGTCGGGCGTTTCGGGCCGCTCTTTCTCCGCGTGGAAATGAAACAGGCCGGAGTTGTAGCGGTCGTCGGCCTGGTGAAACAGTTGCTTGAGCCGGTCATGGACATTGGCGCCATTGGCCAGCGCCTGCAGGCGTCCGTAAGGCTCCAGGCCGCGATCTTCGGCGATGCGCAGGAAGATGATGCGGTCGATGGTCTGTTGCACCGCGAAGTTGAGGTCGCGGCCACCAATACCGGGGTTGCGCTGGGCGATATTTTTCGCCAACAGTTCGCGCCAGGATTCGATTTCAGTCAGGAAGGCCGCGTCCACCCCGGTGGTGCCTTTCTTGCCCTTGGCGGCGTGGGCGTAACGGTCGAAGGAACCCTTGAGCACCGCCTCCTTGGAGAAGATGGCGGCGATTTCGTCCCACTTTTCCGCAAAGTCGCGGAAGGTCAGGTACAGGATGCGCGCCTTGGAGGCCAGGTCGGTCTTGACTGGTTTGACGCGGCAATCATAGACCGCGAATTCCTCGAAATCGGAAAGGATGGAAAGCGGCAGCCCCGCCGACCACGCATAACGCCTGAGCTGGAAAGCTGGCGCGATGTCCTGCTTGATGTTGACCGAGGGTTTTTTCGCTTCGAGGAAAAACTTGCGTGCGCCGCCGACGCGGAAACTATAGTCGGGGGCCTTGCTCATGCCGCCAATCTTGATGGCGTCCTCGTGTACTACGTCTTTGTAGGCTTCGGCATAGCCCTGGGTATTGTCCACGTCCCAGCCCAGTGCTTTGAAAAAGGGGTCGAGAAATTCCCGCCGCAACTGGGTTTCATTGTATTTTCCGCTCTTGTAGGCGTCGATCTGAAGCTCGAAGCGAGCGACGAGATCGAGAATTTCACTAGGGGCGGGCATGGACGCCTAGCGGGTGCGGAACGACATGTGGCAGGCCACGCAGCTTGAAGTGAGCTGTTGCAGTGCGGCGAGCGATTTGGCTTGATCGCCAGTCTTCGCTACTTTGGAAAATTCGGTCGCGGCATCGTGCATGTTCCAGCCCATCTGGCGCATGGTATCCGGCATGAATCGCCCTGGTCCCTGGCCGCGCGCGATGGCGGCGTGTTTGCCCATGGCGCTTTGCCCCATGCGTTTTTCGGCTGTCTCGGCGGCGTCTGCGAGTTTGTTTTCTGCCAGGTAGCCAATGATTTCATTCATGGCCACCAGATGGTCTTGCATGTCGGCACGCATCAGGCTGCGCGGCAGATCCGGCATGTTGACCAGTTGGCGGTGATCCTGTGGCGGGGCGGGCGCTTGGGCCAGCGCTGGAGATGCAGCCAGCAGCAGGGCCAGGGGAAGAATCAGAGCGCGATGCATGGAACCTCCTATAAGCCTCGCAGCGAGGCCAGCGTTGAATCCAGGTAGTTTAGCAGGATGCCCCCAAAGATCGCAGCGCCAAACCAGTTGTTATGGATGAAGGCCTTGAAGCACTTGTCGCGTTCGCGCGTCCGAATCAGCGTGTAGTGATAAACCGCGATCATCAGGGCGACCAGCAGTCCTGCATAGTAGTAAAGCCCCAGTTTGAGCCATGCCCCCACCCCGGCCATGATGGCCAGCGTGCCGACGTAGCAGAACAGGATGGCCAGAACATCGTACTGGCCGAAGGTGATGGCTGAAGTTCGGATGCCGATTTTCAGGTCATCCTCACGATCCACCATGGCGTACTCGGTATCGTAGGCCACGGCCCATAGCACGTTGGCGAGCAGCATCAGCCAGGCAATGGCGGGAATCTGCCCGGTTTGCGCGGCAAAACTCATGGGAATGCCAAAGCCGAAGGCGATGCCCAGATAGGCCTGTGGAATCGCCAGAAAACGCTTGGTGAATGGGTAGCTGACGGCCAGAAAGAGCGCGATGAAGGAGAGTGCGATGGTCAGCTTGTTAAGGCGAGAAATCAGCAAGAAGGCGCTAATGGACAGTGCGGCGAAGAGGATGAGCGCTTCTTTTTTGCTGACCAGTCCGGCGGCTATCGGACGGTTTTTGGTGCGTTCGACATGGGGGTCGAAGTCGCGGTCGGCATAGTCATTGATGACGCAACCCGCCGAGCGCATCAAAATCGTACCGAGCATGAATATCCAGACGATCAGCCAGTCAGGCCGCCCGGCAGCGGAAATCCATAGCGCCCACAGCGTGGGCCAGGCCAGCAGCAAAATACCGATCGGCTTGTCCAGACGCATCAGACGTTCATAAAGATCAAGTTTTTGTGTGATGGACATGGCGCCAGGCACCGATGGTTGGATGGCCTGATTTTATCAGGATTGACTTGGGTTATATGGTAAAACTGGCTGTCCATGCAAATTACATACTCGAAGCGGCTCGAATTATTTATAATGGTACGAATCTACTATACGCAAGTTGATTTACTCATGCATAACCCATCCATTTCACGGCTCAGGGCGATTGTGTCGTCGTTTTATGCCAATCTGATGCGCGGGCCTGCCAAGCAGAAAGGCATGTTTGCGCGCTCGCCGATGACAGTCATCGGCGATTCTCACGACGAGGCCGCCAAAAAAGAAATGGCGCATCAGGAGGAGGGCATGGCTGAGATCGACGCCTTCTTTTCGGTGGAGGAAAAGGGCTTCATCCAGCGCCTGAAGGGCGAGTTCCAGTTATTGGAAGATGACCTGATGATTTTTAATCTGGTTGCCTACGCTCGCCATGCTGGACAGGGTGACCTGATGAACGGCGCGAAATACGGTCCGGACCGGGCGATGCAACCAGATTTTAGCCCCGAATTCCTGTCCATGCTGATGGAGTGCGTCAGGCCGAGTTTGACTTCTTCCCGTGGTTATTACGCCGCGATGGTTCACCTCAAGCACCATCCTGCACCTGCGGCCTGGAAGAGCGATATCGCTCAGGGATGAAGTTCAAGTATGCCGGGGAGAAAAACCTCGGTGACCAGGATCGGATATTTTTGCAGAATAAAGACCGAACGTCGCGCCCACAGGTGTAAAGGCGGCTCGGACAGGATGGCGCAGGCGCGCCGATAGAGCGCATGACGGCGATCCAGTTTCCGGAATTGCAGCGGCATCCGCCTGACCAGCGGGTTGGCAAACAGCGCCGCGCCCAGGGGTTTGTTGCCCAGCTTTCCCAAATGATGCCAAGGTCCATTCATCCCTTTTTTGGGGATGATGCTATGGGCAAACACGACTGGCGTATCTCCGCAATACAGATGCACTTCTCTTAGCAAAGCGATGATGTGGAATTCAAGATTGACACAGGCCGCTTCGTCTCGATCGGCTTTGCCTCTCCAGGTTCGTAATCCACGCAAGTTGAAGTTTGCGCATAGTGACTGGATTCGCCTGGTAAGCGAACCTCGGTCAATCAGCCAGGTGCGATAAGGGCAGTGAGTGGGGGCGGCGTGGAGCAGCCATTCAGGCCTTGGGTGACGATTTTGCATGTGCAGATTCTACCAGCCAGCTAGGGTCTGCATTTGCGCAAAAATGGCTCCAGCAGATCTGCTGGAGCTGGGCGGGAAATGAAATATCCCTGCCCCAAAGTGCAGCCGATGTCTTTCAGCAATGCGTAATGCGTACTTTCCTCGATGCCCTCGGCCACGGTGGTCATCTGGAGATTCCGCCCCAGCGCCTCGATGGCCCTGACGATAGCCATGTCCTTGTCATTGACATGGATCCCATGCACGAATGAGGCGTCGATTTTGAGGCAGTCGATCGGCAGATCCTTGAGATATTGCAGGGAAGAGTAACCAGTGCCGAAATCATCGATGGCGATGGATATCCCCATATCATGCAGGGCATTGAGTTTGACCAGCGCTTTCTCCGCACCGCCCATCAGCACGCCCTCAGTGATTTCAATTTCAAGGTTGGCTGCTGGCATATGCATTTCTTCCAACAGTTTTTCAAGCTGGCCGATGAAGGCATCATCGCGAAACTGGATTGGCGATACGTTGACCGCCATGTTGAGCTCGATGCCTTGATCGAACCAGGCGCGCCACTGGGTGCAAGCCTTGCGCAGCACTTGTTCGCCGATGGCTTTGATCAGGCCGGTTTCCTCGGCTACCGGGATGAATTGCAGCGGCGGCACCAGACCGCTGTCTGGACTGTTCCAGCGTACCAAGGCCTCCACTGCGACTACCCGGCCAGTGGCCAGCTCGGTCTGAGGTTGGTAATGCAGGATGAATTCGTCGCGCTCGATCGCCAGTTTGAGGCGCTGTTCCAGTCGGTAAAAATCGGACATTTCCGCCTCAAGGTCGGCAGAATAAAACTGAATATTGTTCTTGCCCTCGCGCTTGGCCTTGTACATTGCCGCATCTGCATTCTTGATCAGGTCTTCCGGCGTTGCGCCATCAAAGGGGAAGACTGAAATCCCGATACTACCGCTGACACGAAAATCGTGTCCGTGGACAGAAAAGGATCTATCCAGCAAGGTCAGGATCTTTCCGGCGGACTGGAGCAATTCTTCCCCTTGAGACATGTCCTCGATAATCACAAATTCGTCGCCGCCAAAACGTGAAATGAACATCGGTGTGGTTTGGCCGTTTTCCAGGCAAACTCCCTTGAACTGATCGGCAACCTGGCGCAGCAGTGTGTCACCCACGTTATGGCCGAATGTATCGTTGATATATTTGAAGCGATCGAGATCGAGGAACATGACCGCAAAATGCCGCTTGCTCGCCTGCGCTTCGCTAATGCGGCCTTGTAGCATGCTCATCAGCCAGCGCCGGTTGGGCAGTTCTGTCAGGTGATCATATTTGGCAGAAAATTCGATTTGCTGCTCATACTCCTTTTGCTGGGTAATATCGACGTTGGTGGAGCGCACGCCGATGGTGAGGCCTTTTTCGTCCTGCACCGTGCTGCACAGATGTGCGACCCAGCGCACCTGCCCATCCCGCGTGATGATGCGGAATTCCACAGTTTCCGCCACACCCTCGCCGTTGATGTTGTGAATATGGCCGTTCCAGACATCCATGTCATCAGGATGAATCAGCCGGTCCATGAAATTGTCCTGACGGTAGAAATCCTCCTGCTCGTAGCCGGTCAGCTGCTTGCAGGCGGGAGATACATATTCGTACTCGCCGCTGATCTTGCGAAAATAGGTAAATTCCAGGGCGAACTCGGCCAGTGCCGAAAACAGCCGGTTGCGCTCAGTCAGGCGCGCGCGCAACACTTGCACCTTGCCCACCAGCAGGCCAAGAGCCGTTCCCAAAAGCAATGGCACCACTATCATGCGCGGCTGGAAAACGAGTTCCACAAAAAAAATCTGAATGGCAAAGAACGTCAGCACGATACCCAGCGCAAGTGAGATCGAAAGCAGATAAATCCGTGTGGTCTTGCTCATTCTTTCGCTTCCTTCACAGCAATTTCCTCCATGGCTGCCACCACACGGTCGCGCCCCATCGCCTTGGCCTGATACAGCGCCTTGTCCGCTGCCGCCACCAGCGCCTCGGGCGGGCAGTCCGGCTTCACCCGGCAGGTGGCGCAGCCAATGCTCAACGTGACGCGCCCGCCCAGGGGTGAAGCGGCATGAGGCAAGTTCAGGCGGGCCAGCTCGGCAGTGATCTTGTATGCAATGAATTGCGCCCCCTGTTCCGGGGTATCCGGTAGAAGGATGGCGAATTCCTCGCCACCATAGCGTGCGACGATATCGCTGGTGCGCTGGAGCGTCTCGCGCAGCAGAGCACTCACAATGCGCAGACAGTCATCCCCGCCGAGGTGGCCATAGGTGTCGTTGTATTGCTTGAAATAATCGATGTCCAGCATGAGCAGCGACAGTTCCTGGTTGCCACGCTGTGCGCGCTGCCATTCGGACTGTAGCGAGAGATCGAAATGACGCCGGTTGTTGACGCCGGTCAGTCCGTCCACACTGGATAGTCGCTGAAGTTCCTGGATATTGCTTTCCACCTTGCGCGCCATGGTATTGAACGCCGCAGCCAGGGCATTGAATTCCTTCAGGCTGTGCTGCCCAACCGTAACCGACAGGTCGCCCTGGGCAGAGCGTTCCATTTCGCTTTGCATGTTGCGAATTGGCTGGAATACGAAGCGATGCAGAAACAACAGTCCGATCAGTATGCTGGCGCCGATCAAGGTGATAAATGCCAGCACCCCGATCATCCCGGTGCGCGCCATATCGATATTGAGCTGGGTCACGTTGTCCAGACTGACCAGGCGATAAGCCGCCTCCCAGTTGCCTGCACGCAGTGTATATTCCACCGCCAGCGTTTTTGCCCCACGCCCGGACGCTGCGTCCTCGGACTGGTAGAGCAATTTTTTCGTTGGGCTGTAAATCGTCAGGGGCATTCGGGTCATCGTGGCAACTGCGGCGAGATTGAAGGTAGGGTTTGCCACGACTTCGAGATAGCCGGTCAGTTTCAATCCTCCCACGGGTACCAGCACCGAATACAGGGGCGTTGCAGGAGAAATCCAGAGACCGCCCAGCGCCTTGAGACGTTCGGAACCGCTGCGTTGGCCTGCCTGATCAAGCAGCAGTGAGTTTGGCGGCAGATCCTGGATGCCTGCCTCACTTTGGGCCGCCAGCTTGAGGTCGAGGTCATACGCCCGCAGCTTGACCAGATCCACCGCCGCCGCGCCGACAAAGCCCTTCAGAAGTGGGTCATCGAGCGCTTCGCGCAGTGCGGTATCGCCCTTTCCCTGATAAAACTGTTCGAGTGCGGTGCGAAATTCAGCGCGATTCTGAAACGAGGAGCCCAGATTGAAAAGCTGATCGTGGGTCTGCTTCATCACCTCCTGAGTCGCGACTTCCATCACGCGCGAGAGGCTCTGGCTTTGTGAGTTTAGCGCTGCGTCACGGAAATAAATCGTGGTGACAAAAAGCAGAAAAATCGACACCATACCGATCGCAACCAGAATGCTGATGGTTAGTGTTTTGAGGGAAATGCGTTCAGACAGCATCGGGGTCGAATCGGATGGATGCAGTTACCTGGCTACTGGCATATTCTTGTCGCCCCATTCTTTCCATCCGCCTCGGAACCAGTAGACCTTGTGATAACCCCATTGCAGCGCCAGTCTTGCCGCGTTGGTGCTGCGCAGGCAGCGTTCTCCATTACAATAAAACAGTACCGGCGTGCTTGAGCTGGAAACAAGCCTGGCGAGTTTTGCCTGGGTCATGTCGGTATCGAGCAAGTTGACCGCGCCCTCAATATGACCCTTTTCAAATTCCTCCTGACGGCGGGAGTCAATCATGACCAATTGCGGTGTGCTTGCAAGCAGATCCACTAATTTCTCTGCCGAGACACCCGTTGCACCTGAAATTTCAGCTGGGGCCACGGGTTTGTCTGCTGCGGCTGGCAAGGTCCAGGCAAACAGGCACAACAACAGGAATGTGCGTATCGTCATGATTACCCCTTCAAGAAGCAGATTCTGATCGGATTTTTGATTTTGTAGCCCATTACCCTACTGTGATAGTGGAGAATAAAGAGTACTGAGTCAAACATGTTTTTGCATTTCACTGACTATAGTCAAATTTGCGCTGTAGTTCTGCTCGCCAGCGCGAGGCGGCAACTCCAGTTTTCATTCATCCTAAAAATCTCATTTGACCACGAAAAACACGAAACATTTCAGATAGATAAACCTAGAAAACTCAGTTAACCACGGGGAGCACGGGGCTAAATCAATGCGTTACATTCAGGCCTTGAGCAATTCCTGCTGTTGTCCAAGCCAGCGTTCCAAATGGCGCTCGGCGTGAGCCGGGTGCGTTTCCAGCATCCGTTCCGCTGTGGCGCGAGCTTGTTCCAGCAGGTCAACATCCCTTTCCGGATCAGCAAAATGCAACATGGGCGCCCCGCTTTGCCGTGCACCCAGAAACTCGCCCGGCCCTCGTAGCGCCAGATCCTGGCGTGCTACCTCAAAGCCGTCGGTGTTCTCGTAAATGATTCTGAGGCGAGCGCTGGCGGTTTCCGACAGGGGTGTCTGGTACAACAGAACGCAGGCGCTGCTGGCCGCGCCGCGTCCTACCCGGCCTCGTAGCTGGTGGAGCTGAGAGAGGCCGAAGCGCTCGGCGTGTTCGATCACCATCATCGAAGCATTGGGCACATCCACGCCCACTTCGATCACCGTGGTGGCGACCAGCAAATGCAGTTCGCCTGCCTTGAAGCTGGCCATGGTGGCAGCTTTCTCGGCTGCCGCCTGACGCCCGTGAACCAGTCCAACGTTGAGTTCAGGGAAAGTTTGGAGAAGGTGCTCATAGGTTTCGAATGCCGTTTTGAGTTGCAAGGCTTCGGATTCCTCGATCAGCGGGCATACCCAATAGGCTTGCCGCCCTTGCAGGCAGGCGTTTCGTACCCGCTCGAAGACCTCGTCGCGGCGGCTGCTTTCGATCAAGCGGGTTGTCACCGGCGTGCGCCCTGGCGGTAGTTCGTCGATGACCGACACATCCAGATCGGCGTAATAACTCATCGAGAGGGTGCGCGGGATGGGCGTCGCGCTCATCATGAGCTGGTGCGCCTCGCCCCCTTTTTGCCGCAAAGCCAAGCGCTGATGGACGCCGAAACGGTGCTGCTCGTCAATGATGGCCAAGGCCAGCCCGGCAAAATCGACAGACTCCTGAAACAGGGCATGAGTGCCGACGATCAACTGGGTTTCACCGCTGGCGACACGCGACAAGGCGAGTTGCTTTTCCTTCTTCTTCAGGCTGCCGGTGAGCCAGTCAACCGTGATGCCGAGTGGCTGGAGCCAGCCGGAAAGTTTCAGGTAGTGCTGTTCAGCCAGAATTTCGGTCGGCGCCATCAAAGCGGCCTGATATCCGTTTTCAATCGCCTGGCAGGCTGCCAGCGCGGCCACGATGGTTTTTCCGCTGCCGACATCGCCTTGAAGCAGGCGCTGCATGGGATGGCTCTGTTCCAGGTCATGACTGATTTCAGCGAGTACATTTTTCTGGGCGCCGGTCAGCGGAAAAGGCAGACTGGCCAGCAATGACTGACTCAGTTTGCCGCGCGAAGGCAGGGGTGTCGCGCCGCGCGAGCGGCGTTGCCGATAGTGCTGGCGCATGGAAAGTTGTTGCGCCAGCAGCTCATCGAAAATCAGTCGTCGCCAGGCAGGATGGGCGCGTTCTTCCAATAGCGCGAGCGAAATGTCCGGGCCGGGGCGGTGCAAGCCTTCGATACTGTCCCGGAACCCGATCAGTTGCAGGGTGTCCAGCACGGTCTCCGGCAAGGTTTCATCCAGGCTGACGGAGGCCAGTGCATCGGCGATCAATTTTCTCAGTGTGTCCTGAGAAAGCCCCTGTGTGGTGGGGTAAACCGGCGTCAGGGTTTCGGCCAGCGGTGCATGCTCGCGAACGATGCGGTATTGGGGGTGAACAATCTCTGCGCCATAGTAACCGTGGCGAACCTCCCCGTTGACGCGGATGGTCACGCCGGGGACGAGTGTTTGTGACTGGGACGGGTAGAAGTGCAGAAAACGCAAAGCAAGGGTGCCGCTGTTGTCACGCATTTTGACCGTGAACATCTTGCGCGGTTTGTAGCTGACGCTGGCGTGCGTGACGATGCCCTCCATCTGTACGGTCTGGCCGACGGGAGCATCAGCGATCAGATAAAGGCGGGTTTCGTCCTGATAACGCAAGGGCAGGTGAAGCACCAGGTCTTCAGGCGTCTGGATACCCAGTTTCGACAGCTTGTTCCAGACGGCTTTGTTGGTTTTTGGCGGGAGCATGGATGATTGGTTGTCAGCTATCAGCTATCAGCCGTCAGTATTCAGCTATCAGCTGACGGCTGATAGCTGAATACCAACAACTACCCAAGATACAAAACTGCATCCATTTCCACCTGCGCGCCACGCGGCAATTCCTTGACGCCGACCGCTGCGCGGGCAGGATAAGGCTGATCGAAGTAAGTGGACATGATCTCGTTGACCTTGGCGAAATGCGCCAGATCGGTCAGGTACACATTGAGTTTGACCGTGGTATTCAGCCCCACGCCTGCTGCATTGGCAACCGCGCCCAGGTTGAGGAAAACCTGGTTGATCTGTGCCTCGACGCTGTCGGCCATTTGCATGGTTTCGGGGTTGAGGCCGATCTGCCCGGAAAGGTAAACCGTGTCGCCGACCCGGATGCCTTGTGAATAGGTGCCGATGGCGGCGGGGGCATTGTTTGTTTGTAGAACTTGTTTGCTCATGTGTTGCTCCTTTTGTTTCTGTTCAAAACATAATTTAACCACGGGGAACACGGGGAACACGGGGGAGGCAAGTACCAAAAGCGTTTTCCCCGTGTTCCCCGTGGTTAACATGCAGTTCAGCTTTTAAGCCGACTAATGCGCACCACATCCTGCAACTGGCGCAAGCCGCGCATGACCTTGGCCAGGTGCATGCGGTTTTCGACCTGCAAGGTGAAGAACATGGTGGTGTAGGCGCTGCCGTCTTCTTCTTCCATGCTGACATTGTCGATATTGGAGTCGGCATCGGCAATGGTGGCCGCAACCTTGGCCAGCACGCCGCGCTGGTTGGCAACCACCAGCTTGATGCTGACCTCGAACATGCGGCGGGTATCCGTGTCCCACTCCACGTCCACCCATTTTTCCGGGTCTTTCCGGAAATGGCTGATATTTGGACAATCGTGAGTATGGATGATGAGGCCCTTGCCCTTGTTGATCAAACCCAGAATCGGATCGCCCGGAATCGGGCGGCAGCATTTGGCGAACTGCACGGCCATGCCTTCAGTGCCACGTATCGTGATGGCAGTCTGGGGGCGCTGCTCGCCGGTTTGTGCTTCGCTCATCGTGGCGAGTTGGCGCGCGATGACGATATTGAGGCGTTTGCCCAGACCAATGTCGGCGAGGATTTCATCCTGAGTCTTGCCCGCATTTTCGCGCAGTAATTTCTCCCAGGCGCTGGTGCCGACACTGCCGGACTCGACCTGCAGGACGCGAAAAGCCTGATCCAGCAAACGACCGCCCAATGCGACGGATTCATCATAATGCAGCGTCTTGAGAAAATGCCGGATATGCGAACGAGCCTTGCCGGTCACGACATAGTTCAGCCAGGCTGGATTCGGGTTGGCATGCGATGCAGTGACGATCTCGACATGATCCCCATTCTTGAGTTCGGTGCGTAGCGGCGCATGCTCGTGGTTGATCTTGACCGCGACCGCCCGGTTGCCGACATCGGTGTGGACGGCATAGGCAAAATCGACCGCCGTCACGCCGCGCGGCATGGCCATGATCTTGCCTTTTGGGGTAAAAACGTAGACTTCATCCGGGAACAGATCGACCTTGATATGCTCCAGAAATTCAGCGGCATCACGGCTTTCGTCCTGGATCTCCAGCAGGTTTTGCAGCCATTGATGGGTTTTATGCTGCATCTCGCTAATGCCGTTTTCTCCGCTCTTGTATAACCAGTGCGACGCGACGCCCGCCTCGGCGATCTGATGCATTTCCTGGCTGCGAATCTGAATCTCGATGGGTGTGCCGAACGGGCCGAACAGCGTGGTGTGCAGCGACTGATAGCCATTCGCCTTGGGAATGGCGATGTAGTCCTTGAATTTCCCCGGAATGGGCTTGTAAAGACCGTGCAGAGCGCCCATGGCGAGATAACAGGTTGGGATATCCTTGACGATGACGCGAAAGCCGTAGATATCGAACACTTCCGAGAATGCCAGGTTTTTCTCCTGCATTTTTTTGTAAATACTGTAAAGGTGTTTTTCGCGCCCGGTCACCGAGGCGCCGATCTGACAGACGGAAAGCTTGTTTTCGATCGCTTCCAGGACTTTCTTGACCACCTCCCGGCGATTGCCGCGCGCGGATTTGACGGCTTTGGAAAGCACGGTGTAACGGTTGGGGTAGGCGTAATGAAACCCCAGGTCTTCGAGTTCGCGGTAAACGTTGTTAAGCCCCAGTCGATTGGCGATCGGGGCGTAAATTTCCAGGGTCTCGTTCGAAATGCGCTGTTGCTTGGCCGCTTTCATGGCCTCCATCGTGCGCATGTTGTGGAGTCTGTCCGCCAGTTTGATCAGGATGACACGCACATCGCGCGCCATGGCCAGCAACATCTTGCGGAAATTTTCCGCCTGGGCGTGGGCTTCGGACTGGAATTCTATTTTATCGAGCTTGGAAACCCCATCCACCAGATCGGCAACATGCTTGCCGAATTTCTGGCTGAGCTCTGCGCTGGTAATCTCGGTGTCTTCTACAACATCATGCAGGAGCGCGGCCATAATGGCCTGCGGATCCAGTCGCCATTCCGCCAGGATGGTGGCGACGGCCAGGGGGTGCGAAATATACGCCTCGCCGCTTTGCCTGAGTTGCCCATGATGCGCGTCTTCGGCAACGCGAAAGGCCTCTTCGGCCTGGGTGACATCCTCAGGCCGAAGATAAGCGGAAAGTAATTCCAGGAAAGGAGCGGGGTTGGGCATGGGCATGGGGGTGATGAGTAATGAGTGATGGGTAATGGGTGGTTTTGTGTCGGCTACGCCGACGGTTTTTAACCGCTCACTCATCACTCATCACCCATCACTCATTACTCATTACTCATTACTCATCCCCCATCCCCTTTCAAGCCTGTCCACGGTTCAGAATTTCCTTGCCAACCTTGCCGAGCGCAATTTCACGCAGAGCGATCACGGTAGGCTTGTCGCGTTGAGGATCGACCATGGGTGTCGAGCCATTGGCGATCTGGCGGGCGCGAAACGTGGCAGCCAGTGTCAGTTCAAAACGGTTGGTAATGTGTTTCATGCAGTCATCGATCGTAATACGCGCCATGGGAATCTCCTGTTTTTAAGAGAGGCTGGCGATCAGTTCGCCATGCCGTTCGAGTTGGGTTGAAATCTTCAATCTTTGCGCCCGAACCGCTGCCAGCAAATCCAGCAGGGCGGTATCGAAGTTGTCGTTAATAATAGCATAGTCGAATTCGCCGACATGGCTGATGTCCTCGCGGGCGGCGGCAACACGGCGGGCAACCACCTCGGCGGAATCCTGCCCCCTTTTGCTCAAACGTTGCTCCAGCGCCTGCAAGGATGGCGGCAGGATGAAGATTCCAACCGCCTCTGGGATCAGTTTGCGTACCTGTGCGGCGCCCTGCCAGTCGATTTCCAGCAGAATATCCCGGCCGGATCTCCGCTCGGCTTCGATCCAGGGCTGGGAAGTGCCATAAAAATTACCGTAAACCTCGGCGCTTTCCAGGAAATCACCCCGCTCCAGCATGCGCTCAAACTCAGCCTTGTCAACGAAGTGGTAGTGCTGCCCATCGACCTCGCCCGGACGAACCGGGCGCGTCGTATAGGAAATGGACAGTTCAATTCCGGGGTCGTTATCAAGCAGCGCCTTGACCAGCGAAGTTTTGCCTGCACCGGATGGCGCGGCCACGATGAAGAGATTGCCAGTAGTCATGGGAATACCTGTTCAAAAAACCGAAGCAGGGATTTTAACCCGGATAATCCTGTAGGGTGACAAGGCTTTGCTAGCCGCAGAAGCCGCTCAATGGAAGAGCCGATCCGGGAGTGACGGTGGGCGAGGTTTGTCGCGTACTTGATCAGGTGGCGGACGGCGGTGGCCAGTTTCTGCGTGAGTGGACAACGGCGGCCACATCGATGACCAAGGGATCCTTCTCGGTCGGCAGCAATCGGTAAAACACAAGATAGTTATCGCGCACGGTCAATTGCCGGTAGCCTGGAGCGCGCTTGCTCTTGGCGTACATGCGGGGATTGGCCGGCAAGATGTTCGCCTTGCTCTCGATCTCGTTTTTGAGATCCTGTGCCGCCTGTGGGCTATCGTCTGAAATGTGATCGATGATGGCCAGCAGGTCGGCGCGAGCATTTTCGCTCCACTCAAGCGCCGACGTCATTGGCTCGGAGCTTCCTGTCAATGATGGCTTGCGCTTCGCTCATGACTTGTTCGTGTGGCACTCGTGCGCGTGGATCGGCGGCAGACCTGGCAAGCTTCTGCTGCAACCAGTCCGTATGCGACAGCGCCTCGTGCGCGGCCTTCAGCGCCTCGGATCGATCAGGTCTTGGCTTGCGCTCGAACTCATGCTCTTCCGGTCGCCAGCTTTGGCTATCAATGCGCGTCTCGCGGATACCCAAGTCATGCAGCAGCAGCAGCGCTTTGCGCGGGTCGATGAAACGGCGCGCCTCACCCCTGTCGCGCGCCTTCACCAGCTTGGCAAGCCCCCTGCGAGTCTCGATTTGCATTTCAAAACCGGCGCCATCGGCCTTGAGGGTGACTGATAACACCCCACCGGCCTCATTGGTAGACCGGAACTGCTCCAGCGTCATATTTTGCATGAATTGCACCTCGTTTATAGATAACGACATGATGAAAGTATATTTCAATCTGATTGATAATAGTTAATGCTCGCTGAGCATTTACATGTCGCCCGTTCAGGATAAAACCCACATCATCCCACCATGAGTGGCCGTAGGCGGCGTTCTCAGCGAAGCTAATCATGCATGCGCTGAAGAATTTTGGCTGAAACCACTTCCAGCCATCAATATTGATAACTATCAGCTCAGGAAGCAAGAGGCTGAATCCATTGGCGTGCACGAGTTTCAGCTTGACCAAGCCATCGTAGATGGCTTTGCCGTTAGCTGGGAATGTCTGCATAAGGTCAATCAATTCGTCGGTCATGGCGCCGTCCAATTAGGGTTCCATTGGATCGTACAATAAAAACCTGCCGGAAGTTCTAATCCCTTCCACGACCAATGCTAAAAAACAACCGCATGATTCGTCCGCGCGTAAATTGTTGATTCAAAATGGTATTAATTGTTGCCTTTGCGGACTTCGGGCCACTTTCAGAGAGCGAGTCCGGAGAGAAAAATGGTCCGGAGAGAGTGGAAATGGGCGTTTCCCGGTGCTCTGGAGAAAGGTCGAAGTCCGCAGGCTTCCGCACGAACCCGCGCAGACACGCGGGAGTAGGCAAAAAAAGACCAACCGGATGAGCGGTTGGTCTTTGGCATTGGTGGAGGCGGCGGGAATCGAAGATATGCTTTTTCGATATTTCGCCTCTGCCTTAACCTATTGATTACAAGACATATGCCTTGAGGTTGGTGCAACACAACTTTTGCAAATTGTACACTTATTCGGACACTGCGCAAGATCAATGCATTTTCAAATTTATTGCCATTGGTATTGGTTCTACATCACGAATAATCACTTGCATAAAATAACCTCATAGGTTATATTGTTGCTATGGAAAAACGCAAGCCACATTACGACTTGGCCGCCGTGAAGACAGCGGTACAACAGCGTGGCGCGGACGCTTTTACTGCTACTGCCTTGGTTGGCGCTCAGGCAATGGGCCTGGATTCGGATCAGGCAATCAGCTTGATATGCACGATGACGCGCACCAGTTTTTACAAGAGCATGACCACCCATGCGGCAAGCCAAGTCTGGCAGGACGTATATCATCCAGTTGCACCTAATGGCAAAGTGGCTTACGTCAAAGTCACGCTGCGCGAGGATGGTTCTTTTGTGCTTCAGTTCAAGGAGAAATGAGATGTCACGAGAATGCCTGAACTGCGGAATGGCTAATCTGCAGCACGCCGTTCAAGATGTACCCTATGAATACAAGGGGCACGCGACGGTCGTGCCGGGCATTGCCGGTTGGCATTGTCCTTCCTGCCACGAAGTCGAATTTGATGCGGGTGAAGGTGAACGATTC
>JAUYFQ010000166.1 GCA_030690895.1 Sulfuricellaceae bacterium
GTGCGGGCATTGCCCGCACTACGGCTGGCTGGGCGAATAAATTCGCACCTACATCCCGGCGTGCACACTGTCGGTGCGAATTTATTCGCACAGCCAGCCGCACAGCCAGCGATGGGCTGAACAGTAATCAATTTTTTACCGCGCGGCGCGTGGTTTGCGTGCCGCGTTTTTATTTGTGCGTTTTTACAAGGAGTGTTCATGTCTACGACGACTACCGCCAGCGGCCTGGTGATCGAGGAAATCAAGTTGGGCGAGGGTGATGAAGCCCAGGCCGGGCAAATGGTGAGCGTGCATTACACCGGCTGGCTGACCAACGGCAACAAGTTCGATTCCAGCGTCGATCGCAACGAGTCATTCGACTTTCCGCTCGGGCGTGGCAATGTCATCCGCGGTTGGGATGAAGGCGTCGCGGGCATGAAAGTGGGCGGCAAGCGCAAACTGACCATTCCGCCCGATCTTGGCTATGGCGCGCGCGGCGCCGGCGGCGTGATTCCGCCGAATGCGACCCTGGTGTTCGATGTGGAGTTGCTGGCGGTACGTTGAGGTCTGCCATACAAGGGGGCGTAGGTTGGGCAAAGCGCAGCGTGCCCAACATTCCCGCGTTGTAATGTTGGGCACGCTGCGCTTTGCCCAACCTACATCTGCTTACCCTTTGCTTGCCTTCAACCCCGCCTCGATGCGATCGCATAAGGTTTCCAGAATCTTGATGCGGGCGTGGTTTTTGTCGTTGGCGGGGATCAGCGTCCAGGGTGAAATTTCTGTGCTGGTGCGATCCACCATGTCGCAGACGGCTTGTTCGTATTGCGTCCATTTATCCCGGTTGCGCCAGTCTTCTGCGGTGATTTTGTAACGTTTGAAGCCGGTGTTTTCGCGTTCCTGAAAACGCTTCAGTTGTTCTTCCTGGCTGATCGCCAGCCAGAACTTCACCACCACCACGTTGTGTTCCGCCAGTTGCGTCTCGAAATCGTTGATTTCGCTGTAGGCGCGCATCCAGTCGTATTCCGCGCAATAGCCTTCGACGCGTTCCACCAGGACGCGCCCGTACCAGGAACGGTCGAATAAAGTCAGCCGGCCGCGTCGGGGCATGTGACGCCAAAATCGCCACATGTAGGGTTGCGCTTTTTCTTCGTCGGTCGGCGCGGCGATGGGAATGACCTGATAGCGGCGCGCATCGAGCGCACCGGTGATGCGGCGAATACTGCCGCCTTTGCCGGCGGCGTCGTTGCCTTCAAACACGCAGACCACGGAAATATCACCAAAACGACGGTGTCGCGTGAGCAGGTTCAGGCGGCCCTGGAGCTCTTCAAGCTGCGTTTGATAATGCGGTTTATCGATGCTGGCGTTGAGGTTGAGGGCTTTGAGCAGGTGCAGGTTATCGACCGCGGGCGGTAGCGGCGGCGCGGGCAGCGAATGGGCTTGTGCGGCATGCTGGTCAAGCCGCTGGCGCAGGTTGTCCAGCAGGATGCGGCCAAAGGTCAGGCTGCGGAAACGTTCGTCTTCGCCTTCGATGATGTACCAGGGCGCTTGCGCGGTGCTGCTGATGCGCAAGATTTTTGAGCTGGTCTGAAGGAAATCGTCGTAATGCGCGAAATGTTCCCAGTCGCGATCGGTGACGCGCCAGCGCGTGTGCGGGTCTTTCTGCAGGGTCTTGAGGCGTTTTTCCTGACGATCCTTGGAAAGATGGAACCAGAATTTGAGAACCAGTGCGCCTTCGTCGACCAGCATGCGTTCAAAACGCACATTGCGCGCAATGGCCCTGTCCAGCGCGGCGTTCTTGATGCGGCCATAGACCCGGTCGAGCAGGGGCATGCTGTACCAGGAACCCTGAAAAACCGCGGTCTCGCCTTTCGGCGGCAACGCGCGCCAGAAACGCCACATCGGCGGGCGATCGCGCTCTTCATCGGAAGGCTCGCCCATGCCGTGGGTTCCGATATGGCGCGGGTCGAGCCATTGATTAAGCAGCCCTACCGTTTCACTCCGGCCGGCGCCATCGACGCCGCCGACCAGAATGACCACGGGAAAAGCGCGCGAGGTGCTCAGGTCGTATTGCGCATCGAGCAAGGCCTCGCGCAAGGCGGGAAGCTGTTTTTCGTAGCTGGCCTTATCGACCTTGTGGCCGATTTCTGCGGATTCGAACATGGTGTCTCCTTAATCAAGTCCTGATAGCAAGGTAGGGCGGAAAAGCGAAGCGCACCCGCAAGGGGCACGCCGGATTCGTAAGCTGCTAAAGCAGCAACGACTCCGCTGCCTTCCGCCAACGCTCGGTGCATACGGCGGAAGGCGCTTCGCTTTTCCGCCCTACGGAAATGACGGTCCTATTTCGAGTAGTAAAGAAAGTTGGCGTAAGACGCTTCCGCCACCTTGAACCATTGAATCTCCATGTCGCGGAAGGCTTTCCACTCTTTGTAAATTTTGGCGAAGGTGGGGTTCTTCTTGGCTTCTTCGTCATACAGGGCGAAGGCAGCCTTCATCGCGGCTTCCATGATGTCCTTCGGGAACGCGTGCAACTGGGCGCCCTGCTTGATCAATCGCATCATCGCTGGCGGGTTCTTGTAGTCGTATTCCGCCAGCATGTTCACATTGGCTTCCACGCAGGCGGTTTCGAACGCCGCTTTGTAGGCCTCGGGCAGCTCATTCCATTTGTTGATGTTGACGAAGAACGAGAGCTGCGGACCGCCTTCCCACCAGCCCGGGTAGTAATAATGTTTGGCGATCTTGTGGAAGCCCAGCTTCTCGTCGTCGTAAGGCCCCACCCACTCGGCCGCATCGATCGCGCCGCGTTCCAGCGAAGGATAAATATCGCCGCCGGCCAGGGTTTGCGGCACCACGCCCAGTTTGGCCATGATCTGGCCGCCGATGCCCGGGATGCGCATCTTCAAGCCCTTCAGATCGGCCAGTGATTTGATCTCCTTGCGGAACCAGCCGCCCATCTGTACGCCGGTGTTGCCGCCGGGAAACTGGACGATGTTGTATTGCTTGAACAACTCCCGCATCAGCTTGATGCCGCCGCCGAAATACATCCACGCATTCTGTTGCCGCGCCGTCAGGCCGAAGGGCAGGGCGCAATCGAAGGCAAATGCCATGTTCTTGCCGACGTAGTAATAGCTTGCGGAATGGCCGCATTCGACGGTGCCGTTCTGCACCGCATCCAGCACCTGCAAGCCCGGCACCAGTTCGCCGCCGGCATGCACGCGCAATTGAAACTTGCCGCCGGTGATCTTGTTCAGCCGATCCGCAAGGAGTTCCGAAGCGCCATAAATGGTGTCGAGACTCTTGGGGAAACTCGATGCCAGATGCCACTTGATGGCGGGGCCATCGGAAAATGCCTTGGGGGCCAATGCAGCGGCGGAAACACCTAAACCCGCGCCGGCTGTTTTCAGGAAGGTACGTCGTTGCATGGGAATCCTTGAATGGGGTATTGAAAAGGGGTATTCCAGCGCAGGTCGGGGCTGAGTCAGGAGGGTTCAAAACTCGTTGGGGGCGTATCAGTCCAGCTTGCTCCTCGTGCTTCGGCATTACGAGCAATTGCCAGGGCATCCTGAAGATTGACCAGCAGCATAGATTGCCCTCCGACATAACCCGCCAATGCACTTTTTGCACGTTGCTCGATTTCACTGGCCGTAGTGAGGCCAAGTTGTACCAATGCTTGAATATCTTCACGGTCGTTATCGGCCAGCCGGGCGATTTTGCTGACCACAAGGTCCACCGGTGAGAGCACGCGAACATGGATGTGCTCTAAACCGAGATCAACGGGGATAGCATCATCCTGATAATCCTCGTGCATCAAAGCAAAAGTCGAGTTGTAGTTCGTGTCCAGATAGATGACCTGTGGCGAACCATCTTCCAGCGTGACCTCAACCATCAGGTCATTGGGAATAATGACCCGGGCCGAGAATTCAGCATCCACATCAGTAGTGACGCGGTTCGCCGTGTAGAGGTGAACGGCCATGCCGCCGGCTAAATACACCGTCAGCGGCTTGCTGAGCGAGAGTCGTTCCTCAAGCTGCTTGAATAAAATACGCAGGCCATTAGCCAATACTGTTTGCGTATGAAATAGCTTTCCATCAGACATCTCGACCTACTCCTTGAGGAGCTTGAAGCTCAACATGTCGCGCAAACGAGGCAAGTTAAACACCCAGCCCTTCTGCACCACATCGGCTGCTGACAGCCTCTCGGCAGGATGCTGAAAAAAATAAGCATTACTAACTTGCATCAAACTGGCCGCCTCGCCTGGCAGACGAGATTGAACCACCATCGCAGCAACGCGAAACACATTAGCTTCGCGTTGATCCTGCGCTGTCTCTGCCGGATTCCGGGCGGCAGATGCACAACGCATAAGCATGTCGTTTTCGGCTTTTCGTGCGGTCACAACCGAACTCCTTTGTGTTTAGGGTGACGACCAAGCCGTGGCCAGTCTGAAAAAGTCAGCGTCATGATTGGCGCTGTGGCTGCAGAAAACTACCCTGCCCGCGGCCGTATCCGCACGATGACATCGATACTTTCCGCCAACATGCCATCCGGCAGCGTCGGCATGCCTGAGACCTCCAGTGCATCGGCCGGAATGTCGGTCAATTCGCCGCTCACCATGTTGTAAAAGTGATGATGCGGTGCGGTGTTGGGATCGTAGAAAACCTTATTGGGATCAACGATGACCTCGCGCACCAAACCCCGCTCTAAAAATAATTTCAGCGTGTTGTAAACCGTCGCTTTCGACGTCTCGCTATGGTGCGTATTTACCGCAGCCAGAATCTGGTCAGCCGATTGATGCTCGCAACGCGAGAACAAGGCGTTGGCGATTTCAATGCGCTGATGCGTGGGGGCGATGCCATGCGAACGCAGATGTTCGGAAATCGTGGCGCGGGGCATGGGGGCGTGGCTGGATAAGTGCATTGAAAACGTGGTAAGGCTATGAGTTAACGGCGATTGTAGGAGGGGGAGTGTGCTGAGTCTAATGTGCGTTTCATGGTCACTTATTGCGATGCCCACCATACCGACAGCGGCACGGCAAACATATCTACATCGAACGCCACCACTTCACGCCCAGCATACAAAACAATTCCCCGCTGGAAAGACTGCGGCTCGGTCTCTTTCAAATGGCGCATTGCCTTGAAATCCTTGCCGCTCACACTGCTGCTTGCCTTGACCTCAATGCCGGTCAACTTGCCAAGGCGATTTTCTAAAACGAAATCAACCTCGATATTTGTCTGCGTCCGGTAATGGCTAAGCGTCAGCCCCTTCTCCGAAAAAGCCAAATGCTTGAGCAACTCTCCCAGCACATAGGTCTCGACCAAGCCGCCTGGCAAGCCAGTTCCCGGAACTAAAGCCTCTTCAGTTACCCCGGCAAGATGAGCTAATAAACCACTATCCGGTAGAAAAACCTTGGGCGCCTTTACCATTCGCTTAGTTCTATTGCGTTCCCATGAAGGGAGCCGAACGATAAGGAAGAGCATCTCCAGCAAAGAGAAATAACGTTTTAGCGTTGTCTGCGAAAGCCTGCTCGTGCGCGAAACTTCGGCAAAATTGAGCAACCCACCGCTGCGCAGGGCGAGCAACTGGAGCAAGTTTGGAATTTCGGTCAGTTGCTCCAGATTGGCCAAATCACGAATATCCCGCTGCAAAATGGCGTGCAGATAACTTTCGAACCAAGCGGCGCGACGGCGCTGCGTAGCTCGCCCAGCAGCCTCAGGAAAGCCGCCGCTTAGCAGCGTCAGAATGAGTTGTTCGCGCTCACAAGCAGGAATTGGCCAAGCTTGGATTTCCCCATCAAACAACCAGTCCGCACGATTGAAAAACGGGGAATCGGTCATCTCCGCGCTGGATAACGGCCAGAGCGATAGCACCTCCATGCGGCCCGCTAAAGAATCGGCTATGCGAGGCAACAGCAAAACATTGGCTGAGCCGGTCAACAAAAAACGTCCAGGCCTGCGGTCACGATCCACCTCAGCCTTGATTGGCAGAAAAATCTCCGGTGCACGCTGAACTTCATCAAGAATCACCGGGCCGCCAAGGCCTGCGATGAAGCCGGCGGGATCATCCTTGGCTGCGGCCAATACCACTCGATCATCCATCGTCAAGTAACGATAGGCATTGGATGTGGCCAGCGATTGAGCCAATGTACTTTTACCCGTTTGGCGCGCCCCGTTTAACAGGACAACAGGCGTGTCTGCCAGCGCATCAAGAAGTAATGTGGAGATGTGTCGTTTATACATGTCCCCATTTTATGGTGATGAATATCGGCCATGCAATGGACGATATTCATCCAAAACATTCTCTACTGGCGTCCCCCGACGGTTATGACGCACAGCTTGGCGCAACACCGTTGATCAGGATGAACGACAACTCCTCGATTCCGTTCTTGGCGTGTAGTGCATGAGTGGGAAGGCCATTTCGAAAAATTTGACGTTCCTGTCGAAGAAATCAAAGTTTGGAACCGCTGGCGACGAATCTGTACAGATCAGAGGCTGGCCTTCAGATCGGTGAGCGTCATCATCAGTGTCATCGGATCGAGCGGAGAGGGATCAAACCCCACCCGCTCGTAAAATGCCCTGGCTTCGGCGGAAAGCGCATGCACGATCACCCCTCGAATGCCTATCGTATCGGCAGCCTGAATGAGGCGAAGGCCGGCATCCCGCACCAATGCTCGTCCCACGCCCTTTCCCTGTAATGATTGATCCACGGCCAGCCGCCCGAGCACGACGACGGGGATAGGGTCAGGCATGTTGCGGCGAAAGCGGCCAGGCGCCTCGTCAACAGTGATTGAGCTGGAAGCCAGGGAGTAATAGGCCACAACGCGTTTTCCCTCGCAGGCGACAAAAGTGCGCGATGCACCGGTTGCTTGATTTTTCATCGCACGACGCTTCAACCAAGCATCCAAGCTCTCCACGCCCGATGAGAAGGCTGCGGTGTCGTGATGTCCATCTAACGGCTCGGGCGCCGAAATCGTCATGCCTTGTCCCAGGGCGCCAGGGCCTGCATCGTCTTCAGCAGACGCTCGTTGGGGCGGGGCGGCAGGTCCAGCCTGGCAAGAAACTCGGCGTAGGCCTCCGGGCTGGTTGTGATGAACCTCTGATCGAGCAGCGTTTCTTCTGCTGCCAGCCGAGCAGCTTCCAGGATAAAACCGGTACGGGTTTTTCCGCGCGCACTGGCTGCACGGTCGATCAAATCGCGCTCATCGGCCTTGATGCGGATATTCAGCGTCTCGCGCTTGATGGGCGCTTCGTTCAATGTGGACATGACAATGACCTCCTACGGTTGCTTGGACTATAGCAAGCTGTAATGACGTTGTCGTTGCGCATGGTTTGGTTCAGGAGGCTGTAATAGCGATGGCTATATACAAAATGCAATCTGATTAGCGAAGTAATCGGCCCACCGTCGCAAATCGCGCCGAAGAGGCACGGTAGGGTGGATAAGCGAAGCGCATACACCCGCGCCCCCGTCAAGGTGGATTCGCGTCGCTTATCCACCCAACCGTGCCGCTTCGGCGCGATTTTCGACGGTGGGCCGATTA
>JAUYFQ010000175.1 GCA_030690895.1 Sulfuricellaceae bacterium
CCCAGGGTGCCACGGTTATCCCGCGTGCTACGCAGCTACTACAGCGTGTCCAGATTGCTCTGGAATCGGTGTCCAGTTTGCCGTGGAATCACTGTCCAGCTTCGCGTGGAATCAGTGTCCAGGTTGGGGTGGAATACGCAGGCGAGGGCTTGGTATCTGCCCTGCAACGACAAACCGGCGTCAAATTGAAATAGGGCTAAACCATGGATATTCGTTACCCCGCCACCATTGAGCAGCAGGACACGGGTTTTTTTGTCCAGTTCGTCGATTTACCTGACACTTTTACCGAGGGGTCAACGCTCGAAGAGGCGCTGTTTAACGCGGCGGAGGTTTTGTCGGCCATGCTGGATTGGCATCTTGACCACGGGCATCTTCTGCCCGATCCCAGTATTGGCTTGAAGAGCGCGCACTACATTGCCCCCGATGCCAAGACACAGGCAGCACTGCTGGTTCGGCGCGCACGTGGAAGTCGGCCCTTGAGCGAGGTGGCGCGTGCCATGCAAACCTCATGGCCCGCAGCGCAGCGGCTGGAAGATCCAAGCCATTCACCCAGTCTCAAACAACTCGAGCGCGCTGCCGCTGCACTAGGTAAACGACTCGTGCTGAGTTTCGAGTAAGCCCGCGTAGGGCGGAAAAGCGAAGCGCCTTCCACCTCCAACGTCATGCCGGCTTAGGGAAACGGTTAGCCCGTAGGTCGGAAAAGCCGGCGTCTTCTTGCCGGCGCCTTCCGACAAACCTCGGCGGAAGGCGCGATAAAGCCGCTTTTCCACCTTACGGTACTGGGAAGGGGTGTTGCCGGAGCGGGTGTTCGATCCGGATTGAAACCGCGTAGAATCAAAGCTGTTCAATGTTATGTACAGGAAATGTCATGCGCGCCATCACCTACACCGAAGCCCGCAATAACCTCGCTTCTGAACTCGACCGTGTAGCCAACGACTGCGACGTCACCATCATCACCCGGCAGAAGGCCGAACCCGGAGTGCTTATGTCCATGCGGGAGTACGCATCCCTGATGGAAACTGCCCATCTGCTGCGGCATCCGAAGAACGCGATGCGGCTGATGAAATCCATCGAAAACATCGAGGCCCGCCGCAATCTGGCACGCCACGAGTTGATCGACGAATGACCCCCTTTGAAGATGCCGCCTGGGACGACTACCTGTACTGGCAGCAAAACGACAAAGCCATGCTGCGCCGGATCAACGCGCTGATCCGTGACATCCAGCGCGACCCGTTCGCCGGTATCGGTAAACCGGAAGCCCTGAAATTCAACCTCTCCGGCTACTGGTCACGGCGTATCGACGATGAGCACCGCATCGTCTACACGGTCGTCGACGAAGACCTGGTCATCGCCCAACTGCGCGGACACTACGAGTGAGGTCAAGCAAGCCCGTAGGTCGGAAAAGCCGGCGTCTTCTTGCCGGCGCCTTCCGACAAACCACGGCGGAAGGCGCGATAAGGCCGCTTTTCCGCCCTACGGTACTGGCAGGAAATCGGGGTCGGACACAATATTCGGAATTATTTCTTGCCATAGGTGCTGTCGTGGTCTTGGGCGATGGTCAGAAGGCGGATGAATTCAGCATCGCGATAGGCTGTCGCGCGGCGTGCTTGTGTGATGCGCAATGAGTAAATGGCATCGATGCCCGCCGGAGGTTTGACGCTGACAATCTTTTCCCACTTCAAACCGTTGTCGCGATAGACCTGATCCCAGGTCATTTGTCTAATTGTGTTGAGCGTATCCAGCGCCGCGTGGCGTTCTGGTTTTTGCAATGTCAACAAATGCGCCTGAAAAACGGGGTTGTTAAGGTCAAGCCTGACCAGCACGTCAGATTTGCTCATTCAGGCTTTCCAGGGTGGTGTCCACGTTTTTATCGGCGGGCGGATTGGCTATCGCCCAAGACAGGGCGCTTTGCATATCCGCCGCCGCCTGGGGTTGGTGCAGCCAGCGTTCATTGTCTGGAATAACGCTGGCGGTGCGTATTAACCAGACACCCGGCTCCCGCTCCTCCACCAACACTTGCCGACCAGCGTACTGTTTGCCCAGTGAAATTTGGCCATTAGCGCCAATGACCTTGACGCTTGGCTGAATAGCAACTGCATCCATTGCAACCTCCAAAATAGTAACGCACCACGGCACTATAGCCCGCGTAGGTCGGAAAAGCCGGCGCCTTCATGCCGGCGCCTTCCGACAAACCACGGCGGAAGGCGCGATAAGGCCGCTTTTCCGCCCTACGGTACTGGTTTTCCCGGGTGAGGTTGCTTGTGCCGGCCAACTCACTACACTCGCCCCATCTTGATGGGCGAGTGTTGCGATGGAACTGGAAATTTATGAGGCTTTTCGTTCAGCCGGTGTGGCTGATGACAAGGCAAAGGCCGCTGTCGAGTCTATCAATCGTGAAATTGACCAACGCTACGCTGTGCATACCGCGCAGTTGGCTGCCAAAAGCGATCTTGCGGAAGCAAAGACCGAAATCATCAAGTGGGCTGTTGGCGCTGTGTTCGCTGCGGTTGGGCTGTTTGCGACAACCGCCAAGCTGTTTCCTTGAAAGCGGCGAAACGGGGGCAATAGCCCGTAGGTCGGAAAAGCCGGCGTCTTCTTGCCGGCGCCTTCCGACAAACTACGGCGGAAGGCGCGATAAAGCCGCTTTTCCGCCCTACGGTAAGGGGCGCCAACGGTTTTCCCTTCACCTCTCTCAAACGCCGACTTTCAGCCGACATTTTTCTGTCCACTCCCAATATGACGATCTGGTTCCTCATTATCTTGTCGCTGTCAGCGGCGATCCTCGCGCCCTTTTCCGCGCTGGCGGCGCTGCTCCTGCTGCCGGTCGCGCTGTGGCGGGAACGATGGCCCATGCGGGGGGCGCTACCCTGGCTCCTGCTCGGCTGGCTGGTCTGGTTGCCGGCCAGTCTGGTCTGGAGCCAGTCGCCGGGGCTGTCCCTGCCGCAGGCGGCGGTGTTGCTCTGCCTGCCTCTGGGCTGGTTGGCGGGGCTGGCGCTGCATCGGCGTGGGCAATTGTCGAGCCTGCTGGAATACGGCCTGCCCGCGTTGCTGGCGATGCTGCTGCTCTGGGGTCTGCTGCAAGGCCCCAATACCTTTACCGGCAAACCCCAGGGGCCGTTCAACGACCCCAATACCTACGCCGCCGCGCTGAATCTGCTCGTGCTGCCGATCCTGGCGCGCTATCTGGCGGCTGATCTCGCCAGGAAAGCTGCCTGGTGGCGCACCGGGCAACTCGCGTTGCTGGCGGGCGTGGTTTTCGTCGCTTTTCTCACCGCCTCGCGTGGCGCTTCGCTGGCCCTGCTGCTGGTGCTGCCGCCACTGCTCTGGCTGGCGCGCCGGCAACCCGGTTTCGCACGCAAGCTGACGCTCCTTACGGTCGTGGCGGTCTGCGCCTATCTGACTGCCTATCTCGTCAGCGGTGGCGCGAATGTCGGGCAGCGACTGGTCAGTACGGTGTCGGGCGGCGACCCATCACGGCTCATGCTCATGCAATCAGCCTGGCTGATGATTCAGGATCAGCCCTGGCTGGGTACCGGCCTGGGCACCTTTCGCCTGCTTTACCCGCAATACCGCTACGTCGACGAGGCCGGCACGGCGGGGGGTTGGGTGCATAACGACTATCTGCAACTCTGGCTGGAAGCGGGGTTTCCCATGTTGCTGTTGATGCTGGGGCTGGCCGCCTGGGTGACGTGGCAGATGTGGCGTACTTTGCGCGAGAACACCAATACGCCCGCCGCAGGATGGGGTTACCGAAGGGTAGGGGCTTCATCAGAGCGTAGCGAACCGCATCGCTTGATGGCGGTGAATGATGCGGTTCGTTCCTCACCGCATCCTACGGTGGACGTTCTGGAACGCCTGGGCTACCTGGCCGCCATCGCCGCCATCCTGCTGCATGCTTTGGCCAATTTCCTGTTCTTCTTCGCGCTGGTGAGTTTGCTGGTGGGGCTGTATCTGGCGCGGGTCAGCAATGTGGGTGTCACCCCCGGTCCCTCTGATGAAGTCGTAGGTTGGGCAAAGCGCAGCGTGCCCAACATTGCGGCGGTGGTTCGTTGGGCACGCTGCGCTTTGCCCAACCTACGGCCGCTTCCCCTTTTTCAAAAGGGGGAGGTTGCGCGCTCAAGTGAGCACTCCCGCGCCATTCGTCTGGCCGCCGGCGGTTATGCCCTGATCCTGGGCTGGCTGTTGTTGGGGCAGGTGGCGGTGGAGGGCTTGCTGGGGCAGGCACGGCCGATTCAAAAGGTCTTGCTGAAATGGGATGTGGCTTACCCCCGTTACCAGGTGGCGTACTGGGTGTCGGTGCTCTCCCCCTTTCACCCCACCCCGCAACAGATCATGGGGCTGGAGCTGGCGTCGTTATCCGGTGGCGGGGGGCCGATGCGCGATGAAGCCCTATCGCGCATGGAATCAGGCATGCAACGCGTGCCCTGTTATCTGCCTTATGCCAATGATGCCCTGGCCCTGATTCAACAGGGACCGCTGGATGCGGCGCTGCGCGAGCGCGGCCAGGCCATCGTCGCGCGCAACCTCGATTGCAACGCGCGCCACGGCCTTTCCCATTACTACGCAGGCAGCTTGGCGGAATCGGACATGCAAGCACTGGAATGGTGGCGCGCAGGCATGGCCACCTCCCCCTATGTCGCCGACGACCTGCTACTGACCGCCGCCCTCCTGTCGCGCACCACGCCGGGCCAGGAAAAGGCACTGGCCGCTCTGGCGGAACAGATGGCGCAAACGCTCCGCCATCTGGAAGAAAACCCCGGCCTCCGCGCCGACCAGGCTTTCTGGACCGAAGCCCAGCACAAGCTCTACCGTCTGGCCGGAAAACGTTATCTGGAACTGGTGCCGCCGCAAAAATAAGAAGCGTGCCCAACATTGCGACGGGTTGTTGGGCTACATAAGGCCGCGATTACACGGTTGCCGCCGGGCGTTTCGCCGCGTTGCCAGTCGTAGCGTGCGCCGCGCGCACGTGCCGTTATTCGTGCGCACGGCGCACGCTACGTAGCGCCAAGCTGGCCCACCCGATACTCCGGCAACCACTCCCGCAACATCGCCCGCACTTCAGCAGCGTCCGCCATGTCGGTGCGGCTGACCCAATCCAGCATCAGCGCCACGTTGTCGGCATCCGTCTCGCGCGCGCGCGCCACTCGCAGCTTGGGGTGCGGCGTCGGCAGGCTGGCCTCGCTATCCGCCAGCAACTCCTCGTAGAGTTTTTCGCCTGGGCGCAGGCCGGTGTATTCGACGCCGATCTCGTCCTCTACCTTGCCGGAGAGCCGGATCATCAGGCGCGCGAGGTCGACGATCTTTACCGGTTCGCCCATGTCCAGCACATAGATTTCTCCGCCCTGTCCCATCAATCCGGCCTGCAACACCAGTTGCGCGGCCTCGGGGATGGACATGAAGTAGCGGGTGATGTCCGGGTGAGTCACCGTCACCGGGCCACCGGCCTCGATCTGTTGCTGGAACTTCGGAATCACGCTGCCGGAAGAACCCAGCACGTTGCCGAAGCGCACCGAGAGAAACGCGGTTTTCCGGGGGCCGGGCAGGGTATGTACATGCAGGGCCTGGCACAGCATCTCCGCCAGCCGCTTGGAGGCGCCCATGATGTTGGTCGGGTTGACCGCCTTGTCGGTGGAGACCATGACGAATTTTTCCACTCCGGCGGCGCGCGCCGCCTTCGCCACCACCCAGGTGCCCAGCACGTTGTTCTTCAGCGCCTGCAAGGCGTTGTTTTCTTCCATGAGCGGCACGTGCTTGTAGGCGGCGGTGTGGAATACCACGGCGGGCAGGTGCTTGCGCATGATCTGCCCCACCCGTAACGGGTCTTTCGCATCGCCGATCAGGCAGGTAACGGGCACCTCGGGAAATGCACGGCGGAAGTCCTGTTCGATCTGGTAGAGCGCGTATTCGCCCAACTCGAACAACAGCAGGCGCGCCGGCTTGAACTGCGCGATCTGGCGGCACAGTTCGGCGCCGATGGAACCGCCGGCGCCGGTCACCAGCACGGTCTTGCCGGCCAGGAAAGCATGCAGGCCGGCATTGTCGAGCTGCACCGGCGGCCGCCCCAACAGATCGTCCAGCTCGATATTGCGCAGGCTGGCGACCGAAACACGCCCCTGCACGATGTCGTTCAGGGAGGGCACGGTGAGCAGGTTGATACCCAACGCGGCACATTCATCGACCAGGCGCTTGCGCAGGGCCTGCGGCGCCGAGGGGATCGCCAGAATCGCGTCTTTCACCCCGGCGCGCGCGGCGGCTTCCGCGAGCTGGTCGAGCCCGCCGAGCACCGGCAAGCCCTGAATCCGGCGGCCCTGCTTGGCCATGCTGTCGTCGAGCAGGCCGATGATGCGCAATTCCGACTGGGTCCGCGTGAACTCGCGCAACAAGGCATCCGCCGCCGCGCCCGCGCCCAATACCAGCGCGGGGCGCGCCGTATCGAGCAAGGCACCGAAGCGGCGGTCTTTCCAGGCTCGATAGGCGATGCGGCTGCCGCCCAGGAACACGACCAGCAGCAGCGGGTCGAGGATCAACACGGAACGCGGCACGGTGGCCTGCACCCGGAACAGAATCAGGATGACCGGAATCGCCACCGCCGCCGCGCCGACCGCCTGGAGAATGCATTTCAGGTCCGGCAGACTGGCAAAGCGCCAAAGGCCGCGATAGAGGCCGAAAACCCAGAATAACGCGGCCTGCACCGGCACCACCCAGAGCAGTGTGGCGAGTGCGGCTTCGGAAAACTCTGCCGGCGGCGCCAGGTTGAAGCGCAGCAGGTAAGCGCCCCACCAGGCGACCGCCGCAGCAACCAGGTCGTGCAGCATCACCAAGGTTGTGCGCGAATTAATTTTCAACGCGGCCCCGCCAGCGCCTGTCCACCCATGCCAGTCCCCAGACATACAACCCACCCCAGATTGTTATCAATGTTGTTTGCCACCCCGGCGAATGCGCCATCCAGACCGCGCTTATGGCGCTGACCAGCATCAACGGATAGACCGCAATGAGCAATCGCCGATGGCTCCATCCCATGCGTACCAGGCGCTGATAGTAATGTTCTCGGTGCGCCTGACCGGCATTCTCGCCGCGCAGCAGGCGGCGTAGCAAGGTCACACCGGCATCGATGATGAACGGCGCGAAGGCGAGCACGGGCAGCGCGGGCGACCATAAGCCGCGCCGCCAGCCCTCAAGCCCCAGCGCGGCGGCAAGAAAACCCAGCGGGATGGCGCCGACATCGCCCAAAAACAGGCGTGCCGGCGGGAAATTAAAACAAAGGAAACCCGCCCCGGCGGCGGCGATGGCGCCGGTAATCCGTGCCAGGTCCGCGTCGCCGCCCAGCCAGGCCGCGCCGGCATAGACGGCAAAGCCGGATACCGTCATGCCTCCGGCCAAGCCATCGGCGCCGTCCATGAAGTTGTACAGATTGGTCATCCAGACCACGGCCAGGGTCAGCGCGAATAATCCCGGCCAGGCGATCAGGCCATCCGTCAGGCCGCTCGTCGCTACTAACAGACCGGCGGCCGCGAAATGGAAGGGCAGGCGTACCCGCACGGACAAACCGCGCCAGTCATCCACCCAGGACAGTACGGCTAGCGCCAGTGCAAGCAGCAACAGCGCGTCCAGGCCGGCGGGTCGCGCCCAGAACAAGGACGCGCCTATCCCCGCGAGAAATCCCAGACCACCGATACGTGGCACTGGAAGCGCATGGAGAGAGCGTTGATTGGGGTGATCCAGGGGCAACGCAATGCGCAGACGCAACAGCCAGAACAACAGCCAAAAGCTCACCAGGAAAGCGGTCAGAACCGGAGGCAGCCATTCACTCATGGGTTTGCCAGTGGCGGCAGGTCTCGGCCAGGCCCTGATCCAACGTATAGGGCGGGTGCCAGCCCAGATCATGGCGAATGCCACGGGTGTCTACCGTCAGGGAACCCAGCAGGCGATCCAGTTCGGCACCGCGCCCGCTCACCGCCGCCGCCAGACGTAGCCAGGAGACCGGCAGCGGGTGCAAACGCACAGGCCGCCGCAACGCTCGCGCAAGCCGACGGAGCAATTCCGGTGTGGAGACCTCTTCCCCATCAGCGACCAGATAAGTTTTGCCAGCGGCGGCGGGGTGCGCCAGGCAAACCCGAATCGCATCCACCAGATTGCCCAGGTAGAGCAGGCTGCGCCGGTTATCCACCTGCGCGAAGGGCAGCGGCCAGCCGTGTGCCACCCAGCCCAGCAGGCGCTGAAAATTGGCGCCGACGCCGGGGCCGTAAACCAGCGGCGGCCGCAGGACGACAACCGCCAACCCGGTTTCGCCGGCGATGGCCCACAACCCCTGTTCCGCCGCCCATTTCGAACGCGCATAGGCATCTTGCGGCGCCGCCGCGTCGGCCTCGTGGTACGGCGCCGCCCGTCCCTCGCCATTGACCTTGATGGAACTGACGAAGACAAAACGACTTACCCCGGCGGCGGCGGCCTGGCGCGCCAGATTCAGGGTTCCTGCGGTGTTCACCGTGCGAAAAGCCGCTTCCGTGCCCGCCGCTTCAGCGCGCGGCACATGCACCCGCGCCGCGAGATGCACCACCGCGTCGCACCCCGCCAGCGCCATGCGCCAATCGGTATCCGGCCCGATGTCGCCGACGGCGACCGATTCGGGCAGCGACCCCGCGCGCACCGCCCGCCGCACGGCGAACCCCGTCGCCGCCAGGGCCGGGCAAAGCGCGCAGCCGATGAAGCCGTTGGCGCCGGTGACGAGCACAGCTTGGTTCATGGGAATCTTGTAGCGCCGGCTTCCAGCCGGCTATTGGCGAAAGACGCCGGCAAGGAGAGCGTGGTCGTTGCCGCCAGGGTTTGGGCGGCATTACAACCACGGCCTACCCCTTGCGGGTAGGCCGGCGCTACAAAATCCCGCAATGGCCGATCGGCTTTGATTGCACGGGCTGTCTTCACGTCAACTCCCGATAAAGTGCGAGGGTTTCACTTACCACCTGCTCGACGGAAAACGCCGCCACGGCAAGCTCCCGCCCACGCGCGCCCATGCAGCGGCGCAGTTCGCCATCCTCCAGCAAGCGGCGCAGGGCAATCGCCAATGCCGCCGCATCACGAACCGGCACCAGCAGGCCATTGTCACCGTCGCGCACGATTTCCCGACAACCGGGCGCATCGGTCGCCACGATCGGCCTGCCGCAAGCCGCCGCCTCCAGCAGCGCCTTGGGCAGGCCTTCACGGTAGGAGGGCAGGCACACCACATGGCAGGCCGCGTAGACCTCGCGCATGTCCTCGCGCTGGCCCCAGCATTCGACCGCGCCTGCCGCCGCCCAGGCATGCAACTCGGCCGCGGATACAGAGGCCGGATTGGCGGGGTCAGGCGCGCCGACCAGCGCGAACCGAGCCGACACCCCCTGCTCGCGCAGGCGGCGCGCCGCCGCCACGAATTCCACCACCCCCTTGTCGCGCAACATCCGCGCCGGCAATACCACCAACGGAATGCCGGGCGGTTCCGGCGCCGGGGTAAACCAGGCCGTGTCCACGCCCGCGCCACGAATCAGACGAATGCGCGACGCCGCCACCCCGCAATCCGCCAGCATGGCCGCGTCCTCCGGGTTCTGCACGATGGCGCGCCCTTGCCCGATCAGGCCGGGCAGCAACCCTTTCACCAGCCTGGCCGCAAGCGGCGTGCGGCCACGGCCGCTGAACAGAAAGCCCAGTCCGGCCACCGCGCCCACCACCGCCCGCACCCCCGCCAGCCGCGCCGCCAACCCGCCCAGCAGCACCGGCTTCAAAGCCACGTGGTGAACGATGTCCGGCCGTTCGCGCCGATACAGGCGCCAGAGGCGAAACAAGGTGGGCAATTCACGCAGGGGATTCATGTTGCGACGATCCATCTCGAACGGAATCACGCGAATACCCGCCGCCGCGATGGCCGCCGCCTTCTCCCGAATACGGGTCGCCACCACCACCTCGAAGCCGGCTGCACGGGCCGCAATGGCCAGGGGCAGTCGATGCGAGACGAAGTACCCGTCCTCGGTGACCAGAAACAGGAGCTTCTTCACGGCTGCCATTCCGAGGTGGCCAGACACAGAGCCGGCACCGCGCTGATCCCTTCGGCCAGCGGCCAGGGTTTGCCCTCGCCGTGGCACATCACATAGAGATGATTCAATCCAAGCGTCTCGCGCGCCGAACGCATCGAGGGCGTCACCCTGGGTGAATGGGTCAGCTTGACCTCGAAACCGAGGCGGCGGCCATCGCGCTGAATCAACAAATCCAGTTCCGCGCCGGTATGCACCCCCCAGAAAAACGTCTCCCCGCGTTGCGCCCCGCTACGGCGAATCAGTTCGTGCAGCACCAGGCCTTCCCAGGACGCGCCACACTTGGGATGTGCCAGCAAATCATCACGCCCGCCTATACCCAGCAGGCTGTGCAGGATGCCGGTATCGGCCAGATACACCTTGGCTGCCTTCACCTCGCGTTTGCCCAGATTGGTATGCCAGGGCGGTAGCCGGAAGGCCATGAAGGTGCCTTCCAGAATATCCAGGTAGCGCGACACGGTCTTGTCGCTCACCCCCAGCGAGCGCGCCAGTTCGCTGCCGTTCCAGGGTTGCCCGTGATAGTGGGCCAGCATGGTCCAGAAGCGGCGCAAGGTCAGTGCCGGCAGGTTGATGCCCAGTTGCGGCAGATCGCGTTCCAGGTAGGTGCGAATGAACGCCTCCCGCCAGGCCTTGCTCTCCGGCAGGGTTTCCGCCAACCAGGCGCGGGGAAAGCCACCTCGCAGCCAGCGTTCGTCGAGCCAGGCGGAACCGCTTTCCGCCGCCGCGATTTCCTCCAGCGACAAGCCATCGAGTTCATGAAACGCCACCCGCCCAGCCAGGGTTTCCGCCACCTGGCGCAGCAACTCCGGTGCCGCGCTGCCCAGGAGAAGAAACCGTGCCGGCAACGCCGGGCGATCCGCCAACACGCGCAGCAGGGGAAACAGATCGGGCCGGGTCTGAATTTCATCCAGCACCACCAGCCCGGTCAGCGGGCGCAGCACAAAAGCCGGGTCGGCCAGGCGCGCCTGATCGTCCGGGTCTTCCAGATCGAAATGCCGCACCGGCCCGGGCCACTGCACCGCCAGTTCCCGCGCCAGCGTAGTCTTGCCGACCTGGCGGGGGCCAAGCAGGGTCACCGCCGGAAAGTTGGCGAGAAGATCGGTTATTTGCTTGAGTTGCTGGGGACGAGGTGTCATAGGCAGGATATTACCCATGAAATATCGGAATTAGAATCCGATATTTCATGGGTAATAGGGGTTAAGAACACATGAGAGGGTCTTGTGGACCTCGGCCAGGGCGCTTGAGTGCATGAGGGGGGCACCCATTCGCGAACGGCCATTATTCATCGGGACTGCACATTAGCCGCAACCACATAGCCGGGTGCAACACGGGGGAATCCGGGAACTTACGCCTCCGCCTCGAGCCAGGCCTGGAACATCAGAAACGACTGCCGTAGCATCAACCTGGCACGCGCGGCATGATGCGGTTCGCTACGCTCACCACATCCTACGTCCGGCGGGGGCATGTTTGTGTCCTCGCGTTTCAACATGACTGACTACTAGCCTTGGGCCTCCAGCCAGGCCTGGAACATCAGTACATCCCACAGGTGGTAAGCCCAGTTGCGCCGCCCCGACAGGTGTTCAGCCCATTTATTGCGGATAGGCACGGGATCGAAATAGCCCTCGCGCCTGAGCCGCGATTCATCGAGCAAGGCTTCCGCCCAATCCCTGAGCGGCCCGCGCAACCAGACATCGATCGGTACGCCAAACCCCATCTTGGGACGTTCGATCAAGTGCTTGGGTACATGACGGTAAAGCACCTGGCGTAACAACCATTTGCCCTGGCCCTCACGAATCTTCATGTCCAGCGGCAAGCGCCAGGCAAATTCCACCAGGCGGTGGTCCAGCAGCGGCACCCGCGTTTCCAGGGACACCCCCATCGCCGCGCGGTCCACTTTCACCAGGATGTCGTCGGGCAGGTAGGAAACCAGGTCGAGGTACATCATGCGCTGCGCGAAATCGTCACAGGCCAGCCAGCGCGCGGGGTCGGTGACGACCGTCGCGGGTTCGCCGGCGCCAAGCACCACGCCCGCCGGGTCGTCCCAATGAGAAACCAGCCGTTGATAGATTGCCTCCGGCTGGCGGGCTGCAAACAGCGTCGCCAGCTTGTGCAACTTGTCGCCGGGGTTGGCATGGCGCAGACGGCCGGGCAGCAAGGGGCCAGCCATCCGGAATAAGTGGTTCCAGGCCACCGGCGGCAGCGCCACCAACGCGCATGCCAACCCCCGGCGCAGCGGCAGAGGCATCCGGCTCAGTCGCCGCCATAACTGCATGGCCCAGAAATAGCGGTTGTAGCCACCGAATAACTCATCACCGCCGTCGCCGGACAAGCTCACCGCCACATGCCGGCGCGCAAGCTGGGAAACCAGAAAGGTGGGAATCTGCGAGGAGTCGGCGAAGGGCTCGTCATACAGCGTCGGCAACAGCGGAATGACGTCCATCGCCTGCCGGGAGGTGACATACAACTCGGTATGGTCGGTGCCGAGATGCGCGGCCACCGCGCGGGCGTGTGGCGCCTCGTTGTAACCGCTTTCGTGGAAACCGATGGTGAAGGTCTTCACCGGCCGGCGGGATTGCGCCTGCATCAGGGCCACGACTACTGAAGAGTCGATGCCGCCGGACAGGAACGCGCCGAGCGGCACATCCGCGAGCCGCTGCCCGGCGATGGCCTGGCTCAACATGCGTTCCAGTTCGAGGGCGGCTTCGCGCTCGTCGCCCGCGAAGGGATGCGCCAAGCCGGCCTCCGCCACCGCCCGCGCCGACCAGTAGGGCAGCGGCTCGCCCCGCCCGAGTGCGCGGTCGCCGGCATTCACCCGCAGGAACGTTCCCGGCGGTAGTTTCCAGATGCCCCGGTAGATGCTCCAGGGCGCCGGCACGTAGTTGTGGCGCATATAGAGCGCCAGAGCATCGCGGTCGATATCGGCGGCAAATCCCGGCCAGATTCGCAGCGCCTTGAGTTCCGAAGCGAACAGGAAAGTGCCGTTGACCCAGCCGTAGTACAGCGGCTTCTCGCCCAGCCGGTCGCGCGCCAGGGTCAGGCTGCGCTCATGGCGGTCCCACAGGGCGAAAGCGAACATGCCCACGCATTGCGTGAGCGCGGCCTCGATGCCCCAGGCGGCAATCGCCGCCAGCAGGGTTTCCGTATCGGAGTGCCCGCGCCAGACCTGTGTGACCAACGCCGCCCTTAACGCCAGGTGGTTGTAAATCTCCCCGTTGAACACGATCACATAGCGTCCGCAGGCCGAGATCATCGGCTGATGCCCGGCCGGAGAAAGATCGAGTATGGAAAGACGGCGATGCGCCAGCCCGATGCCCGCCGCTGCATCCACCCAGATGCCGGCGTCGTCGGGGCCACGGTGGGCGATGGCATCGGCCATACGGTTGGCAATAACGGAGGATTGGTCAACCTCCGTTTGATTCAAAAACCCGGTGATACCGCACATAACTAGATGTGACTCAGGTGTTTTGCGCCAACACGTGCGATGATTTCGGGGCGTTTTTTACGCATCGAGTGAAACAGCTTGCACCAGCCTGCTGACCTTGTCGGCAAAGAATCTTTCACTCCATAGCGTCAGACTCATCTGTTCTGTTGTGGGTAGAAAAGGGGCAACGTCTTGCGCGGCAAGCTGCCAGTTGATCGTCCCGATTTTTGTATACATGGCATCGGCCAGCCATTGGGCATCCACCGGCGTGTTTTGGTCTTTCCATGGCCCGGCCTGGTTGAGTGCGTGCGCAAGATGCGGCAAATTGGGCCGCGTCTTTTGTTTGCAGTACCAGGCAAAATCAAACCAATCCCGCCCCTTCAGGTAAGGGCGGCAGAGCAAGGCGTGCAGCTTCAGGGCATAGTTACTGGGCAGATCTTGAGCGCAGACTTCAAAGTCAACCGGAAAATCCAGGTAATTCCAACTTGTGCCCGTCCCGGCTGGCGGGTGGGTATCGATTTCGAGTTTGACCTTGAGCTTGCGCGGATTGCTGGCATCGAAAAACGAGAGATCGAGCTGGCGGCCGATGGAATTGGCTTTGAGCATGGCCTGGCGCACTGTTTTGTCCATGTGGCTGCGGTCGCTCAATTCACAGCGCACGCCAAATTGCGCCAGCACCTCGGTCAGCGATTCAGAATAATGAGACCACTGGAATGCCGGGTCGGGTGTGAGCAGGATGAAATCGAGGTCTTCAGAAAAACGCGGCAGGCCATGCAAGATGCGCAGGCTGGTGCCCCCCTGGAAAGCTGCAATTTCAAAAAAACCGCCACGCCATAACGCATAGAGCGCAACCTCCTGCAACATTTCTTTAAGCGCCTGCTCCTCTTGCACGGCATTGCTTGCCGAATAGTGTTGCAGCCGTTTTTGCAACAGATCGATCATGCCGCAGCCTCTTGTTGCAACGCCTGAATAGCGCTGGCCATCCGCCGGTGTGCGTAAACCCGTTGCAAGGCTTGCCAGGCAGCGGGTTGAGTTTGTGTCAAAAGTTCTGCATCAATACGCATGGATTGCATGAGTTCCCCGATGTTGCCCATGCTGCTGCCGACTTCCAGCTTGCGCAGGCAAACGATATCCAGCAATGCCCGCAGTGGTTGTGCCACCAAGGCCACTTGGCCAACTGGACCCGCGAAGGTGTGGCGATCCACCGCCTCCAGAAAATAGCCCTGTCGCAGCGCCAGCGGGTAAAAGCGAAACAGACCAAACGTCGGATGATCCACCTCCAGACGCCGACGACCGGGCAAGACCGACAAGGTCACCGGTACCGACTCCGGAATCCAGCCATGAAAGCTCAATGCGGTTTCGAACGAAATGTAAGACCCGGCTTGCAGCGCCTGCGCCAGCACAAAAGGATGCGGCATCCTGTTTTGCAGTTGCGTGGCCAACAGATAGCGACCGCGCCGCAGTTGCAGCAGTTCGCCATGCTGCAACGCGCGATTGACCAGGTTGTAGCGCCGCTGCGGCGTGCCATCCAGCAGGCGCGCCAACTGCGCCTGCGATAACACCCGCCCCGCCCAACCGGTCTGAATCAGTTTTTCTGTGAGCGTTTGCATTAATGCAGAATACTTGCATTTATTGAAAGTCTAAAGCATTTATTAAGCACATGGATTGATGGCCTTGTGGCGAGCGGTCGAGAATGGAAAGACGGCGGTGAGCAAGAGCAACGCTCACCACTTCATCCACCCACACGCCAGAGTCGTCCGGGCCGCGATGCGTGATGGCAGCGGCCATGCGGTTGGCGATAACGGATGATCGGCCAACCTCTGTTTGAGTCATAAAGCCGGTGGTGCCGCACATCAGGCTTGCCCGGCCGCAGTGCGTAACATGGCAGCCAGGCGTGGCGCATTTAACTGAACGGTATAGTCGCGCTCGACTTTCGTCCGTCCGGCCGCGCCCATGTCCCGCCGCGAACCGGCGTCGGCCATCAGCGCAGTCAACGCCTGCACCCAATCATGTTTTGTCTCAGCCAGATAGCCGTTGATGCCAGGCTCAACAATCCGTGTGTTGATGCCGACCGGGGAGGCCACGACGGGCTTGCCGCAGGCCATGTATTGAATGAGCTTGTAACCACATTTACCAAGCTCCCACGGGCCGCTCTCCAGCGGCATGATGCCGATATCGAAGCCGCCGATATCGGCTACCTCAGTATTCTCTGACCAAGGGTGGATGGCATGAGGAACGTCCTGCCAGCCCAGATCGCTTGCGCCCACCAGCACCACCCTGGCCTTGTCGTGCATGCATACATCGGCCAGCAAATCATGTACCCGGTGCAGATACCGGGTCGTGGTCGGTGAACCGATCCAGCCGATGGTGAACATCTCATTTTGTGCCGGTGTGGGCGATGGGTAGCGCGCCAGATCAATTGAGGGAGGCAGCATTTCCACCCGCCGCGCGCCCGCCTTGATCGCGTGGTCGCGCAGGTACTCGCTGCCCACCACGACGGTCGAGGCATGGCGCATCACGCTATCAATTTTGTGGCCGAGCAGCCGGCGCACCAGAGGCTGCGTGTGCAGGTCATAGCGGTGAAAAATGGCATCATCGTAGTCCACCAGATAAGGCGTGGCTTTTGATAACAGCAGCGATTCCAGCCAGCCAGGCAACCACGGAAAAATCTCGTACTCAACCCACAATAAATCAAATTTTTGACGCTGCATCAGCGCACCGATTCGGCGCACATAGGCTGCCAGAATAGGAATTACCGCCGGCCTTTTGCCTGCATACAAATCGCGCAGATAATCGTCCGGCAACAGCGGCGCCAACGTGACTTCAATGCCCTGTTCACGCAGGTAAGGGAGATATTGATAGGAACGAATACGGCTGCTGGCACCCAGATTTCCATAGCGGCTGAGAAGCAGAACGTTCAATTTTCACCGCGCTATTTGTAAGTGTTGCGTTTTTCGCAAACAAAAGTAACGCTCGATAAATAACGAAGAAATTTGATTGCTAACGAATCAAACAATGCCGACCTAGATGCCTTGTAGTTTGCTTTGTAAGGCAACCTAAATAATTGGCGCAGTTTGAGAAAATAAAAATCCGCGCTAAATCTAAAGCTGGCTCGGAACTTAGCAGTGCGTGCCAAATTTAACATTTCACTTTCGCTAGAGTAGTTTGTCCAAAAATAAACATAATCTGCGTGCCTCTTTGAAAACTCTGATCTTGTAATTCCTGTGATTTTGTTATGGGAACGATATTTCCCGAAACCCAATAGGCTCATAAACGAAATGTAGCTATATAGAAAATCGTGTGAGCGAATACGGTGCACCCAAGGTAGATGCAGATGGCCTTCGTAAATGTAATGCACAAGTGGCGCCAGATGAACAGCATAGCCGCCATCTCGCAGGACCCTATAAGCCTCACTAAAGAAAAAAGGCTTATCGTGTACATGTTCGAAAACCTGATTGGACAGGACGATATCAAAAGAATTATCGGGAAACCCCCATGGATCGCCAATGCGCAAAAACTTAATCCGTTCCGACCAGTCTATAGCGGGTATGTCGGATGACAACGCTGCAATGGTCTCATTGAGGAATCCTGAAGTTTGAACGCCGTGGTCTACAACATCGAACCCATAAATCTCGACAGATAAATTTGGGTGCGTAAACTTAAGTGAGTTGTGAATGAATGACATTAATTTCCCGTCACCACATCCAGCATCAAGAATGCGGATGGCTTGCGCATCTTCTGGCATCAATGTGTTTAGACAGGAAAACAAATGCTGATGCGTTAAAGATATAGGAGAGGGTCGTAAATTTGAATTCATTGGTTTGAAATTTAATTTCGTCAAATTAATTAATAATATTGGGCACGGGTGCTGGCACCCATGTTGTCGAAGCGGCTGTGAAGCAGTACCTAATTTTCTAGCAATAGCAGTCATAATTCCCGGAAGCGCTCGATACAGCATCAAATAACCGCTGAGGGTTTCAGCGGTGCTTTTGAATGCCCCTCGGAGAAGACTGAATACCAGCCGTGTCAATGGCTCGAAGCACAGCGTACTCACCAGCAAAAGCGTAGCCTGGGTAGGGGTGAAATGTTTGTAGCCATAAAGGGCGCGGCTGCGCAACGAATAAAACAGGCGTCTGGCCTTGACCTGCGCCGAAGTCCCACCACCCTTGTGGTACGCCTGCGCGTCCGCGAGGTAATAGCTAGACCAGCCCAACTTTTTTGCCCGGAGAGACAAGTCGAGGTCTTCCAGGTAAACAAAAAAACGTTCATCGAATCCGTTTAACTGTTCGAACAGGTGTCGCCGAACCAGAAAAAACGCACCGATTACATGGTCAACTTCTCTGTTTTCATCATGCCCCCATTCCTCCATAAAGTGACTTTTGAAAAATCCGGGGAAAAGCCTGTCAAGCCCAAATATCTTGGAATAAAACATGCGTGGGGTTGGGAATCGCGCACAGCTACGACTCACTTCCTCGTATTCATCAATGAGCTGGATTCCGCAAATCCCAACAGACTGGTTTTGCGCAACCTCCATGAAGGCCAGCGGAACGGAGAGCGAATCGGCAAACAGACGAGTGTCCGGGTTCAGAAACAACAAGTAATCCGCACGGCTACCTTGCGCCCCCTGGTTACACGCCGCAGCGAAGCCCTTGTTGTCGGTGTTTTTGATGATTTTGAGAGGCAGATCGGTGAATTCCAATCCGTCGAGCGATCCATCAGTGGAACCATTGTCCACAATAACGACTTGCCTGATTTTGAATCCTGTTTGCGTAGTACCCTCGATGGAGTGCAAACAGTCCTGCAACAAGGAACCCGCGTTCCAGTTGACAATAATAATATCCAGCGTTGAAGACATCACTTGAGTCAATTGTTGATAACCGTGTCAGACAGCGTCAACAACTTCGAGCATTGGCAGTGGAAAAACCAGCCGGGCATGCTTCAGTTTGTATTTGCTTTCGAAGAAGCCTCTGAAGTGCCAAGGTAAAACCAGCAAGTAATCCGGCTCTTCGTCCAGCAGGGTGCTTTCCGGCACGATAGGGATCAGGCTGCCCGGCGTGAAATGTCCGTATTTATCCGGGTTCACTTCACCCACCGCGAAAATATCATGTTCGGTCAGGCCACAATACTGCAATACCACGTTGCCTTTGGTAGAAGCCCCCAGCACAGCAATCCGCTTACCTTCTGCCAGCGCATTGCGTACGAACCCCACCAATTCCTGTCTGTTATTGGCTACTCGTTCGGCGAATGCCCGATAAGGCTCCAGCCCGTCTAGCCCCAAATCACGCTCGTGGTTCAGCAAGGCATCCAGCCGTGGCTCCACTTCATAAGGCGCACTCTGCTTGGCGACGGTAATGGAAAAACTACCACCGTTAGTGTCATTGAACTCCACGTCGAGTATTTTCAGTGCGGCCCGGTCCGCCATCCACTTGATCTGGCGCAGGGCGTAATACTCAAGGTGCTCATGGCATACCGTATCGTAGGCGTTCCGTTCCAGCATCAGAGGCAAATAGCTCTGTTCGAATAGCCAGATACCACTATCGTCGAGGATGCTTGCAACCTCGCGCATGAACTGCAACGGCGCTTCCAGGTCGTAAAACATGGAAAACGATGTGACCACGCGAGCCTTGCGACCAGGGAAGCGTTCATGCAGTTTGTCTGCTGTGAAGAAATCCGGGATCAGCTGAATGTGGGGAGGATAGTATTCCTTGAGCTTGATCCCGGTCGGATCAATGCCGAGCAGCGTGCAGCCATTGTTCGGGTAAGCCTGGAGAGTCGTGCTGTCGTTGCTGCCGATATCTACCACCAGCGAGTTTGCGTCCAGAGTTACGCGCGAAAGTATGCCGGCGACCTTGTCGTGCAGGTGGCGCACCATGCACTGGTTGAGACCCGAACGATAGCCGTAGTTTTCGCCGTACATCTCAACATGGTCGTACGAGTGTTCAAGTTGCAGCAAGCCGCACACCTCATCGCCACCCATGCACTTAACCAACCGTAGCGGGCCCGAAGTGATGGACAGGTTCCTGTCACTGGGGAATACACCGGTTAACGTCTGCTCTCCTAAATCCAGCACAGGTTCGAGATGGGTGTTTCCGCAAATGCGGCAAGATTCAATTTTCTTGATCATGCGTTTCACCTTTCAGGTTTTATCGAGTTAATTACTTAACATTTGTAAATCAGCATCCACCATCTGCGCCACTAATTGGTTGAAACCGATTAGCGGGCGCCAGCCGAGCTGGTCACGCGCCTTGCTTGCATCGCCTACCAGCGGTATTGGCTCAGTCGGTCTGAAGTTCGCGACATCCTCACGTACATAATCCTGGTAGTTCAATCCAACATGGCCAAATGCGCATTCGCATAGTTCGCGTACAGAATGTGTTTCGCCCGTCGCCACCACATAGTCGTTCGCAGCCGTTTGTTGCAGCATCAACCACATGGCGCTCACAGTGTCCCCGGCAAACCCCCAGTCCCTGCGCGCATCCAGATTGCCGAGGCAAAGCTCGTTTGATAGGCCAAGCTTGATCCGCGCTGCCTCGCGGGTGATTTTTCTCACCACGAAGCCCAGGCCACGACGCGGACTTTCGTGGTTGAACAAGATTGCCGAACAGGCGAACAGCCCATAATGCTGGCGATAAATCCGGATCATCTGGTGTGCATAAAGCTTCGCCGCACCATAAGGGCTGCGCGGCTGGAACGGTGTACGTTCGGATTGAGGGCTTTCCGTGGCCTCGCCAAATAATTCGCTGCTGGATGCCTGGCAGAAGCGAATGGTCGGGTCTGTGGTGCGAATTGCCTCCAGCATGCGGGCGACTGCGAGGCCGTTTACTTCGCCGATAGCCACGGGGTCATCAAACATACCGGCACCGGATGAATAGGCGGCAAAGTTGTAAAATTCCGTGGGTTGATAACGCGTCAGCACTTTAACCATGTTTTCTGAATCGTGCATGTTCCAGTCCACGACTTCGATTCGGTCGACCAGATCAGGCAGCAAGGTTGCGGCTGCCTTTTGCGCATCCCTGACGGCACCCACGACGCGATAGCCCTTGGCTAACAGCAGCTCTGCCGTGTAGGAGCCATCCTGGCCAGTGACACCGGTTATTAGAGCCGTCCTCATCAATCCGCCACAATCAAGGATTCAAGATGTCGCTCAAGCTGCACCGCGCTACCTTCCCATGAGAAACGCTCCGTCGCGAACTTTCTACCTTCTTCCGATATTCTCGTCCACTCGTGCCCTTGAAGAAGCTCGACAATCCTTTTGGCTAATTGATAAGGATCATCCTCAACCCAAAGATGCAAGCCGGAATCTCCACCTATCCCACGGTTTCCAGCACTCGTGGTCACTACCGGTGTTCCCCAAGACAAGGCTTCCAGAATCTTGGTTTGGACACCAATCCTTAGCCTTACAGGACAGATGCTCACCGTAGCGCGTTTTATATACCCAGCCACATCATTTACCCTGCCTGTAATTACAACTTGTTTCTCGAATTTTGCAGCAGCTTCATAAATTCGAGCGTCTGGATCTGCACCTACAATCCATAATACTGCGGACGGAAACTCCTGCAAGACCAATGGAAAAATATCATTCAGAAGAAACAGTGCACCATCAATGTTCGGCGGATGGTACATGCTTCCTGAGAAAATTACTGTCTTCTCCCTATCTTCATAATCAGCAATCTCGGTCGAAGATCTTTGCTCAACACCGTATGGTATGTATGCGAGATTGCCATAACCTCCTCGTTCTCGCATGTCGTTCATATCGGCCGCTGACAACAATAGAACCTTTGCCATTCTAGGAAGAAGTCGATTCTCATAGTGCTCCGATAATCTTGCTAAAACATACAACTTTGCCCTATCCCATAAGGACCAAATAGATAATTCTGCCAAGCGATTCAGTTTTATGGACTGAGGGTCTTCAATATTAACGATGAGTTTGCTATAGCAAGAAGGTGGGCAGTATTGTATTGTGCTCATTTCAAATAATAAAACAGCATCATATTTGCCGTTAAAAATTACATCTTTTACTTTCACTCGCATGTCTTTGGATGCATATGCACTAACCGAAGAAGGAATGCCAGCCAACATGTAAAATAAATAACGCCACCACATGATTGGCCTTGAAACATTTCTTTGAGGGACCAATTCCACTCGCTCAACAAACTTGGGTGAATTAACTAAGCTTTTTTGTGGCTGGAGACACACGAAATCAATTGCATGATGCTTTGACAGGTGCTTAATGCTGTTAAAGGCTACAATCGTGCTGCCAACCAGAGGTGGAAAAGGATAGTGAGTCATAACCACCAACAATCTCATGTCACATGCTTTCGAATAAAATGTTTAAAACCATGTGCCGCCTTAAGACCGGGGATTGGAGCCGCATTAAAAAGTATAAATTTCACCCAGTTCTTGATCGTTGGATCGGCGTAATGCATCTTTACAAGTTTTCTCAGTAGCGCCATGTCTTCCTTCTTGGGATGCTCAGCGGCGCTAAGTTTTGCAAATAGCAGGGATCGAAACGGTATGTCTCGATGTAGAACACGCCTGATTTGGAACGCCTCCTCGGAGTGGCTTCCGAAAATATTATTAATAATATGTTGAAAACCCTCGATGCTGATTCTGCAGCGATTAACAAGACTGCCGTTAGAAAATGAATCATTACCTTCTCGTTTGTGAATGAGTGTCTCGCCAAGATATTGTATTGTAATTCCGTTTTTTATAGCGCTCAATAATCGACCAGCCACAATCCAGCACGTACCTCGAAATGATTCAGGTATGCTAGCACTGTCCCAAGTGGCTCTTTTGAAAATTGGCCCAGCTAAAAAACTAAAAAAAGCTTCGCTTGTTCGAGCTGAGCGGAAGTATTCGTTTTTCTGATAAGCATCAGATAAATTAAATATCTTTTGATTCTTGATATTGTTAAAAATTGGATATTCGCTGATTTCGTTCATTCCGATACTACATAAATCATGCTCGCACAGATAAATATCATAACCTGATCCAATAGCATCAAGTACTCTTGCTATAGCGCCAGGCACCATTATGTCATCGGCAGAAAATAACCAGCAATATTGTCCTTGCGCCAAGCTAACAGCTTTCTCAATATCGCGATCAATGCCGCCACGGAAATTTTGATTAAAGTATTTTAACTTCGGGTAACCCTGCTGCCTGGCTTGTACTGCTGTGGATGTTTCATCCGTTGATCCGCCATCCAGTATAATTACCTCAACTTCCGAGGAGGCTTGTGGCAGAATGCTGTCCAGCGTCTGCCCAATGAATTGCCCAAAATTATAAGTTGGAATGCAGATTGATAAACGTATCATCTTGTAATTAGCTGCCTATAAACGTTTAAATGCCGCTCTGCAATACTCTTCCATTCTAATGTTGATTGTTTGCATGCAATACGATAGCCCGCATATTTTTGTATTGCAGCAATCATTTCATCAGTATCCCCGGGTCTGGCGAAATAGATATTTTTATCTTTGTTGTATCCGCTGGTGGTCACAGATGTTGTTACAACAAAAACGCCCTGAGCAAGAGCTCCGTCAATACTTGTATTCCACCTGGCTGCCCCATCACGGAAAGGAAGCACAACCGCATCCGAAACAGCAAGCGTAGAGGCCAGCTGATCTTCCGGTAGAAAACCCATAATGGTTATACGCGACGAAATTCCCAGCGACTTGATTTTGTCAAGCAGCGACTGGTGATAATCATTGCCAGGCATGAAGTCGCACGCCATCAATAGTCGCGCATTTGTTTTCACAACGATTTCTAGCAAAATCTCAATTCCCTTAAGGGGTGCAACAAAACCATAATATGACAGCAAAGTATCACTTTTTGAAGCATATTGTTGACGGAACTTTGCTCTGTCTTCATTTGATAATATTACTGTAGGCAGTATAGATGCTGCGGGTATCCAAATTATTTTTGTATGCTTAAGCGCCATTTTGGTTGGCACTGGATTGTCAGCCATGAATTCTTCTCTTACTGTAATCAATAGCCTTAATCCAACTACCATTAACTTGCTAATCCGACCAAAAACTGGCTCATGCCAGGTTTGCACGCAAGGCTTACCTAAAAGCCATATTAACAGAGGCAAGAATCCCGGTAGTCTTCCAGAGTATCCCTGAGTCGGATATTGAATGTGAATAATATCTGGATTGGACCGTTTGATATATTTTGCTATTCTAAACATATCCGTGATTGCCCAGCTTCGGACAATCGTTAAAATATTAACCCCACTCCTAGCTGCCGCATCGACTGCGCGAACATCTGTCAGCACGGATACGTTGACACCTTCGCATTCAGTAAGTGCAAGCGCCAAGCTTTTTGTATAGGCGCCCACTCCGCACTTCATCGGTGGGTATGATCCGGTAATCAACAATACCCGCATATTTAAATTGTCTTTTTAAGTACCAGCCAACCAAAGGTATATTGCTTATCTGCGCAATCTATTGGTCTGTCTTGTCCTTCATACATCATTTCGCCGTTTGGAGAAAAGCCATAAGCCGCTGCGGCATTGACAAAATCAACTACTTCGCTTTTTGAGAATATTTTCCAGTCCATGCCAAAAAATTTGGTTCCCGTGGTATCTATTTTCTCTGGCCAGTAATCGAATGATGCAATGAAATAACCACCCAGCCTCAAAAGACGCGACATTTCTTTCAGCAAGGATTGCTGATCGAAACCATGCTCGATGACGGAGATTGAAGTGATTGCCTGAAATGAAGCGTCCGAAAATTGCGTGTGCATGAAATCAGTAATTTCATAATGAATGGCATTTTGATACGGCATCTTCTGTAAATCCGTATTCAGATCCGCGCCCGTTAAATTCGAAAACCCCAGTTTATGCAATGCAACAATCACCTCCGATGCGTAGCACCCAATATCCAGTATCGGATCATTTTTTTGCACATGAGATTCAAGCAAATTTACCGTGGCAAGCACATCCCAGCTTTTTACCATATCACCCATTGCCACGCCGCGCGCTACGCCATATTTTCTCAATAATGATCGAAATGAAGACTCCATCGCGGAAGCCCCTTTGTTTATTAACTCCTGGCGTGCACTGCCAATTTCAAATTTATTTTGCAAGACTTTCATGATCATAGTATTTAACCTTCAGTGTGAGTATAAAAAATTTGTCGTGTTATTATTGGGTTGAATTTATTTTTGTTACTCTGGTAAAGCTATTTCGAACGATTATAATCAGGCGCGGGGATGTTAACGTTATTAATAAGGAAGTAAATAATGCCAGACCGCTACCTATAAATAATTTCATGTAGTTTGGATGTGTTGCATTATGAATTCCTACCCCGGCAGCACCAACCAGTAGTAATGATAAACCGAGTGGAATGCCAACGTCGGATAGTAACCACTTTAAACCTATGCCTTTTAATAAGGACCGGTGTGTCAGCAAGGTGCCAATTAATAAATATATGCTATTTAATAGAGCCCACGCCGCAGCTCCACCAACCGCACCGAACCGCAATGCGAGAATGATTGTTGTAGGTGTCATAACTATTATTAATATAGCGTTGATTATGAGTGGCAGACGCGTCATGCCATAGGCCAATTGCAAGGCATAGGGGAAGTGCATGGCGCCATTCAATGCTGTACCGATCAAGAACAACGATACTATCGGGGCAGCGTTTTTTGCGAGTACTGGATTTCCGGTCCACAAAGTGAGTAATTCTTCTGCAAAAACAGCAACAAATGTTGCAATTGGGAAAAGTACCGCCAAAAACAATCGGGTGCCTGTTCTATACAGATCAATCAGCTTCTCGGTATTTCCGGTAACAACTAGCGCGGACAAGCGCGGATATATTACATTGAATGTAGGGGTAAGTAACACATACAATCCACTAGCAACCACCCCGGCAAGCGCATAACGTCCGAAATCCTCCAGGCTAAGGATTCTGCTTAACAGCACCTTGTCTAATTGCATCAGGATGATTCCTGAAACTGCAACTCCGCTCATCCCCGCTGAGAATCGCCATATCCGCTTTAGTGTGAAAATATCGAATTGGATATTTTTTGTCCGCCCTATGACCCACCATGCTGCCCAGCGCATGATAATGGCGTAAACAAGACCCACACCCGCCTGCCAGATGAAAAAAGCCTCAATCGTGGGTGATACAAAGGCAAGTACTGCCACCGCGCCGAGGTTTCCAACTGTCGCCATGGTGATGCTCACGCTGCTTGATACAGTCAAGCGCTGGGCTCCCATCAAAGCCCCCTGGTATAAGCCGATGGGCCAACGACAGGCAACAACCAGTCCCATCAGCATGACGGCATGGGAGATGGTTTCCGGGGTAATGGTTTTGGACTGAATCCAGTATTGTGCGATGAGTGGGGCTAGAGCAATAACGATGAGTGCAATGATGCCGGCCATGATCCAGTAGACAATGGCAAGGGTGTGCAACAGTTTCCCCGCCTCCTTCAAATTTCCCGACGCTGAACAACGCGCAACCTCTCGATTGATTGTAGGCGCCAAGCCCATATCGAGGAGTTGAAGCAAAGCCTGTGTAGTCGCAAAAAAGCCGATTAAACCGTAGGCTTCAATGCCGAGGTATTTGAGGTAAAGCGGTACAACTGCCAAGCCAATTAGCGCCACCCAGATCGAGTTTGCCAATCCTGCGAGCAGGTTATGACTCAGCCGCATATTTGCTTAGTCGTGATGACCAGCGCTTCTGGGGAAGCCGTGTTTTTCGACCAACGCATCGCGCTCCGCCGAGCGTAGATCGGTTGCCATCATTTCCTTGACCATTTCCTCAAAGGAGATTTTTGGTTGCCAGCCCAGTTTGGTGCGCGCCAGCGTGGCGTCACCCAACAGGGTTTCCACTTCGGTCGGACGGAAATAGCGCGGGTCAACAAGGGAAACGGGGTCAGACACTCATGGCACTAAGTTAAGCCCCAGGTGGCAGAAAAGAGGGCTGACCGAGCCGAAAGTTGCTTTACTGAAGTTTGACGACGACAGGATCGCAACGACGGAGGTCAGCCAAATGGATCGTAGCAAACATGAAGCGCGAATGC
>JAUYFQ010000001.1 GCA_030690895.1 Sulfuricellaceae bacterium
GCGACGGTCGGCCTGGTCTTGTCCGGCCTGACCGGCCTGTGGTGGAATGCCAACGAATCCGGCTGGGGAATGAGCATCACCCGCGCGGATCCATGAATTTTGCCGCCTGGTACACCTACGATGCCAGCGGGAAGCCGACCTGGTATGTCATGTCGTCGTGCCCGATGGTGGACAAGGCTTGCGCCGGCGATATTTATGAAGTCAAAGGCGGCACTCCCTTGGGCGTAGCGTGGAAAGGCGGCTTGGCAGTCACCAAAGTGGGAACGGGCACGCTTGCCTTTACGGACACCGAAGTCGGTGCGTTCAACTATACGTTGAATGGCGTCAGCGGCAGCCGCAACATCGCCCGTCAGCCCATCACGACACCACTGGATTCGTGGAACATGGATTATTCCGCGCTGTGGTATGCCGCTCCTGCTGAATCCGAAGCAGGCTGGGGGATTGCGTTTACACACCAGAAAGGCGTGATTTTCGCCACCATGTTTACCTATGACGCCAGCGGCAACCCGGTTTGGTATGTCGCTTCCAATTGCGTTCTAACGGGAAATACTTGTGCTGGCGACCTGTATCACGTCACCGGCGGAACTGCGCCGACCGTGACCTGGGCAGGCAAGCCTGCAGCCACCTCGATTGGCAATATCCGTGTCCGCTTCAACATCAATGCGGATGGCCTGAGCAGCGATCAAGGCGGCACGATGGATTACACCATCAATGGCGTATCGGGCAGCAAGGCGATTACCAAGCAGTTGTTTTAAGCGGCCTGTTAGGTGCGAATACCCATGGGCACAAGTAAATTCGCACCTACAAAGCCCCGGCCTGAAACCGGGGCTTTTCTCATGATGGTGTTATACCTGTCTATTCCCCATGGTGATAATATGGCGAATGAACCTGGCCGAACTCATCTCCACTAATCGCTTTTTCGGGATCATCATGAATTTTTCCTTCTCCCTTTTTTCATCCGTCTGGCTTCGCCCTCTACTGGCCGGATTGGCTTTCTTTTTATCCTCGCTGGCGACCGCCGAGGAAATCGCTTTTGACCACACGCTCAAGGATGGAATGACCGTCATCAACACGGTGCGCATCGTTGGATGGGCAAAGACGCCATCATCGACAGGCAGTGTTGAGGTTTCCATTGATGGGGCATACATAGGCAAGGCGGCTTACCCGCTACCGCGCACGGATGTGCCAAATTCCGGGTTCATTCTTGAGTTTGATAGCCTGGCGTTCAGCAATGGCCTGCGGACGGTCAAAGTGACATCCATGGATGCGCAGGGTAAAAAGATTGCCGACGCCTCGATCAAGCTCAATGTTGCCAATACGCCAGCCAAGGGCATGATCGAATCCCCTCTGTGGCGTGACCCGGCTTCCGGTGAAATCGGCGTCACAGGCTGGGCGCTGGGAAAGGGCGGGTTCAAAAAGCTTGAAGTGCTGATCAATGGACGCTACGCCGCTGATGCCGCATACGGCCTGCCCCGGAGCGACATTCAAAAATCATTTCCGGAGTATGGCATAGCAAACAGTGGCTTTCGCGCCGTGGTCAATCTGGATACGCTTGGCTTGGCTCGCGGTTATCATCGCATGACATTGGTTGGACTGGATTCGGAAGACACCCGCCTGCAAGTGGCCGAAAGTGAATTTTTCTATACCAGGGGTCATATCGGTCGCAATTATCTTGACCTTCCCACAATCAATGGCACGGCTTCAGGAGTTGGAAATTTGCGCGTAGCCGGGTGGTCGGAGGGCGAATCCCCCGCTGCCCGTGTTGATATATACATCGATGATCGACATGTTGGCGGGGCAGACAAAGTCAACATTGCGCGCCCGGATGTGCCGCCTGTCTATCCTGGAGCCGTCAATGTCGCTGCTTTTGATGTTTCCATTCCCACTACGCAGCTTGCCTCTGGCAAGCACCGCATCGTTGCCATCATTACGGACAGAAATGGACAACGCGCCAACGTGGACGTATTCACAGGGCCAGTCAGCTTCACGATCGACAAGTCTGACAAGTTATTCGGGGTTCACCTCAGGCCGACCAACACCTACGGCAGCACAATTGCCGACTACACCAGAGATATTGGGATCGCGCCAAAAATCGTGATGTATTTTCAGCCTTGGCGCATTGTAAACGGGAGTTGCTCGACTTTTAACGAGTTCCCATACCTGCCGGGCAGTGTTGCAAACGCCAATGCCATTCCGATGATTACCTGGGAGCCGCATCAGGATGGACTTGGCGCGGGTAATGCAGCCAAATTTTCGTATGCCAGCATTCTGGCGGGCGCGCATGATGACTGCATCAATCTAACTGCCAGAGAAATCCGTAATTTTGGCAGCCCGGTCATGATTCGGTTTGCTCATGAAATGAACGGTCAAAGCAACACCTGGACGGGCATCATCAACGGCAATAACCCTGCCGGCTATGTCCAGGTTTTCCGCAAAGTGGTCGATATGTTCAAGGCCGCAGGCGTCACCAATGCCCGCTTTCTCTGGTCGCCCGATCATGCATCGCCACCTGAAGTGGCTGCTCCATCCAACGAGATCCGCAACTATTATCCTGGAGACGGCTATGTGGATTTGATTGGCGTATCAGGCTACAACTGGGGTAATGATCCATTGCGAGGCGGCGGTTGGGTAAGCGGTGAACAGGTTTTCAAAAACTTCCTGCAAACCATGGTTCGTACTTACCCTGGAAAGGCAGTTATGGTGACAGAAATTGGAAGCGTGCCGAGTTATGGTAGCAATAGTCGGAGCCAGTGGTACAGCGACACGATTCGCTACCTGGCGAGTCGTCCAGAGGTTAAAGGACTGGTTTGGTTTAATGATTATGCCTTCGCGCAAACGAACCAGGCTGACTTCCGTTTCTCTGATACGGCAGGCTTTCCCGCTGTAAACTCGGCGGAAAAAACCTTGATGAAACAACTTATTGGCGAATATCAAGGCACTCAAAATTAGGGAAGTTTGTTGATCGCGGGTAAATCCGCTCTTACAAAATCAATGGGTTGTAGGAGCGGGTTTACCCGCGATGGCAATAAAACAGCGTCTCCCTAAATCCGCAGCTCCTTCTGCTCTTGCCGGCATCTCGCGTCTGGATGGAATATCCGGGATAATGCGAGTCATGCAAAGCATCAACCTCACCCACCATTTTCTGATCGCCATGCCGGCCATGGCCGATCCGAATTTTGCCCGGACGCTGATCTACATCTGCGAGCACAATGAGCAGGGCGCGCTGGGGGTTGTTATTAACCGGCGTATCGAGCTGGATTTCAAGACCTTGTTTGATCAGATCAAGATTCCCCTGGAGTCTGCCGAACTGGCCGAGATGTCGGTTCATTATGGTGGCCCGGTGCAGATGGATCGCGGCTTTGTTCTGCACCAGCCCTGCGGTGACTGGAGTTCCAGCCTCAAGGTGACGGATGGGATTGCCTTGACCACTTCCAGGGATATTCTTGAAGCCGTCGGGCGTGGAGAGGAGCCGCACCGGCTATTCATGACACTCGGCTATGCCGGGTGGGATGCTGGCCAGCTTGAACATGAGTTGGTTCAGAATGCCTGGCTGACCGTCCCCGCCGATTCCCGGCTGATTTTTGATGAGCCGGTCGAAACGCGATTCGCCGCTGCCATGGCGATGCTCGGTATCGATTTTGCCAGCTTGTCGGATGTGGCGGGTCATGCCTGAACCTCTTCTTGATTTACCCGCTTCGTCTCACCACACTGCACTGGCTTTTGATTTCGGCCTTCGCCGCATTGGCGTGGCGGTGGGCGATACTCTGGTCGGTGTGGCACACCCTGTGCAGACAATAGACGGCGAGGGCAATGCACTTCGATTCGGCATCATCGAGACGCTGATTCGGGAGTGGCAACCGAGCGTGCTGGTGGTGGGCGTTCCGTTTCACCTGGATGGCGCCGAACATGAAATGACGCTGCGGTGCCGTCGTTTTTCCCGGCAACTGGAAGGACGCTTCAATCTCCCCGTGGTGCTGGTGGATGAGCGTCTGAGCTCTGACGCTGCCAGTCTGGTGCTGGCAGAGTCCGGCATTAAAGGCAGGCGACAGAAGCCGGTGCTGGATCAGGTGGCGGCGCAGTTGATACTTCAAACTTATCTGGACGAACAACACAAGGGCATCTCTAGAAATTCAAAGTTCTAAGTAAGACAAGGCGCGAGCAAAAAATTGCGACGCCGTCGCGCCACTGTTCCGGCTTTAGCCGGTTACAGTGGCGGTGATGCCCTTCACGGGTGCATATGTTTGATATGTAAGGAGTGATTTTTTGTGCGCAAAGCAGTATTACAACGAAATTTGGATTTTTAGAGGTGCCCTCAATGCAAAACCTTGATGCGGAGCGTTTGGTGCTGGAGATGGCCGAGCGGCTCAGGCCTTTTGTGACCGATAAAAGCGCGATAGTAGGCATTCACACTGGCGGCGCATGGCTGGCGGAAAAACTGCGCCCTTTGCTGGGTGCATCGCTTCCCATGGGGATGCTGGATGTCTCGTTTTATCGCGACGATTTTGGTCGCGCGGGTCTGCACCCGGATATTGAACCCTCTGAAATTGCTTTCGATGTAAGCGGTCGGGACATCATTTTGATTGACGATGTCCTGTTCACCGGACGCAGCGTGCGCGCCGCCATGAATGAATTATTCGATTATGGACGACCGGCCAGCATCATCCTGGCAGTGCTGGTGGATCGTGGCGGACGAGAACTGCCCATTTCGGCTCAGGTCACGGGCATGACCATGGCGCTGGATGCTTCTCAGAACATCAAGTTAAGTCGCAACGATCAGGGTGAGCTTGCGCTCACTTTGTTTGATAAATAGGGGTAGAGGATGGCATTTTTGAACCAGAATCCACAGCTCAACCAGCACGGCGAGTTGCAGCACCTGCTGACCATTGAGGGCTTGAATGCATCGATTTTGCGCCATATTCTCGACACGGCGGAATCCTTTGTCAGCGTCTCCGAGCGCGAAGTCAAAAAGGTCCCCTTGCTGCGCGGCATCTCGATCTTCAATCTGTTTTTTGAGTCCAGCACCCGCACCCGCACCACCTTCGAGATCGCCGCCAAACGGCTCTCGGCGGACGTGTTCAACCTGAATATCAGCGCATCTGCCCAGTCCAAGGGGGAAACCGTGCTGGATACCGTCGATAACCTGGCGGCCATGCAGGCGGACATGTTCATCGTGCGTCACGCCCAGTCCGGCGCGGCGCACTTCATCGCGAAGCATGTCGCCCCCCATATTCACGTCATCAACGCCGGAGATGGCCGTCACGCGCATCCCACGCAGGGTTTGCTGGACATGTTCACGATCCGGCATTTCAAGAAAGAATTCCATAATCTGCGCGTGGCGATCGTGGGTGATGTCCTGCATTCTCGCGTGGCGCGCTCCCAGATTCACGCCCTGACCACCCTGGGCGTGCCCGAGGTCCGGGTGATTGCGCCCAAGACCCTGCTGCCGAGCAAGGTCGAGCGCATGGGTGTGCAGGTGTATCACGACATGGCGCTGGGCCTCAAGAATGTGGACGTGGTCATCATGCTGCGTCTGCAGAACGAGCGCATGCGCGGTGCGCTGTTGCCCTCGGCGCAGGAATATTTCAAATCCTATGGTCTGACCATGGACAAACTGTCGCTCGCAAAACCCGATGCCATCGTGATGCACCCTGGCCCCATGAACCGTGGCGTGGAAATTGACTCCGACGTAGCTGATGGCGCGCAGTCCGTCATTCTGCCCCAGGTCACCTTCGGGATTGCAGTGCGCATGGCGGTGATGAGCATTCTGGCGGGGAACAAGCAATGAGCGATGAGTTCAAGCGATATATCCCGCAAGATATTCTGGCTTTGTACGAAGTGCATAATTTTCGTCACGCCGCAGAAGTTTTGGCTACAGGATGTGCCGCAGAATTAGATGAAATATTCGATGCCTTGCGGAATTTCAAATTAAGCACGGCTGATATTTTGAAACCTGGCGGCAATGAATCTGATATTCCCAAGCGTATTTCCGCGCTGTTGCGACCCAAAGGGTGGTACGAAACACGGATCAGGGGGGATTTGGTCATTACCAGCGAAGTGCATTTGGATGGTGTTGGCACAGACGGTCGCAGTCAAGAGAGGAAAATCAAGACTGAAACGCTGACGCGCGAAAATTTTCTGGATGGCCATAAAGTTGACTATGTAAAAAATGCAGTGGCTTTCGATTTGGAGTGGAATAGCAAGGATCAAACTTTTGATCGGGATTTGTATGCATTCAGGGCATTTTCCGAGTGCGGTTTGATTAGTGCAGCCATATTGCTGACTCGTAGCGCCGAGTTAAACAAGGTCTTTGATAGCCTGGGTGTCAAGACCAAGTATGGGGCAAGCACTACCTGGATGGGCAAGCTATTGTATCGACTCAATGCAGGACGCCATGGCGGTTGTCCTGTGTTGGTTTTTGGCATAACGCCAAGGCTGATTACCGATTGGAAAAGTGATGAGTAAACCCCAGAATGACGCAGCTCAAGACCTTCTTGCCAAATATGCGGGGCAAAAATTCAAGACGATCCTGGCTGATCCTCCATGGCAATTTCAAAACAGAACCGGAAAAATGGCGCCGGAGCATAAGCGTCTGAATCGGTATAGCACGATGAATTTGCCCGATATTCTGAATTTGCCAGTCGGAGAATTAGCGGATGAAACTGCGCACCTTTATCTCTGGGTGCCCAATGCGTTGCTGCCAGAAGGAATCAAAGTTCTGGAAGCTTGGGGGTTTGCTTATAAAACCAACCTGGTTTGGCACAAGGTGCGCAAAGATGGTGGGCCGGATGGTCGAGGGGTGGGATTTTACTTCCGCAACACGACAGAGCTGATTTTATTTGGGGTGCGCGGGAAGAATGCCAGAACGCAGGCTCCTGGACGAACCCAGGTAAACATCATCCGAACTCAGAAACGCGAGCACTCGCGCAAGCCGGATGAAACTTACGAAATCATCGAGGCATGTAGCCCTGGCCCCTATTTGGAATTGTTTGCCCGTGGCGCCCGGCAGGGGTGGTCAGCTTGGGGCGATCAGTCGGACGACTATTTTCCTGACTGGCCAACTTATTCGAATCATTCAATGGCTGACGTGGCTCAAACAACGCTATTTTCCAATGTCGGCGAATATTGTTGTATCAAGTAGCGGAATCAATAAATATGAAAATCCATATCAAGAATGGTCGACTGATCGACCCCGTGGCAGGCACAGAAACCAGTCAGGATGTATTTATTGCTGCTGGCAAGGTGGTCGGAATGGGCGGCATGCCCGGCGACTTTCATGCGAATCGGGTGATCGATGCCAGCGGTCTGGTGGTGTGTCCGGGGTTTGTCGATCTGTCCGCGCGTCTGCGCGAGCCGGGCTTTGAATATCTGGCCACGCTGGAATCTGAAATGCAGGCCGCTGTGGCCGGTGGCGTCACTTCGCTGGTGTGCCCGCCGGATACCGACCCGCCATTGGACGAGCCGGGTCTGGTGGAAATGCTCCGCCATCGGGCCAAGAACCTCAACCAGGCGCGTGTCTTCCCGCTGGGCGCCTTGACGCAGAAACTGGAAGGGCAGCGCCTGACCGAAATGGCAGAACTCCACGATGCAGGCTGCGTGGCTTTTTCGCAAGCCGATGCACCCTTGACGGACAGCAATGTCATGTTGCGTGCCATGCAGTATGCCTCGACCTTCAATTTCACCGTCTGGCTACGCCCGCAGGACTCCTTCCTTGCCCGGGATGGCGTGGCACACGACGGGGAGGTTGCCTCCCGGCTGGGCTTGTCAGGCATTCCGGCGTGCGCGGAAACCATTGCCATCTCCAAAATCCTGCTCCTGATGAAGGAGACGGGTGCAAAAGTCCACTTGTGTCGCCTGTCAACGCACGATGGCGTGGAGATGGTGCGCGAGGCGAAAAAAGGCGGCCTGCCGCTTAGTTGCGATATCGGCGTGCACCACGCGCACATGTCCGAAATGGATATCGGCTATTTCGATTCCAATTGCCACCTGATTCCCCCATTCAGAAGCTTGCGGGATCGCGATGCCCTGAGAGCAGGCTTGGTGGATGGCGCCATTGACGCCATTTGTTCGGATCACTCGCCCGTGGACGACGATGCGAAACTGTTGCCCTTCGCCGAGGCCGAGGCGGGGGTGACCGGTTTGGAATTGCTGCTGCCCCTGACCCTGAAATGGGCCAGGGAAATGGGGGTCGGTTTGCCCCAGGCCATCGCCAGAATCACCACCGAGCCTGCTCGCATTCTGGGGCGCAACAAAGGCGTGCTGGCTGTGGGACTGAATGCCGATCTGTGCATTTTCGACCCGGACGAATACTGGAAAATCCTGCCGAAATCCCTCAAAAGCCAGGGGAAAAATACGCCTTTTTTGAATGCCGAATTGGCAGGACGGGTTCGCTATACGCTGGTGGAAGGGCATGTGGTTTACGAGCGAAGCGCGTAGGCGCTCACTTCTGTTTTTTAGCCCGCGCTTGCATATATATGGGGCGACAGGCGAAAATATCCCACCTCTCATAAAAGGCCAGAAAAATGACCCAGTCCACATCGACATCCAGCGAAAAGGCCAGGATTCTTTCCGAAGCCTTGCCTTACATCCAGCGTTTCCAGGACAAAACCATCGTCATCAAGTACGGAGGTAACGCGATGACCGAGGAACACCTCAAGCATGGTTTCGCCAAGGACGTGGTGCTGCTCAAACTGGTCGGACTGAATCCGGTAGTAGTGCATGGCGGTGGCCCCCAGATCAACGAGCTGCTCAAGCGCGTCGGCAAGCAGGGCGAATTCATTCAGGGCATGCGCGTCACCGATGAAGAGACCATGGATATTGTCGAAATGGTGCTGGGCGGACAGGTCAACAAGGAAATCGTCAGCCTGATCAACCAGCATGGCGGCAAGGCGGTGGGTTTGACCGGCACGGATGGCAGCATGATCCGGGCGAAAAAACTGATGGTCAAAGCTAATAACGATGGCGAAGAACTGATCGACATTGGCCTGGTTGGCGAAGTCAGCCACATCGACCCAGCGCTGGTGGCCTTGCTGGACAGCCAGGATTTCATCCCGGTCATTGCGCCTATCGGTGTGGGAGACATGGGCGAAGCCTTCAATATCAATGCCGACCTGGTGGCTGGCAAGCTGGCAGAAACGCTCAAGGCCGAAAAGTTGATCTTGATGACCAACACCACCGGCGTACTGGACAAGAACGGCGGCCTGCTGACCGGTCTGACAGCCGCCCAGGTGGACGATTTGATTGCCGATGGCACGATTTCCGGCGGCATGATCCCGAAAATCTCCATGGCGCTTGAAGCCGTAAAGAATGGCGTGAAAACCAGCCACATTATCGATGGCCGTGTCGAACACGCGCTCTTGCTGGAAATTCTGACAGACGAAGGTGTAGGTACGCTGATTCGAGCCAATGCATAGGCTGGTCTGGATTTTTGATCTGGACAACACCCTGCATAATGCAAGCCCGCATGTATTTCCGCACCTGAACCGGTCCATGACGCAGTATCTGCGAGAGCATTTGCATCTGGACGAAGCCGGTGCAGACCACCTGCGCAATGAATATTGGCTGAAATACGGTGCAACCTTGCAAGGATTGATGCGCCACCACGGCACAGACCCGGATCACTTTCTGTGGCACACCCACCAGTTTCCATCGCTCTCGGCCATGGTCCTGCGCGAGCAGGGTTTGCGTTCGGCCTTGAGCCGCCTGCCGGGGTGCAAGATGGTCTACTCCAATGCGCCCGCTTTTTATGCCAGAGCGGTTCTCGGCTTGCTGGGAATAGAAGATTTGTTTGAAACGGTATTCACGATTGAAGGCGCTGCCTACCGGCCCAAGCCGGACGCGGCCGGGTATTATCGCCTGCTGAAAACCGCGCGTCTGAATCCCCGGCGCTGCATCATGGTCGAGGATTCCTTGCCCAATCTGAAAACGGCCAAACGACTGGGGATGCGTACCGTCCTGGTTTCACCGACAGCAAAACGGGTAGCGGGCGTCGATGTCAGTGTGCGTTCGGTGCGGGAACTGCCGCGTGTATTAAGGAGACTCGCGTAGCGAGCCAGCGTCCCTCTCTCCCTCTGGGAGAGAGTTAGGAGAGAGGGAAACTGTCGCACCCAAAGGGTGTGACAGTTGGAAAAATTAAAAATGAGAGGAATGTGACATGGCGGCAAAACCCGGAGAGCGCAAATTACAAATCCTGCAGGTGCTGGCAGAAATGCTGCAGCACCCGCAGGCAGAGAAAATCACCACCGCAGCACTCGCCGCCCGGCTGGCTGTTTCTGAAGCTGCCTTGTACCGGCACTTCGCCAGCAAGGCGCAGATGTTTGAAGGCTTGATCGAATTCATCGAACAAAGCCTGTTTGGTATCATCAACAAGGTCTCCAGCGACGAGCAGGATGGCGCGAGACAACTGGATGCCATGCTGTCGCTGCTGCTCGGCTTCGCCCAGAAAAACCCGGGCATGACACGGGTGCTGATCGGCGATGCGCTGGTCAACGAGAATGAACGCTTGCAGGTCAGGATCAACCAGATCCATGACCGCCTTGAAGCCAGTCTTAAACAATCCCTGCGTATCGCCGCCACTCAGGGTGAAACCTGGGTTTCCTCCGACCCGGCTGCTCAGGCCAATTTGATCATGAGCTTCATTGTCGGCCGCTGGCACCAGTTCGCAAAAAGCGGCTTCAAGCGAGAGCCAATGGCATTTCTGGAGGCGCAGAAAAAGATGTTGTTTGGAGTGTAGATTGTGCTGCGTGCCCTCATTTTGAAAAATGAGATAAAGCGTAAGCAGGGACAAATTTACTTTTCACGAATCTGATTTCTTACGCTGCGCATCGCTACAAACCGGGCAATCCGGGTCTTTTTTGAGTTTGATTTGCCGCCATTCCATCGTCAGGCCGTCGATCAGCAATAACCTGCCCTGCAAGGTCTGGCCGATGCCTGTCAGGCACTTCAGTGCTTCGGCAGCCTGAATCGAGCCTACGATTCCGACCAGTGGGGAAAATACGCCCATCACGGCGCAACGTTCGCCCTCATCTTCTGCATCTTCTGGAAACAGGCAGTGGTAACAGGGACTGGATGAGTTGGAGAGGTCAAAAACCGTGACCTGACCATCGAAGCGGATCGCGGCGCCGGATACCAGCGGTTTTCTGTATTGTTGGCAGGCGCGATTGATGGCGTGGCGGGTGGCGAAGTTGTCGCTGGCATCCAGCACGATGTCGGCCTGGGCAATCTGTTCCTTCAGATCGTCCCCTTCCAGTCTGTGCTGAATGGCGGTCAGTTCGATTTCGGGGTTCAAGGCAGCCATCGTGTCGCTGGCTGATAAGGCCTTGTTGCGGCCCAGCGAGTGGGAGAAGTGGGCGATCTGGCGTTGCAGATTGGTCAGGTCGACGCTGTCTCCGTCGCAGAGGGTAATGTTTCCTACCCCCGCTGCGGCCAGATAAAGCGCCACCGGGGAGCCGAGACCACCGGCGCCGACGATCAGCGCGCGCGATGCCAGCAGTTTTTCCTGCCCTTCCACCCCGATTTGCGGCAGCAGGATGTGACGGCTGTAGCGCAGGAGCTGATGGTCGTTCATACCCTTGAGCCGGGTGGTGATTTAGCGCTTTTTCAGAATATCCAGCCCCTTGAGCAGGTTCACTGCCTGGTTGAGCTGATAGTCGTTTTTGGAAACGACTTCGCGGGTCTCTGTTTTCGCGTCGGACTTGGGATCACCTTTGGACGTCCCCTTCTTGTCTTCCTTGGCATCCTTTTTCGGGGTGCTGGCAGGCGGCGTCGGAGACTCGCTTTCCTTGTTGCCATTGCTCAGGTGGCGGTCTAGGTCGGCTTCTCGCAGATTGAAGGCGGCTTCCTTGTCCACGCCATTGACCGTGGCTTCTTCAGCCAGGATATCCGGCGTAATGCCCTTGGCCTGGATGGAGCGGCCGTTGGGAGTGTAGTAACGCGCTGTGGTCAGTTTGATGGCTGTGCCATTACCCAGCGGCAGAACCGTCTGTACCGAACCTTTGCCAAATGACTGGGTGCCCAGAATGATGGCGCGTTTGTGGTCTTGCAGCGCACCCGCGACGATTTCTGAGGCCGAAGCGGAGCCACCATTGATCAACACTACCATTGGGACCGATTTGATGCCGTCCGGCAGGTTTTTCAGGTAATCGGTTTCGCGTGGGCCGCGCAGGTAGTTTTCCTTGCTGGCGGTCAGTTTCATCTTCGCGTCTTCGCTGCGTCCCTCGGTATAGACCACCAAGGCGTTTTCCGGCAGGAAGGCGGCGGATACGCCAACCGCGCCGTTCAGCAAACCACCGGGATCATTGCGCAAATCCAGCACCAGACCATTAAGCGCAGCCTTGTTTTCCTTGTAAAGCTGATCCAGCGCCTTGGCCAGATTTTCCCCGGTGTGTTCCTGGAACTGGGTCACTCTGACGTAGCCGTAGCCGGATTCAAGCAGTTTCGACTTGACGCTCTTGACCTTGATGACAGCGCGGGTCAGGGTGATGACCAACGGCTTGGTTTCGCTCTTGCGCAGGACCGTGAGCGTGATCTTGGTGTCGGGTTTGCCGCGCATGCGCTTGACTGCATCGCTAAGCGTCATGCCCTTGACGGGCGTATCGTCCAGCTTGATGATCAGGTCGCCGCTCTTCATGCCGGCGTGAAAAGCCGGCGTGTCCTCGATGGGGGCGACGACCTTGACGAAGCCGTCTTCCATGCCAACCTCGATGCCCAGACCGCCAAATTCACCCTGGGTGCCGACTTGCAGATCCTTGAATGCTTCGTTGTCCAGATAAGCAGAGTGCGGATCGAGGCCGGACAACATGCCGTTGATGGCTTCACTGATGAGCTTCTTGTCTTCCACCGGTTCGACATAATCGGCCTTGATTCGCCCAAATACCTCGGCAAAGGCGCGCAGTTCGTCCACCGGCAAAGGCGAGGCAACAGGCTGCTTTTCTGCAACGGCCGAGTAATTCAGGCTTAACATCACTCCGAATACCGCGCCCAGCGCGATCAGGCCGACTTTTTGCAGTTTGCTGCGCATAGATTTCTCCATCATGTTTTCCTGGGACTTAAACAGTCCCTTATCCTGTTTTGCACCAGGTCATCGGATCGAATGGCCGACTCTGGTAGCGAAGTTCGAAGTATAAACCGGTTTCCGCATTGCCGCCGCTATTGCCCGTGCTGGCGATGACTTCCCCCATGTGCAGCGTTTCGCCTGCCTGCTTGAAAAGCGATTCGTTGTATCCGTACAGGCTCATGAAACCATCGCCATGATCGACGATGATCAGGTTTCCGAAGCCACGCAGCCAGTCAGAAAAAACCACCCGGCCGGGGGCGATAGCATGAACCTCCTGTCCCGACCCGGTGCGAATGAACAGGCCGCGCCAGGCCGCGCCGCTGTCCTGGCGCGCTGCGCCAAAACGCCCGGCCAGCTCACCCTTGACTGGCAGGGGCAGTTTGCCTTTGAGCTTTTTGAAAGACCCGTCGGCCAGACTCAGGTCTGGTTGCTCAGGCGCTGCGGTAGGCGCATCCCTGGTTCGGGGTGTTTTCTCCGTCCTGGTCGTTTTGACAGGGCGTTTTTCCTGTTTTTTTCGTTCCTGCTCGATTTTGGCCAGACGCTCGATCAACTCGGTCAGCCGCTTTTCGTTTTTCTGCAACTGTGAGAGTTCGTTGCGCTGCTTGCCGATCTGCGCGGAGATCTTGGTCAGAAGCTGTTTTTTTGCCTGCTTCTGAGCCAGCAGTTCCTGCTTGTCTTTATCCTGCTCGGCCTTGATCCTGTCGATGTCAGCCTGTTTTGCTTCCGCTGCCGTGCTCAACTGGTGAAGCTTGAGCAAGTGGGCGCGCAAGTCTTCCAGCATGTCGTTGCGCGCTTTCGCCAGATAGGTGTAGTAGCGTAGCTGGCGGGCTGCCTGGTTGGGATTTTCCTGGTTGAGCAATATCCGGAACTGGTCCTGCTGGCCCGAGCGATATTGTTGATAGAGCAGTCGGCCAAGCAGCAACTGGTCATTGACTATGCGCTGGTTGAGGGAAAGCTGCTGCTTTTCGATGCTTTCCAGGTTGTTGCGGGCAACTGCCTGTTGGCCAGAAAGCTCTCGCAGGGAGAGATTAAGCTCGCTGATGGCCTGTTCGGACTCTTTCAGGGCATCGGCGGCGCTGGCTTTGGCGTCTTCCTTGCTGTCCAGCTCCTTCTGCAAGGCTTCAATCCGGTTGCGAACGTCCTGCAACTCTGGCTTCGGTGCAGCCACCGCTACCGGGGCCAGGCATGTCAGCAGGAATATGCCAGCCAGGGAACGAAAATAATGGATGAGCTGCGCCCGCGTCACTCGAATTCGATCAGCGGGTGCCCGGTCATTTCTCTGGGTTGGGGCAGCGCCATTATCTTGAGCAGGGTTGGGGAAACGTCTTCCAGTGCGCCCGTCGCCGCCAGCTTTGCCGGTCGTCCGATATACAGGAAAGGCACGACATTGAGCGTGTGCGCCGTGTGCGAGTGCTGGGTGCCTTCGTCGAACATTTTCTCGGCATTGCCATGATCGGCCGTGATCAGAATTTCGCCGCCGGTTTCCTGCATGGCAGGGACGATTTTTCCCAGGCATTCGTCGATGGTCTCGATCGCCTTGATGGCGGCGGCCAGATTGCCGGTGTGCCCTACCATGTCAGGATTGGCAAAGTTGCAGATAATGACGTCGAATTGCCGACTGCGAATCGCCTCCACTAGCTTGTCGGTTACTTCGTGGGCGCTCATCTCCGGTTTCAGATCATAGGTGGGCACATCAGGAGATTTCACCAGGATTCGGCTTTCACCAGGGTAACTGGTTTCTTCGCCGCCATTGAAGAAAAATGTGACGTGCGCATATTTCTCGGTTTCCGCGATACGCAACTGGCGTAGCCCTTGGTCGGCCAGGTATTCGCCCAGTCCATTGCGGAGGCGCTCCGGGGGAAATGCCACTGGCACCTTGAAATCGGCGCTGTAACAGGTCAGGGTGCAGTACACGCTCAGTTTTGGCAGGTACTCGCGCTCGAACCCGTCGAAATCCGGTTCGATAAACGTGCGCGTCAGTTCGCGTGCCCGGTCGGAGCGGAAATTCATGAAAATGATGCCGTCTCCATCCTGCATCTTGACCGGCTCGCCAATCACCGTGGCTTTGACGAACTCATCCGTTTCTCCCCTGGCGTAGGCATTCTGCAGGCCTTCGATGGAGGTTCTGGCGCTGAACTCAGCCTTGCCCTGAGTCAGCAGGTCATAGGCGGTCTTGACGCGCAACCAGCGATGATCCCGGTCCATGGCGTAATAACGGCCAACGATGGTGGCGATCTTGCCGATTTTTATGCCGTCAATCTTGTCCTGCAGGCACTGCAGGTAGGTTTCCGCACTTTTCGGCGGGGTGTCGCGCCCGTCCAGAAAGACGTGGACATATATTTGCTTGATCCCGAAGCGACCCGCCATGTCCAGCATGGCATGAATGTGGTTTTCGTGGCTGTGGACGCCGCCATCGGAAAGCAGCCCGAAAATATGCAGGGCGCCCTGATGCTGCTTGATCGCCTCAAGCGCGGCGGTGAGTTCGTGATTGAGGAAAAAATTGCCGTTCGAGATGGCGCGGTTGATGCGGGAGATTTCCTGATAGACGACCCGGCCTGCGCCGATGTTGAGGTGGCCTACTTCAGAATTGCCCATCTGGCCGGCGGGTAATCCTACGGCGGCTTCAGAGGCGTGAATGGTGGTATGGGGATAGGCATTCCACAGCCTGTCCCAGTTGGGTTTGCGAGCCAGGGCAACGGCATTGTCGGGCCCCGGGGCGCGGCAGCCGAAACCGTCCAGAATCAGTAATAGCGCAGGTGTAACCTTCATAACAATATTAGTCTTTAATTATCTTTTGATGGAGTAATGATGTATCATTTTATTATGTTTTGGTTATGTACGCACTATTCAAGCATGAAATGGAAAATATCTCGGTATGTTGAATTTTGAACGGGTCGAATTGATAAACAAGGACGAGCATATCGAGCAGGCCTCGCGTGCGATGAAGGCGATGTCGCACCCGTTGCGGCTGAAAATTCTGTGCGTTCTTGGCGACCGTGAAATCAGCGTGCAGGATATTGTTGAAAATGTCGGCACTTCTCAAAGCAATATCTCCCAGCATTTGGCCATCTTGCGCGACAAGGGCGTCCTGCGTACACGCAAGGACGCCAACCGTGTTTTTTATCGCGTTGGCGATACGCGCACCCTTCAGCTCATCAGCATGATGCGCGATGTTTTTTGCGGTTTTACGAAATAAAACGGGCTGATCCGCTTTTATTTTCTTCTCGCCATGAATTCCAAATTGGCACTTGTAATCCGTAGCTGCCCATTCTATCTTGTTGGAACTCCTTCATAACGCGGAGAATGCTGTGTTGAAGTCTGTGCTACTGAGCATGAGCATCCTGTTTGTGCCCCCCATCTTTGCCGCTGAGCTTCCTTTTTCGACCGCACCGGTTACGTTGCGCGAACTCGATGAGACCTATGCTGCCGAGGCCTCGGTCGAGGCTGTTCGCCAGGCTACGGTTTCCGCGCAGATTTCCGGGCGGATTGTCGAAGTCAATTTCGATGTGGGTGACCGGGTCAAAAAAGGGCAGATCCTGGCGCGCATCGATGAAAGCGAGGTGCAGCAGTCCGAAGCCGGGAGCGAGGCCCGCGTCGCCCAAGCCAGGGCCAGTCTGCTGAATGCCCGGCTGGCTTACGAACGTAGCAAGAAACTCCTGGAGAGCAAGTTTATCAGCCAGGCGGCGGTCGATCAGTCGCAGGCGGAGTTTCTGGCCGCAGAGGCCCAGTTAAAAGCTGCGCAGGCAGGCGCCGGGCAAGCCAGTACGACCAGAAGTTTCGCCACCGTCCTTGCACCTTATAGCGGGATTGTCTCGGTGCGTCATATCGAGCTGGGAGAAATGGCCGCTCCCGGCAAGCCTTTGATGACCGGATTTGATCCTGGCGGTCTGCGCGTGGTGGCCAGCATCCCTCAATACAAGCTGGAGCGGATCCGGCAGTCTGCGAAGGCCCGCGTCGAGTTTCCCGAAGTCAAACGCTGGGTGGATGCGACGGCGGTGGTTGTGCAACCGGTTGCCGATCCCCGCACACATACTTCCCGCGCCCGCGTGAGCCTGCCGGACGGTCTGGAAGGCGTCTATCCCGGCATGTTTGCCAGAGTGCATTTTTCAGTGGGCCGCGCTCAGCGCCTGACGATCCCCTCAAGCGCCGTGGTCAATCGCAGTGAGGTGACGGCGGTCTACGTGGTCGACAGCAAGCAGCAGGTGAGCCTGCGTCAGGTTCGACTGGGTGAACCGACCGGCCCGCAGGAGGTGGAAGTGTTGTCCGGACTGACCGAGGGGGAGCGCATTGCGACTGAGCCGGTCAAGGCGGGCATCTTTCTGAAGGGACCCGCGCTGAAAGGCTCCACGCCCAAGAGTTCGGGAGCCGCAAAGTAATGGGTGTTTCCGGCAGTATCGCCAGGTTTTTCATGAAATCGCAGATGACGCCGCTCATCGCGCTGATCGCTCTGCTGCTGGGCGTTTTTGCTGTGCTGGTGACACCGAGGGAGGAAGAGCCTCAGATTAACGTGACCATGGCGAATGTCCTGATCCCCTTCCCCGGCGCGTCGGCCAGGGATGTCGCGGACCTGGTCGCGACGCCAGCCGAGCAGGTGCTGTCCAAAATATCGGGCGTTGAACATATTTTTTCCGTCTCTCGTCCCGGCATGGCCATTCTGACCGTTCAGTACAAAGTCGGGGAGGACAGAATTCAGGCGCTGGTGCGCCTGTACGACACGGTGCAATCCCAGCGTGACTGGGTGTCCCCCAGTCTGGGCGTGCAGGAGCCGACCATCAAGCCGATCGGCATCGACGATGTGCCTATCGTCGCGGTGACGCTCTGGACGCACGATCCCGCGCGTGGCGCTTACGAACTGGAACAGATCGCTCACGCGGCAGAAATCGAGCTCAAGCGCGTCAAGGGCACGCGAGAAGTCAGCACCATAGGCGGCCCCAAGCATGTCGTGCGCGTGGTCATGGATGCGGAACGCATGAAGGCTTTTCAAGTGACGGCCCAGGATATCCGGGACGCACTGCAAGTCAGCAATGCTTCTCAGCCATCGGGCAAACTGGTCAGCCAGAATCAGGAAATTCTGGTGCAGACCGGTACCTTTCTGTCCAGCGCGGCAGACGTGGAAAAACTGGTGGTGAGCGTGCAGGGCGGCAACCCGGTTTTCATGACGGATGTCGCCCAGGTTCTGGACGGCCCGGATCAGCCTGGGCGTTATCTGTGGATGGGGACAGGGCCGGCGGCGGACAAAATTGGAATCGAACGACAAGGAAGCTTTCCTGCCGTCACGATCGCCATCTCCAAAAAACCAGGCGAAAACGCAGTAGAGGTTGCCAACCGGGTGGTTCAGCGCGTCCAGTCGCTGCATGGCAGCGTGATTCCAGAGGGCGTCACGGCAACCGTTACACGCAACTATGGCGTGACAGCCAACGACAAGGCCATGAAACTGATCGGCAAGCTGGCGTTTGCCACGGCTTTTGTGGTGTTGCTGGTGCTGGTAGCGCTCGGCAGGCGAGAGGCGCTGATCGTGGGCGTGGCAGTGATGCTCACCCTTGCCGCCACCCTGTTTGCCTCCTGGGCATGGGGCTTTACCCTGAACCGCGTTTCGCTGTTTGCGCTGATTTTTTCCATCGGTATTTTGGTGGACGATGCCATCGTGGTGGTGGAAAACATTCACCGCCGCCGTGTACTTGATAGCCATAAAACCCTGGATGAAGTCATTCCCGAAGCGGTGGATGAAGTCGGCGGCCCGACGATTTTGGCCACCTTTACCGTGATTGCCGCGCTCTTGCCGATGGCCTTTGTCACCGGCCTGATGGGGCCCTACATGAGCCCCATCCCGATCAATGCCAGTATCGGCATGCTGATTTCCCTTGCTATCGCGTTTGTCGTTACACCCTGGCTGGCGCTGAAGTTGTTAAAGCAGGATCACCATGACCATGACGACTCGGGAAAAGAGGACAAGCTGGCCGGGTTTTTCAGCCATCGGCTGACCCCTTTCCTCAATCGGGAGCAAGGCCGGGGTGCACGGCGCAAACTATGGCTCGCGGTACTGGCCATGATCGTGTTTGCCCTGATGCTGGCAGTGGTCAAACTGGTCATCCTGAAGATGCTGCCTTTTGACAACAAATCCGAATTTCAGGTGGTGGTCGATATGCCGGTCGGCACGCCACTGGAGCAGACAGCGCGGTTGATGCGGGAAATTGGCGCCTATCTTGCCACCGTTCCCGAAGTGACTGACTACGAGGCGTATGTCGGCACCGCTTCGCCGATCAATTTCAATGGTCTGGTGCGTCAATACTATTTACGTGCCAGCCCGGAAATGGGGGATTTCCAGGTCAATCTGGTGGACAAGCACCAGCGCGACCGCAAGAGCCATGAGATTGCGCAGGCTGCCCGGGCTCCGATCGAAAGCATTGCGGAGAAATATGCGGCCAATGTCAAAGTGGTCGAAGTGCCGCCCGGCCCACCCGTAATGTCGCCTATCGTGGCCGAGGTTTATGGCCCGGATTATGAGGGGCAGATGAGCGTTGCCAAGAAAGTGGGACTGAGCTTCGCCAAAACGCCAGACATTGTCTCCATCGACGATAGCATCGAGGAAGTCTCGCGGAAATTTGTGTTGCGCGTACAGCAGGGCAAGGCGGCACTGCTGGGCGTGGCGCAAAAGGATATCGTCCAGGTCATGAAAATGGGCCTGGCTGGTGAAGATGTGACTCCCGTCCACACGGGGGAGAGCAAATATGAAATTCCTGTTCGCGTTACCCTGGCGGCCGAGCGCCTGAACAGCCTGGACGAGTTGCTGAAACTGACGGTACGCGCCCGCGACGGCGCCTTGGTGCCGCTCTCTGAACTGGTGCAGATTCAACCCAGTTTTGGTGAAAAAACCATTTACCACAAGGATTTGTTGCCGGTGGTGTACGTCTTTGGCGATATGGCGGGCAAGCTGGATAGCCCCCTCTACGGCATGTTCTCGATCCGCACTTTGTTGAACGGGATTCAGTTGTCGGAGGGCGGTGTGCTGGGTGATTATTTCATCCGTCAGCCCGAAGATCACTATGCAGAATATGCCATCAAATGGGACGGCGAGTGGCAGGTGACGTATGAAACTTTCCGCGATATGGGTATCGCCTATGCGGTCGGATTGCTGCTGATTTATCTGCTGGTGGTCGCGCAGTTCAAGTCGTATCTGGCGCCGCTCATCATCATGGCGCCCATTCCGCTCACCATCATTGGCGTCATGCCGGGTCACGCCTTGCTGGGGGCGCAATTTACGGCTACTTCGATGATTGGTATGATTGCGCTGGCCGGGATCATTGTTCGCAATTCCATTCTGTTGGTCGATTTCATCAACATGCAGACTGAAGCAGGGATGCCGTTTCAGGAAGCGGTGATCAATTCGGCGGCGACCCGCGCCAAACCGATTGTCTTGACCGGGCTGGCAGCCATGTTGGGGGCATTGTTCATTCTGGATGACCCGATTTTCAATGGCCTGGCAATATCCTTGATTTTCGGGATCCTGGTCTCCACTTTACTGACACTGGTAGTCATTCCGGTTCTGTATTACGCCGCCATGTATAAAAAGTTTTCGTAAGGAGTTTCATAGTGCAATTTGTTCAGAATAATCTCAGTATCTTTGCCTTGATGGTCGTCAGCGGCCTGATGTTGCTATGGCCGATGATCAACCGTCGGGTCAGCGGCATCAAGGAAGTGGGCACGCTGGAGGCGACCCAGTTGATCAACCATCACGATGCGCTGATTCTGGATGTGCGTGAAGATCGTGAATGGTCTGGCGGCCATGTGCCCAACTCAAGGCATATTCCGTTAGGGCAGCTTGCTGGCCGGATTAAGGAGTTGGAAAAATTCAAGGACAAACCCATTATTGCCATTTGCCGCAGCGGTGCGCGTTCCGGGCATGGATGCGGCATGTTGCGCAAAAACGGGTTCGAGCAGGTTTATAATCTCAGCGGCGGCATGATGGCCTGGGAACGCGCCAATATGCCTGTCGAACGCAAATAATCCCAGTCAATGCTTATTTCAGGAAGAACCATGCCAAACATCACCATGTATTGCACCGGAGTGTGCCCTTACTGCACCATGGCCGAAAAGCTGCTGAACAAGAAGGGCGTGACCGCGATCAACAAGGTCCGCATCGACACAGAGCCCGGCCGCAAGGAAGAAATGATGGAGCGCACCGGTCGTCGTACCGTGCCGCAGATCTATATCGGCGATTTTCATGTTGGCGGATTTGACGATCTTTCGGCACTGGATACCGCAGGCAAGCTCGATCCGCTGCTGGCGGCCTAACGGGCATGGCAGACGTGTTCCCTCATATGACGAAACTTGCCATGCCCGTTTTTCCCTCCCCTGCCCTCCCCCGAAGGGAGAGGGGGATGCAGGCTCGCTGCGCGAGTTTCGCGTTAACATCGTGAATATCGTTTGCCCGGCTTGCCAGGCGATCAATCGGGTGCCTGACGAGCGGCTGGCTCAGGAACCCAAATGTGGAAAATGTGGTTCGCCCCTGTTGCAGGGAAAACCGCTGGAGTTGAATGGAGCGAGTTTCCCCCGCTTTGTCGCCAAGAATGACTTGCCGGTGGTGGTTGATTTCTGGGCGCCCTGGTGTGGCCCCTGCAAGATGATGGGGCCGGTTTTTGCCCAGGTTGCCAGCGAGTTGAAGACCCGTTTCATCTTCGTCAAAGTGAACACTGAGGTAGAGCAGGGGGTGGCGCAGCAGTTTGGCATCCGTAGCATCCCGACGCTGGCCATATTCAAGAACGGCAGCGAAGTCAATCGCGTTGCCGGCGCCATGGACGCCAGCGGACTCAAAAACTGGTTATTGAGTCAAAAAATAGATTAACCACGGGGGCACGGGGGAATGCCATGGGACTTAAATTTGCTCACGCCTCGCCCAATGGGTAATGGGTGACAGGTAAAAATATCGTAACACATTGATTTTTCTTGATCCCCGTGTCCCCCGCGCTCCCCGTGGTTAAAAACAAGATTTTTTAGAGAGCGCAATTTTTCAGTCCGCGCAGGTTCGCGTTACAATCACGCTTTTTTTAGAGAATATCCCCATGAGCGAAGAACAAAAGCCATCCGTTTTCGGTATCCAGAAAATTTACGTCAAGGATGCCTCACTCGAAATTCCCAATGCACCCCAGATTTTTCTGGAGCAGGGAAATCCCGCCATTAGCGTGGAAGTCCACTCCAAGGCCGAGCAGATCGGAGAGTCCATGTATGAAGTGGTGCTGACCGTGACCGTGACATCCAAGCTGGAAGACGAGAAGACGGTATTTTTGGTGGAAGTCGGTCAGGCTGGCATTTTCCAGATCGAGAACGTCCCGCAAGGCGATATTGAGCCGTTGCTGGGTGTTGCCTGCCCCAACATTCTGTTCCCCTATGTCCGCGAATCGATTTCCGACCTGGTGAACCGTGCTGGTTTCCCTCCTGTGATGCTGCAGCCAATGAATTTTGAAAGCATCTACCAGCAACAGAAGCAGATGCAGGCGCAATCGGAAACGACGCACTAACGGGCACGGCGAATCGTCGGCTCAAATTATGAAGCTCGGCCTGCCTGTTTCCCCCTCCCCAGCCCTCCCCCGCAAGCGGGAGAGGGGGGAGTCAGACTCGCTGCGCGAGAACCGTATAATAGGCTGGCGTTATCTTCTGCTCCTTGCCGCCGTATTTCCATCGGTGACTTGGGCGCTGGAGTTCCGCTCCATCGCGGCAGATCGTACCGTGATGTATGACGCCCCCTCGCTCCAAGCCAAGAAAAAATTTCTTGCCAGCCGCTTCTGCCCGGTCGAAGTGATTGTCGAACTGGCAGATTTCGTCAAGGTTCGCGACATGGCGGGAGACCTGCTCTGGGTGGAAAAAAAGAGCCTCAGCGCAACCCGCACGGTGCTGGTTTCCGTGCCGCTGGCCGATGTGTTGCAAAAACCAGAATCAGGCGCCACCCAGGCTTTTCAGGCAGAACGTGGCGTCGCGCTGGAAGTGCTGGAAAAACCCAGCAATGGCTGGCTGAAAGTCCGCCATCCTGACGGCTCCAGCGGATACCTTCAAACATCCCAGGTCTGGGGCGCATGAAAATTGCCGTCCTCGGCGCTGGAGCGTGGGGAACCGCGCTGGCGGCCAGTCTTTGCGAACGTCACGAGACCGTCCTGTGGGCCAGAAGCGCGACTCAGGCGACCGAGTTGACCAACTTGCGCTGCAACTCGCGCTATCTTCCCGATATATCCCTTCCTGAAACGCTTTCCTATACCGCCGATTTGTCTGCTGCCCTGAGAGGCGCAAGCCTGCTATTGGCTGTCGTGCCCAGTGGCGCGCTCAGGCCGTTGCTGAGGGAATCGGCAATGCTGGGTTCGGGGCGGCTTCCCCTGGTCTGGGCTTGCAAGGGCTTTGAATCGGGTAGTCACAAACTTCCGCATGAGGTGGTCGCAGAGGAATGGTCACCGGATGCACCCAGAGGCGTACTGTCCGGGCCGAGTTTTGCCAGGGAAGTGGCGCTGGGTTTGCCAACCGCGCTGACGCTGGCTTCCCCGGACCAGGCGTTCGCCCAGGCGACGGCGCAGGCGCTGCACGATCATCATTTGCGCGTGTACGCCAGCAGCGATCTGGTCGGCGTCGAGCTGGGCGGGGCGGTCAAGAATGTGCTGGCCATTGCCGCAGGCATTTCGGACGGGATGGGGTTCGGGCACAACGCACGCGCAGCCCTGCTGACGCGCGGTCTGGCCGAGATTGTTCGGCTAGGTCTGGCGCTGGGCGGGCGACAGGAAACCTTCATGGGTCTGGCCGGCATGGGCGACCTGATTCTGACCTGTACCGGCGATCTCTCCCGCAACCGCCAGGTTGGCCTGCAACTGGCGCAGGGGAAGTCGTTGGAAACAATACTGCACGATCTGGGTCATGTGGCCGAGGGTGTCAATACCGCCCGTGAAGTCAGGCAACTGGCACGCGAACACCAAGTTGAGATGCCGATCTCTGAAGCGGTCTATCAAGTGCTGTACGAAGGTGTGCCGCCACGCGATGCGGTAGTGGGTTTGCTCAACCGTTCACCTAAAGCGGAGTAAACCCAGAAACCCCTGTTGGCATTGAATACCATTATTTTTCAATTTGTTGCGCCGAACTTGTAGGTGCGAATTTATTCGCACATAAACGCCTGATCGTGCGAATAAATTCGCACCTACAATCACATCGACCGAGGTTTCCAGAGTAGGCGCTCATACTCCACCGGCAAACCCGTTTTGCCGCCAGGCCTCAAACAGCGTCACCGCAACGGCATTGGATAAATTCAGGCTGCGGCTGTTGGCCTGCATCGGCAAGCGAATGCGTCGGTCGGCAGGAAAACTGGCCAACATTTCTGCGGGAAGCCCCCGGCTTTCCGGCCCAAACAGAAACACATCGTTTTCCTCGAATTGAACATCCGCATATCGCGTGGCACCCTTGGTCGTGGCCGCGAACAGCCTCCGTCCGTCAAAATGCGTCAGACATGCCGCCCAGTTTGGATGGACTTTTAGTGTGGCGTATTCGTGGTAATCCAGACCGGCGCGTTGCAACTGCTTGTCTTCCAGGGTGAAGCCCAGCGGTTCCACCAAGTGCAGGGCAGCGCCGGTGTTGGCGCAGAGGCGGATGATGTTGCCCGTATTGGGGGGGATTTCCGGCTCGAAAAGCACGATTTCAAACAATTTCTTGTGTCCTGGTTGGAAAAACGTTAATTTAACACTATCAACCTAAAAACCGCATTTCGACCACGAAATACACGAAATACACGAAATAAAACAATTGGTTGAACATGAATATCCATTCACCCACCAAGTGATGCGCAGTCATCTTGTATCTGTATGAATTTTTTCGTGTTTTTCGTGTATTTCGTGGTTCAACTAAGTTTTTAAGGATCAATGAGATGTGTTTCAATTATGACAAATAACATGAGAAACCGGGGCGACAATGGCCAAACCTGAAAAAATCCGGCTTGGCGAGGTATTGATCCAGCAGAATCTGCTCACGGAAGATCAGCTGAAGCAGGCGCTGGCCGAGCAGAAAAGCAGCGGGCGCAAGCTGGGCCGTATTTTCATCGAGAATGGCTTTGTCACCGAGGAAGGGATTGCCGAGGCGATTGCGCGCCAGTTGCAGATCCCTTTCATCAATCTCAAGTTTTACAACACCAACGCCGAGCTGATCAACAAGCTGCCGGAAACCCAGGCGCGCCGTTTCCGCGCCCTGGTGCTGGAAGACCGGGACGCTACGCTGCTGGTTGGCATGGCCGACCCTTCCGATCTGTTTGCCTACGATGAGCTGGCGCGCCTGCTCAAACGTGATATTGATCTGGCCGCAGTGGCGGAAAGCCAACTGCTGCAAACCATCGACCGCGTGTATCGCCGCACTGACCAGATCAGCGGCCTGGCCCAGGCGCTGGAAGAAGAACTGGGCGACACCGTGGTGGATTTTGGCGGCCTCGGCGCTACCACCAATCTGGAAGAAGCGCCGGTTGTCAAGCTCTTGCAGACCATGTTCGAGGATGCCACGCAGGTGCGCGCTTCCGATATTCATATCGAGCCGCAGGAAGCCAAGCTGCAGATCCGTTTTCGCATCGATGGCGTGCTGCATCTGCAAACCGAGGCCGACAACAAGATCGCAGCTTCCTTGGTGCTGCGCCTCAAACTGATGTCCGGACTGGATATTTCCGAGAAGCGCCTGCCTCAGGATGGCCGCTTCAATATCAAGGTGCGCGGCCAGTCGGTGGATGTGCGTATTTCCTCCATGCCTACACAGCATGGCGAATCGGTGGTGATGCGCCTGCTTAACCAGAGCGGCGGTATTCTGACACTGGACAAACTGGGCATGCCGCCGGAGATGCTGGAGCGATTCCGCAAGATTCTCCATCGTCCCAATGGCATGGTGCTGGTGACCGGGCCGACTGGCTCGGGTAAGACAACGACCCTGTATTCCGCTCTGTCTGAACTGAACTCCATCGAATCCAAGATCGTGACCGTGGAAGACCCGGTGGAATATCGCCTGCCTGGCATCAACCAGGTGCAGGTGAACGAGAAAATTGAACTCTCCTTCGCCCGTGTACTGCGTTCCACCTTGCGCCAGGATCCGGACATTATTCTGGTGGGCGAGATCCGTGACCAGGAAACCGCGCAAATTGGCCTGCGTGCCGCCATGACCGGGCACATGGTGCTCTCCACGCTGCACACCAATGATGCCATCAGCACCCCGATCCGCCTGATTGACATGGGCGTGCCGCGCTTTATGGTGGCGACTTCGCTACAGGTCGTGCTGGCCCAGCGCCTGGTGCGCCTGGTGTGCGAAAGTTGCATTGAGACCTATACGCTCAAGCCTTTCGAGCATGAATGGATGCGCATCGAATTAAAGGACGCCGTGGATCAGCACCAGTACAAACATGGTCGCGGCTGCACCAACTGCAATGGCACTGGGTATCAGGGGCGTATGGGCATTTATGAAATGCTGGAAATGAATTTCGAAATGGTCGAGGCAGCCAACCACCACGACCCGCAGCACTTCATGAAAATGGCGCGCCAGCAGATGGCGGGCAAAACCCTGCGCAGCCAGGCCGTGGGCGAAGTCATCAAGGGGCGCACGACAGTGATGGAAGCGATGCGGATCAGTAATCAGTTTGATGAATAATCCTCGGAAAAATGTTTAACCACGGGGAGCACGGGGAAAGCAAAGGAGTTTTTGTCTCTCAATATCTTCTCGGCCTCCTGTGAATGCGCATATTTGCGTAGCAATTTGGTTACCCCGTGCTCCCCGTGTGCCCCGTGGTTAATTTGTTTTTTCTAGGCTTAATTACGATTGCCCACGGGGAGCACGGGGTTTGAGGGATTGCGACGAAAGTTTGATTGATGCGGTTTTGACCGCAGCAACCACCGTTCACAAGGAATTGGGGCCGGGGTTGCTGGAATCGGTATATGAATTGGCGCTGATGGTGGAGCTTGCCGATCTTGGTATTCAGGCAAAGCGACAAGTGGAAATTCCGGTAAATTACCGTGGTCAGGATCTGGGAATCGGCTTTCGCGCCGATATTATCGTGGCAGATTGTTTGCTGCTCGAAATCAAGGCGATAGAGGATTTCAGTGCAGCGCACCTGGCTCAGATCATGACCTATCTGAAATTGTCGGGACTAAAGAGAGGCTATTTGCTCAACTTTCACAAAAAATTGTTAAAGGATGGAATTAAACGTGTCTCGTTATAAAAAGGTTTTCCCCGTGCTCCCCGTGTGCCCCGTGGTTAATAGGGTTTCCTGAATTGCCATTTTTCTCCTACAAAGCCCGCAATGCACGCGGCGACCTGATCGAGGGTATCCAGGAGGGTTCCGACAGCGCGGCGGTGGCCGACCTGCTTTTCAATAGCGGAGTGACCCCGGTGGAAATCAATCCTTCCGCCAGGGGGCCGGGTACAGGGCAGGAAAGCCTGTTGGATCGCATGCAGCGGCAGAAGATCACCCCCGTCGATGTCATGCTTTACTCGCGTCAAATGTACACCTTGCTCAAGGCTGGCGTACCCATCATGCGCGCCCTGGCAGGTTTGCAGGAGTCCTCCCATAACAATTCCATGAAAAAAGTGCTGCAGGATATGCGCGAAAGCCTGGACAGCGGGCGCGAGCTTTCCGCCGCCATGCGGCGCCATCCTGATGTGTTCAACCCGTTTTACGTCAGCATGGTGCGGGTGGGCGAGGCGACCGGCATGCTGGAGGAAATCTTTCTGCGCCTGTTCTACTACCTGGAATTCGAGAAAACCACCAAGGACAAAATCAAGGCGGCAATGCGTTATCCCAGCTTCGTGATTATCGCGATGGCGGTGGCGATCGGTATTATCAACCTGTTTGTGATTCCAGCTTTTGCCCAGGTTTACAAGGGGTTAAACGCCGAGTTGCCGTTGATGACCCGGATTCTGGTCGCCAGTTCCGATTTTACGGTGCAGTACTGGCCGCTCATGCTCGTGACGCTCGCTGGTGCGTTTTACAGTTTCCGCCTCTATGTGGCTACGCCTGTCGGACGTTACCAGTGGGACAGAATCAAGTTGCGTCTGCCAGTGGTGGGCAGTATCGTCGAAAAAGCCACGCTCGCCCGCTTTGCGCGCAGTTATGCCCTTACCAGTCGTAGCGGCGTGCCCATCGTGCAGGGGCTGATCGTAGTGTCACAGGTCGTTGACAACGATTTTATTGCAAAAAAAATCGATAGCATCCGCGAAGGAGTAGAGCGCGGCGATAGTATTTTGCGCACCGCTTCCGCTTCCGGCGTGTTCACCCCGGTGGTGTTGCAAATGATCGCAGTGGGGGAGGAAACCGGCGAACTGGACGACCTGATGCAGGAAATCGCCGAGATGTACGAACGCGAGGTGGCATACGAAGTAGATAACCTTTCCGCCAAGATCGAGCCGATCCTGATTGTCGGCCTGGGGATATTGGTGCTGATTCTGGCGCTGGGCATCTTCCTGCCGATCTGGGATCTGGGCAAGGTGGCGCTGAAGAAGTGAGGCGCGAAGATAAGGCAGGCTTTACCTTGCTGGAGTTTTCTGTGGTGGCCGTCATACTCTCTATTCTGGCGGCGGTTTTGCTGGAACGCTTGGTGTATTACCAGGAAGTGGCTGAAAAAATAAATATGGAAGCCACCGCCAGCGCACTGAGAAGTGCGCTACGCCTGAAGGTGGCCGAATACATGATGGCCGGCCAGAAAATCGAATACGAGCAGCTTGCGCGGGAAAATCCAGTGGATTGGCTGGAAATAAAACCGCCCAATTATGCGGGCGCATTCAGTGGATCGCAGCCAGACGCGCGGCCAAGCGGCAGTTGGTATTTCGATCAGTCCGGGCGTATGCTGATATACCAGGTTGGCCATGGACAAAATTTCGTGCCAGACAGCCTCGATCTGAGGCAGGTGCGGTTCCGGCTGGTTTTGTCGTATGCTGAAACTCAGGGCGGCGAAGTATTAGGGGATTCCCCTAGGCAGGCATTAGGGATTAAACTAGAGACAGTAGAGCCTTATCGCTGGTTCATGCCATAATGGCAGAAAACGTCGATGGTTTTTAGTCGTGACGCGTCCAAGCTCAAGTCTTGCTGGCGGGCGCCGCTAACAGAATATGTCAAAGCGAATTTTGAAATGAAAAAAGGAAAGGCGATCATGAACAGGAAACAGGCAGGCTTTACCCTAATCGAGTTAGTGGTGGTCATTACCATTATCGGCATTCTGGCGGCGGTGGCATTGCCTAAATTCACCAACCTGCAAAGGGATGCGCGCATTGCCAAACTAAATGCGGCGCGGGGTGCGGTTGGTGCCGCTGCGGCCCTTGTTCATGCCACCTATCTTCCTCGTGCCGGTATCCCGGATGCTGCCGCTTGTCCCGGTGGCGGTGGTACAGCGACTAATGCAGTGAGCGGCACCCTGTGTACAGAAGCGGGCATAATAAATCTGACTAATGGTTACCCCGCTAGTTCAGCGCTTGGCACCGCAGGTATTATTTCTGCCGCTGGTCTTACTTTCGTATTTAACCCTAATTTGGCGCAGCTCAACGCGGAGGGTTTTGGGGCTGCTGTGGTTGGTACAGCGACAACAATTTCCGTGATCGGTGGACCTGGAACTGTTGGTGCTGCGGGTGCTCAAACCAATGCGACCTGCTCTTTTTCCTATACGGCCGCAGTCGCCAATGCGACACCTGTTTTCAATGTCGCGACAGTTACTGGTTGCTGATGCCGAGTCGATTTTTTGTGACTTAAATGCGTTGTTTTGATTATTTTTTAGAGGATATTCCCATGAAAAAGCAGAGTGGTTTTACGTTGATTGAGTTAGTGGTAGTAATCGTGATTCTCGGTATTCTGGCCGCGACAGCGTTGCCTAAGTTTGTGGATTTAAGTAAGGATGCAAGGTCCGGTGTGATGGGGGGGGTAGAGGCGGCCATGCGTGGCGCGGATACCATGATTTATGCCAAGGCAGCCGCAGCAGGGGTGGCGAACCTTGCGCCAGGTGCGACAGCGACAGTCACAATTAATGGAACCGCTGTTCTCTTGGGATACGGTTACGCTCGGGATGTGGTGGAGTTGAATAAAGTGCTGTCCCTGAATCCTGTTGCAGATTTCACGGTAGCGATTGGGACTAATGACATTCGTCATGCCGGCGCAGTTACAGTGGCCAACTGTGCGGTAGTTTACACGGCCTCGACAGGTGCAAACGTGCTCCCGACCTATGTGTTGACTGATACCGGCTGTTAATGTGCTTTTCAAGTATGGGAAGGCATAGTCTCCACGCCCGATTGGTTTAAAACGGGGGGCGCTATGCCCATTCCTTGCTTCTGGGCCGGGGGGTGTGTCATGAAACGGGTAAGCAGGTGTAAAAGCAGCCATGCAGGCTTTACCCTGGTTGAGCTGGTTGTCACCCTGGTCATGATCGGCATCCTCGCTGCATTTGCTGCGCCGCGCTTTTTCGGTACGCATGGCTTCGAGGAGCGCGGATTTTATGATGAAACCTTGTCCGCCCTGCGCTATGCGCAGAAGGCCGCTATTGCCCAGCGGCGACTGGTTTGCGTGGAATTCCCGGATGCCAAGACGGTCAGGCTTCGGATCGCCTCTGCGAATCCTGCCGCAGCCTGTAATACCGATCTGACCGGCCCGGATGGAAAAACGCCCTACACCATCGATGCTACTGCGGACACCAAGTACCGCAACGCGGACGTTAAATTTTCCCCCGTTCCTGCAACCATCTATTTTGATCCATTGGGTAAACCTGGTGCGGGGGCGACGATAAACGTGGCAAACTTTGCTTCACCCATTAAGGTAGAGGCTGAGACCGGCTATGTGCACTAACTGGCATGGCGATACCCAAAAGGGCACAAGAGCGCCGCCCAAAATCATGAAACATCGCCTCGCCATGCCAGTTTCCCTCTCTCCTAACTCTCTCCCAGAGGGAGAGAGGGACGTAGGCTCGCTGCGCGAGTTTCACGCTAATCAGGCCATCGATCGCCAGTCCGGCATTTCCCTGGTGGAAGTGATTATCTTTATCGTGGTTGTCGGCATTGGCGTGACGGGGCTAATGTCGGTCATGAACTCCACCACCAAGTACAGCGCTGATCCCATGATCCGCAAGCAGGCGATTGCCGTGGGCGAGTCTCTGCTGGAGGAGATCATGTTGCACCCTTTTACCTATTGTGACCCGGATGACCCCAGCGCCCCGACCGCAGCCAATTCCGCCGGATGCACTACGGCGGAAGGACTGGGGGTTGAGGGGGCAGAGACCCGTTACTCCAACGCCACCCCTTTTGATAATGTGAATGACTATTCCGGTTTTTCCATGGCAGCCGGAATTTATCCGGTGAATGATGGAGCGACTCTAGTTGCTGGCTTGGGAGGCTATAAGGCGAGCGTCGCAATGACATCGTCGAATGCCACTGCTTTCGGTTTTCCATCCGATGCGGACGCGGTGCTGAGAATCGATGTGACGGTAACCGATGCCAACGGGAATGACGTCACCCTGACTGGCTACCGTTTCCGCTACGCGCCGAACGCCACCTTGTGATGAAATTTTGACGATGACAGCTAAGGAATCTCTGATTAAGTCCTTCGACAAGCTCAGGACGAACGGTAACTATTTGATTCCGTTCGTGGTGAGCTTGTCGAACCACCAGCAAAACCGAATAAATCAGCGTCTCCCTAAAAATCTACATGGTTTTACCTTGGTGGAAATGATCGTGGCGATCGTGATCACCGGCATCGCGGCGGCCATGGTAGGCATGTTCATTCGCAGCCCGATCCAGAGCTATACTGATTCAGTCAATCGGGCGGAACTGACGGACACTGCGGATACCGCCTTGCGGCGCATGGCCAGGGATTTGCATCTGGCAGTGCCGAACAGCGTCCAGGTGAACGTCTCTGGCGCCACTTCCTACCTGGAATTCCTGCAAACCCGGACCGGCGGACGCTACCGCTCCGAGGACGACTGCCCCGGAGGAGTTTGTGCCGGAAAAGACATTCTGAGCTTTGACGCCGCCGACACCAGTTTCGAAGTGCTGGGCGAATTTCCCGGGTCGCTGCCGGTGGCCGGTGACAGAGTGGTGATATTCAATACCGGCCAAGCCGGCGCCGACGCCTACAACGGCGACAATACCTCGACTGTTTCAGCGGCCAGTGCTGCGACGATTACATTCGCCTCCAAACTGTTCCCTTTCGACTCCCCCAGCAAGCATTTTCAGGTCATCGAGACGCCGGTGACCTACGTCTGCACGCCGGGTGCGGTGGATGCGGTCGGCAACGCCACCGGAACGCTCACGCGCTATTCCGGCTATGCCATTCGCACGCCTGCCGCCAGTGCGCCTGCTGGTGGAACGGGAGCGACCCTGCTGGCGAACAATGTTCTTGCCTGCACGATCACCCAGCCCGAGGCACTGCCGCAGCCGGGTTATGCCCTGGTGACGATGCGGCTCGTGCTGACGCGCAATAATGAGTCTGCCACCCTGTATCATGAGGCCCATGTCAACAATGTGCCGTAATCGTATCTGCGCCGGTTTCGCACTGGTCTCCGCAATCTTCCTGTTGCTGCTGATGGCGGCGCTGGGGGCTTTCATGGTGAGTTTTACTTCCACCCAACATGCAAGCTCCACCATGGACATGGAAAGCTCTCGTGCGTATTGGGCGGCGCGTGCGGGGCTGGACTGGGGGCTATATCAGGTGCTGGATCCACTCAATGCTACGGTTGTGCCGCCTGGCAGTGGAACCTGGCCAAATTTCCCCGCCTGTGCTGCGGGCTCACCCGTTTTCAGCGGCTTGCTGGATGGGTTTGCCGTTACCGTGACATGCACTTTTTTTGACTACACCGAGGGCGTCAAATCGGTGCGGGTGTACCAGTTGCAGGCGACCGCGAACAAGGGGGGCGTGGCGGGAAACCCGCATTTCGTGGAGCGCCAATTAACGGCAACGGCGGGCAAGTGTCGGGCTTTGGATGGCGTGGCATCGGCAGGGTATGAGTGTCCGTGACGCAGCGAAATGGCCGGCCAGCCCCACGGCATTTGCTCTCGACGGTTTTTCTGTCTCGGTGACCTGCGCTTCAAATTCAGAAAAGGAAGGCCCTGCGTGTTAAAAACTATTGAAGTCGAAATTGACAAGAGCGGACACATCCAGCCACTTGAACTTTTATCCTTTTTGAGGAACCGCTATGCGGCTTAAGCCCTCTGAGGCGATAGCCATCAAGGAAGCGGCGCGCGAGGTGTTTGGGGAGCGTGTCGCGGTGTGGCTTTTCGGCTCGCGTGCGGATGATGCAAAAAAAGGCGGGGACATTGACCTATACGTCGAACTGCCGGCTGAGGAGTACGCCTACGCCAAAAAAGCCCGTTTCTGGTGTGCGTTGGTTAACAAGCTCGGGGATCAAAAGATTGACATTGTGGTCAATAAAATAGGGGCGTCACGTCATTTGCCCATCCATGATGTCGCAAGGATCAAAGGGGTGAGGCTGTGAATCTGCTCCACGAAAAAACGAAATCCGCCCTATCCGAGCAAGATCTGAATCTTCTTCACATTTTCCATGCGCTGGGAAAACTCAGGCCTTATCTGCCTGTAATGCCAGAGCATCTGGATGATAAGGATGTCGTGGAGCATATTGATCAGCTGATCCTGCGTTTCATGAAAACGCAAGATGGCATCGGACGGCGGTTGATTCCTTTGATTGTCGAGGCGATCGAGCCTGATACGGCGGAAATGACCTTTATCGACAAGCTGAACAGACTGGAAAAATTTGGGCTGATCGAATGCGATGAGTGGAATCTGTACCGGAAGCTTCGCAATGATTTGACGCATACCTATCCTGAAGAAAAGGAAGAGTTGGTCGCCGCAATTAATGAGGCAATCAATGTCGTCCCGAAACTTGAAATGACTTATCGGAAGATGAAATCTTTTTGCCAGGCGAAAATATTATCCACGGGAACAGAAAATGGCTGATGACATCCGTTGTCGGAATGGATTGCCCCTTTTATGTCGAGGGGTGTGTCCCTCTTGTCGTCTCACTGGGTGATGGAGAACGTTATGGCTAACCGTGGTCTCTGATGATTCTGTGGGAGCGGCGCCCTCGCCGCGATTTACGTCCGCATTCGCGCCGGGGGCGGCGCTCCTGCATGCACGTGCATTCCAATGGACAATTGGGGTTAAATTTCGCAAGATGGGCAGTGTTGGTCGCAGGATGGAAAAAACAGGCAATGCCCCTGTTTTCTTGATTACGCAAAGATTAATGGAGAGCGTTATGGGTAACCGTGGTCTGTCCCTTTTGGCCAACGTCGTTCGTTCGGTCATGATCTGGGTTGCGTGTCTCGCCCTTGGCGCCCTGGCTGTTGTCGGGAATGCCAGTGCCGCCCTTGTGGTCAATTCCGTCACGCTGAATGGCGGAGCGAGCGTTACCGTGTTGCCCGGCGCGACCATTTCCGTGGCTGTTTCCGAGACCAATACGGCGGGGTCAATCTGGAGGTCTACCCAGATCAGGACGACAGAGACTACTACCGGCACTGAAGTTACAACCTGTATTAACACTCCAGATCACAGCGGGAACGGAACCTACAGCGAGACCTTCAACATTACGGCTCCTGCTACTGCCGGAACCTATGACGTTCGTGTTCGCGCCTACGAAAATAGTGACTGCAGTGGATCCAGAGGTACGCTCACGCTTGCCGACGGCATAATCGTGGCTACGCTGGCTGCTCCGCCATCCGTGTTATCCATCAACCGTTCCAGTTTTGACCCGACCGAAGCCAATACATCTGTGACCTGGAGCGTGGTCTTTGATAAATCGGTGACGGGGGTGGATATCGCGGATTTTGCACTGGCGCAGGCTGGCGGGGTGAGCGGCGCAAGCCTTACCTCGGTGACGGGTAGCGGAACGACCTGGACGGTCACGGCGAATACCGGCACAGGTACGACAGGCACCCTTAGACTCGATCTGGTCGACAACGATACGATTGTGTCCAGCGGGTTGCCGCTGGGCGGCCTCGGCCTCGGCAATGGGAACTTCAGCGGACAATCATATACTCTGGCGCTGCCATACTGCGCGACCGTTCCGAGCGCGATTTATTGTGACGATTTCGAGCGTACTGCCCCCGGCGTGGTGGGGAACGGATGGACGATTACGCCTGCCAACGTGGCAAATTGCACATCGACTGATCCAGCCAATACGAACTGCGCGGGTATCGATCGGGATATTGCCCCTTTCAATAATTACACTGTTCCGCACGCCACCAATACCCGTTCGATGTTTACTCGCTGGAGCATTGTGTCAGTGGATAGTCAGACCATTGATCTGTCGACTCGACCTGCCGCCTTGCTCAGCTTCTGGATGCGGCGCGGTGGCGACGCCTTTAGCGAGTATCCAGAGGCGGTCGGCGAGAATTATCTGGTGCAATACTGGGACGGAGCAGCCTGGCAAATATTGGCGCAATATCCTTCCGGTGTGATGCAGGGTGAGGTCTTCACACCGGTCATCCAGTTGCCGCCAGGCGCCCTTCATGCGAACTTCAAACTGCGTTTCTATCAGCCCAGCGGCAGCGGAAAAACCGGTTCTGGCGGCGCGCCGGGGGTGGTGGGCTATGACTATTGGCACGTGGATAACGTGGTTGTCACCGAGGCGCCGGCGAGTAGTTATGTCGGGGCATTCTGCGATAATTTCGAGGGTGGTCTGGGGCGCTGGAGTCTCACTGCGGAAGGCGCGCCCACGGGTTCCAGTATCGGTGATGCCAGGCTGGGCACGACCGATTTCAGTTCGGCCAGTCACGAACTGGACATGCGCTGGGGCTATGTGGTGGCCTCTACCCTGCGTACCGACATGCGGGGCGTGGGCGGCAATATCAGCTACTGGGTCAAGAGCGGGGGCGGAACCACCAACCGTGCTCCTGATGCCGGGGAAAATCTGGTTGCTGAATACTACAATAGTTCAGGTTCATGGACGCAACTGGCGACATACCTGGCCAACGGCAGCACGACCAGCTCGATATACAACGCCAGCTTCCTGCTTCCCGCCGACGCAAAACATGAGGGCTTCCGCCTGCGCTTCCGCCAGTTGGCCGGTAGTGGTTATGACCGGGATTACTGGCATGTGGATGACGTCTGCGTCGGGGCGGGTCTGCCCACCGCCGATCTGTCCCTGTCAATGACACGAGGCGGCGCACTGGTGCCGGGCGCGAATGTACCGTACACGCTCACCGCCACCAACAATGGGCCGGGCACCCTGGCGGGTTCCCTGCAAATCGTAAATACCTTGCCGGCGGACTTGAGCTTTTTTTCCGCCTCCGGCACGGGCTGGACCTGCGGTGTGGCTGGTCAGACGGTCACTTGCAGTTGGGTCGGCACACTGGTCAGTGGCGCCAGCGCACCAGCCTTGACGTTGACGGCCACCGTTGCCCTGAGTGCCTCGGGCACGATCACCAATACTGCGACGGTGACGGGAACAGTGACGGACAACAGTCTGGCCAACAACACCGCGAGCAATACCGGCAGCGTTGATACGGCCACTCGGGTGGCGGAATATCATCTCGATGAAGCGAGTTGGAACGGCACATTGGGCGAGGTCAAGGATACTGCCGGCTATGCCGGCGGGCCATTTGACGGTTCGGCGCTGGCGAGCAGCAGCCCGTTGCCTACGCCGACTCTGACTAGTCCGGCAATTTCTGGCAGCCCCGGCACATGCGGCTATGCGACCATGCCTGGACCAGCCGCCAATGGCGGCGCCTTCACCCTTTCCGGCTTGCCCGTTGCCACGACCGCAGGCAGCAAGAGCAGCGTTGCCTTCTGGATGTATTGGGACGGAGTCGAAAATGTCATGCCCATTGGCTGGAGCCAGCACGGCTTGCTTTTTTCGGGCGGATCCTTTGGTTTCACCACGAATAATAGCGATATTTACGGCGTCTCCTCGGCAGGTCTTGCCAGCGGCTGGCATCATGTGGCGGCCGTGTTCACCAACGGCAGCGTGACCTCCAACCAGTTATACATTGACGGGGCTCTCCAGACACTTAGCCAGCGACTGGGCAGCCCCAATCTGGCCAATGCCATGGTGGGATCGACATTGCAGGTGGGCGGTTGGCTGCAAAATAGCGGGTATCGCTTCTCGGGGCTCATGGATGAAGTGCTGGTATACCGGAACGTGCTTAGCCCGGCAGAGGTGGTGACAATTTATGGCGTGACCCACCCTTGCCCGCCGATGCTTAACCATATCCGCATCGAGCACGATGGCGAGGGACTGACCTGTACGCCGGAGCCAGTGACAGTCCGGGCTTGTTCGAATGTGAACTGCACCTCGGAATACACCGGCAGCGTGACGACGACGCTTTCCCCAAGCGGCTGGGTGGGCGGGAACACCATCACCTTCAGTGGTGGCCACACCACGGCTCAACTGAGCTACCCCACGGCAGGAGCTATCACACTGGGTGCGTCATCGACCACTCCAATTCCCAGTGTGGCGGCGCGCTGCTTCAATGGGGCGACAGAAACGTGCAGCATGAATTTCGTCAACACTGGCTTTATTTTCTCCACCACGGGTGCATCCCCGTTCAACCAGATAATTCCTACCCAAACTGCGGGCACAAGCTCGGGTAATCTGTATCTGGTGGCGGTGCGCACGGATACCACGACAAAATCCTGTGAGGCCGCAGTGCAGGGGGCCAATTCGGTTGATTTGGCTTATGAGTGCCTCAACCCCGCAACCTGTTACGGCGCCAACTTGATGAGTATCAATGGCGGCAGTGGCGCCACCACCATTTCTCGCAATAATAGCGGCAGCGTGACCAGCTATGCCTCCGTCAACATGACTTTCGATGCCAATGGCGCTGCACCCTTCACCATGGTCTACAGCGATGTGGGTGAACTGAGGTTGCATGCCCGCAAGGTGGTGAATGGCGCGACCTTGACCGGTAGTGGCGGAGGCGCGGGCGGCAATGGCGGATTCGTGGTCAAGCCGGCCGAGTTTGTGCTGTCCGCCATTGAACAGACGGCGTCACCGAATTTGGCCAATCCGGCGGCTGCGGACGCTGGCGGCACAAAATTCGTCAAGGCGGGTGAAGCCTTTTCCGTTACTGTCAAGGCCGTGACTTCGACCGGGAGTACGGCGTATAGCTATGGCCGGGAAACCGTTGCCGAGGGCGTGAAGCTGACGTCTGCGCTAAAGCCGGGCCTTGCCGGGTTGATCAACAACCCGGCGCTTGTCAACAGCGCCGCATTTGGTTCATTCACCAATGGTGTGGCAACGGGAACGACATTCAGTTGGGACGAGGTCGGCATCATCACGCTTACGCCCAGCGTTGCAGACGGCAGCTATCTTGGCGTGGGAAATATCACGGGCACGACTACTGGCGATGTCGGGCGCTTCTATGCGGCCAAGTTTGCACTCTCTGCGGGTGCCATCACCAATCGTGCCGATCTGTGCCCCAACCCGCCCGCAGTGCAACCCGCTGGATGCCCCTCGGTATTTACCTATATTGGGGAGTCGATGAATGCGCTGTTTACCCTGAAGGCACAAGCAGTGGGTGGGGCAACGTTGCAGAATTACACCCACGATTCGGTTACAGCTGCGAATGATTTTGCCAAACTCGATCCGATGGCCGCCGTAATCGCAGGAACTGGCGGCCCGCTCGTGATGGGTGCGGTAAACAGTGGTGCACCCCGAACCCCGTTCCCGCCCTGTGGCGGAACGCCAGCGCATCCTTGCTTTACGCCATCGCAAGCGACGGCAGGCACTTTTTCGGTCGGTGTGGCAGACATTGTCGTGCCCTTCTCGATTTATCGGGGCAATACGCCGGTCGGTCCTTATGCAGCCATGGAAATAGGCATTGCGCCACAGGATAGCGATGGGGCGATTTTGTCCGCTTATGATCTGGACACCGTGAATGTTGTGGCAGGTACTAACAATCATGCCAAAGTGGGGAGCAATACCGAAGTCCGTTTTGGTCGCCTGAAGACCGCCAATGCCTATGGCTCGGAACTGCTGGGCTTGCCGACCCCCTTGCAGGCGCAATACTGGAACGGCACCGGCTGGAAGGTTAACCTGGACGACAATGCAACCACTCTAGCAGCGGGAAGCATCATCATGAGTGCCTACACGGGGAACCTCGCCGCTGGTGAGACGACGCTCTCGCCCAGTGGAAGCGTAACATTCACGGCCGGACGGGCGCCCCTCGGGCTGACCAGTCCAGGCGCAGGCAATAACGGCAGCGTGATTCTGACTGTGGATGTGCCGCCGTGGCTGCGTTACAACTGGGGAATCACGGCCAACGATACTTCGCCCTATATCCAGGCAGGGTGTAGCAATGGTGTCGCGCCGCCAAATAATGATTGTCCCGTTTTCCGTGCTACCTTCGGTATCTACAAAACCCCCATCATCTACATGCGAGAGAATTATTAACCCCACAAAGAGAGATAATCTATTGACAACAATGGCTTATTCATTTAACTTCAAGCTGATTGTTTAATCGGTCGACTTATGTCTCTTTTTACCAGAAAAAAACAGGAACCCGGCTGGGCGGCCATGCAGTTCACCTCGGAAGGCGTGAGCCTGGTTCATGTACGCCAGGTGATGGACGGCAGGCCGCTGGTAACGCTTTGTGTGGCGTCTCCGGCAAGCGCGGTGGATGTGCCCGTTCTGGAGAAACTGCTCAAGGAGCATCGTCTCAACCGCTATAAATGCAGTTTTCTGCTTAATTCCGGCGAGTACCAGATGCTGGTGGTCGATGCACCCAACGTTCCTGCTGCCGAGATGAAAACGGCGGTGCGCTGGCGCATCAAGGATATGCTGGATTTTGCTGTTGACGGCGCGATGGTAGACGTACTTGATATTCCCGCCGACAAGAACGCACAGTCGCGCAATCGCTCGATATTTGCCGTGGCAGCGCCCAGTGCTGCGATCAAAAAATGCGTGGTGGATTTCGATGCTGCCAAGCTGCCTGTCAGTGTGATTGATATCCCCGAACTGGCGCAGCGCAATATAGCCACTCTGCTGGAGGATAAAGGGCGCGGCATGGCCTTGCTGTCTTTTGACGAAAGCGGCGGTTTGCTGACCTTTACTTTCGAGGGCGAACTGTATTCATCACGTCATATTGACGTTTCACTGTCGCAGTTGAACCAGTCAGATAGCGAGCAGCGGCAGCGCCATTTCGACCGGATCACGCTGGAATTGCAACGTTCGATGGATCATTTTGAACGCCAGTTTGCCTTTATCACCATCAGCAAATTGATGTTGGCGGCCCTGCCAGAGGCGGTCAACCTCGAAGCATATCTGTCCAGTAACTTGTATATTCCAGTGGCGACGCTGAGTCTGGATGACATATTTGATTTCTCCAGATTGCCGGGCGCCTCGCCGGATATTCGCCAGCATTGTTTTTATGCCTTGGGGGCGGCTTTGCGGGACGAGTCAGTATGAGAGTAAAAAATGGATTTATCCGGTTTGTCAGCGTGGTGACACATTGAGCCAGCAGATCAATCTGCTTGATCCTGCGTTTCGAAAGAAACCGGGCAGGGGCGCTGCTGTCAGGTTGACACAGGCAGTAGCTGTCATGCTGGTGGTGCTGGCGGGATTTTATGCCTGGAATTTTTACAAGGTGAAGGAACTGAACCAGCAGGCGGCAGAAACCGAGATGTTGCTGGAGAGTGCGCAAGCTCAACTGATCCAGGTGACGGCCGCTCATGCTGAACTACCCAAAGATTTGCAACTGGAACAGAAAGTTGGTCAGCTTGAGTTGCAGTTGAAAGGGGAGGAAGCTGTGCTGGCCGTACTTAATAGCGGCCAGTTGGGAAATACCGAGGGATATTCAGCCTATATGCGCGCGTTTGCCCGGCAGATTGTCGGCGGACTGTGGCTGACGAATTTCAGCATACAGGGGGCAGGGATGAATATGCAGATCGGCGGGCGGACAATGCGCGCCGAGAACGTGCCGCTCTATATTCGCCACCTGAATCAGGAGCCATCCACCAGGGGACGTGTTTTTACGGCACTGGAAATGCGGGCGCCGAAAGCCGATGCATCGACTCAAACCGGAGTGACATCCGGCACGCCCTCGCCCGCAAAAGTCCCCGCATACCTTGAATTCAGGCTGCATTCGGGCGTGGAGGAAGTTAAGTGAAAAAATATTGGCAGATGCTGTCCGATCGGCTGAATGCCAGAAATCAGCGCGAACAGATGCTGATTTCCGTTACGGTGCTGGCGCTAGTCTGGACATTGGTTTCCACGTCGCTGCTTGATCCGCTGCTGGCGCGTAAAAAGAAGATAACAACCGGGCTGACTGCGCAGCAGGAGCAATTGGCCGCGCTCGAGAGTCAGATACAGTCCATCCAGACAACTGGACGGCCTGATCCCAACATCCCAACCCGGGTGCGCATGTCGGCGCTGGAGCAGAAGCTGACTCAGACACAATCCGCTTTGCAGGCTCTACAGGAAAACCTGGTTCCCTCGGACAAAATGGCGCAGTTGCTGCAGGATGTATTGGAGCAGCAGCGTGGGTTGAAGCTGGTGTCGCTCAAGACGCTGCCCGTAAGCGAATTGCTGGATGGCTATGAACCCGCCAAGACGGGTCGCGCTTTGCCGCCGGGAACGCCGCCAAACAGCGCACCAGTGAAGGCAGGGTCAGCAGGGGCCGCCGCGCCGAGCGGACCGGTTATTTACCGGCACGGGGTCGAGATTTCTGTCTCGGGTAACTATGCCAATCTGTTGCAGTATCTGACTTCCATGGAAGAATTGCCCTGGCGCGTGTTGTGGGGTAAGGCTGAAATGCATGTCGAGACCTGGCCAAACGCCACGCTGACCGTCACCCTGTATACTTTGAGTATGGAAAAGACATGGCTCAGCGTTTAATCCCGATGGCGGTGTTTCTGGCTGGATCGATTTCGATCCCGGCGTGGGGGGAAATGCTGCCCGATCCGACACGACCCGCTGCCGAAGCCGAGATGCTGGCCGGAGGCATGGCTGCTCCGATTGTTGGCCCGGTCTTGCAGTCTGTCATAATGTCAGCTGGTCGCCGGAATGCGGTGATCAGCGGTCAGTTGTTGTCGGAGGGCGAGCGGTTTGGAGAGGCCTCATTGATCAGGATCAGCGAAAATGAAGTGGAATTGAGCGGCCCGGAGGGGAAACAAATCCTCAAGCTCTTCCCCGCTGTGGAAAAACTGCCGGTTGAGAAGAAGGAAACACTTCATCTGCCGCCGGAAAAAACCGGAAATCCGCGAAAATCGGAATCAAAAGTTAAGGCGCCATAATGCGTACCAAAATGCAAATTCATCAATTTTTCTGGCTGGGATTGTCGCCCTTGCTCCTGGTTGCCTGCTCAGCCACGCCGCCCAGAAATGGCACGACCTATGACAAGATCAATGCCGAGTTGATAGCGGCGAGCCAAAGTAAAGCCAACCAAAGCAAGGCCGATGCAAGTGCGCAAGAAGCCGTCAATGCTGCGCTGCTGCCTCCTCTCAGGGTCGGACTTCCAAATGGAGAAGGCAAGACAATCGAGCAGCGTTTCGATCTGAAAGTTAGCGGCGCACCGGTTGATCAGGTGTTCATGGGTATTGTGAGTGGCACTAAGTACAGCATGCTGGTTCACCCCGAGGTTACGGGCGCCATTTCAGTCAATTTGCGAGATGTAACCGTATTCGAGGCGCTGGACGCCATTCGCGATATGTATGGTTATGGATACAGCGTCAATGGCAACCGCATCCAGATTCAACCGCTGACCATGCAGACGCGTATTTATAAAGTCAACTATCTGACCGGGCGGCGCACGGGGGGGTCGGATCTGCGCGTCAACTCGGGTTCTATCAGTTCTTCTGGGGCTGGGAGTTCTGGCGGGACTAGCGGGACTGGCAGTGCAGGCGGCGGGCAGACTTTAACGACAGTGGAAAGCAGCAATGTCTATACCGTTTTCAGAAGTGATTTCTGGGGCGATATGGAAAATGCGCTTCGCACTGTAATCGGTTGCCAGGTGACACGCAGTTCTGTGGCGGGCGGAGGGACAACATCCGGCATATCCGGCGCGCCGACCGCAACGCAACTTATCGCGGGTGGCGCGGTGTCCGGACGGGGCGTGGAAGGTTGCGAGGGCGGGCGCAGCGTCAGCGTCAATCCGCTTTCCGGCGTAGTGGTGGTTCGGGCGCTCCCCTCCGAGCAACGCGAGGTCAGCACCTTTCTCAAGCTATCGCAGGTTTCCGTCGACCGGCAGGTGATTCTGGAAGCTAAAATTCTGGATGTCGAGCTGAGTGACAGCTATCAGGCTGGCGTGAACTGGGCAGGGATCGCGAACAGCGGTAGAAACTCCATGGCGCTGGGCCGATCATCAAGTGGCTTTACGGCGGGCCACCAGGGAACCAATACCGGCATCAATCTCAATACATCGGTTTATGGTGTTAACGGGAACGGTATCAATACGGTCACTTCCCAGCCTAGCGGTGCGCTGGATGGCGCTACGCTGAATCCGCTGGTGGCCATGACTAGCGGCGTGTTTGGCATTGCATTTGCGAACCAGAATTTTGCCACGATGATCGAATTCTTGCAGACGCAGGGTAATGTTCAGGTTTTGTCCAGCCCGCGAATCTCGACCTTGAATAACCAGAAAGCGGTGCTGAAGGTTGGGATAGACCAGTTTTTTGTCACCAATGTCAGCTCAACCAGCACGTCAGTTGGAACCACATCAACTTCAACGCCTTCCGTGACGCTGCAGCCGTTCTTTTCCGGAATAGCGCTCGATGTGACGCCTCAGATCGACGATAACAACAACATCATTCTGCATATCCATCCCTCAGTCAGTAACGTGGAAACAGTGAGTACGACCATCGATCTTGGCGCCATGGGACAACTCGTGCTGCCGCTTGCCGCAAGTAACGTATCAGAGACTGATAGCGTGGTGCGTGCAAGGGATGGCCAGATTGTCGCCATTGGCGGCTTGATGAAGCAAGTAATGGTGGAGAACCGCAGTGGCGTGCCAGGCGTGAGCGATGTGCCTTATCTGGGTGGGCTGTTGCGAAATACGGCACAGGGATCCGTCAAGAAAGAACTGGTCATCCTGCTCAAGCCGACCGTCATTCAAGGTGATGACGGCTGGGTGCAGGATATTGCCGATGCTCAGGGTCGAGTAGAGACCATGAACCGGGGATTTTCCTATGGCGGCCGGTCGCAAGTATTTGGGGTGGGCGCAGAGAGACAGAACGCTCCGTGATATGTATGAAAAATACTTCGGCCTGACCGAGCAGCCTTTTGGCATTACGCCCGATACCAGTTATTTCTTTGCTTTTGCCAGTTATCAGGAGGCGCTGAATACGCTGCTGGTTGCCGCCAGAACCGGGGAGGGTTTCATCAAGATAACCGGCGAAGTCGGAACGGGCAAAACCCTGCTGTGCCGCAAGTTCATGGCCAGCCTTGGCGGAGATTTTGTCACCGCCTACATCCCTAACCCCTACCTGGAACCCAAAGCCTTGTTGCAGGCCGTGACCGAAGATCTTCGCATCCCTATCGAAGCGGATATTGACCAGCATCATTTGCTCAAGAGACTGACAATCGGACTGCTGAATTTTGCCCGCGATGGCAAGCGCGTCGTACTGTGCCTGGATGAGGTGCAGGCCATGCCGCCTGAAACACTGGAGGCGTTGCGGCTGCTGACCAATCTGGAAACGGAAAAACGAAAATTACTGCAGATCGTGCTATTCGGCCAGCCTGAACTGGATGCCAAGCTCGATCAGCCATCGGTGCGTCAACTCAAGCAACGCATCACCTTTCACTACCAGTTGGGGCTGCTGAGGCGTGATGAACTTGATCTGTATATTTCCCATCGTCTGGCGATTGCCGGATTCAATGGTGGGCGGCTATTCTCGCCACGGGCGATGAAACATTTGCATCGGGCAAGCAGCGGGGTGCCCCGGCTGGTCAATATTCTTGCCCACAAGGCGCTCATGCTCACGTATGGAGAGGGAAAATCCCAGGCGGATGCCAAGCAAATGCGCGCGGCCATTGTCGATACGCCCGCAGCGAAACAGCCCCCTTGGTGGTTGTTCTGAAAACAATTGACCCGGTGAAACTGGGCGTTAAACAAACGGGGTCTTAACTGGTCATGAGCCTGATCAACCAGATGTTGCAGGAACTCGAGCAGCGGCAAACAACCAGAGGCACGGTGGCCGCGCAGGTGCGCGCGGTTGATGCGTCGCATCGTTCAGGATTTTGGCGTTGGGTGGGATGGGCGGTAATCGGTCTGCTGGTAGCCTCTGTGCTGGGTGCCGGGGTCTATTATTATCAAGGCCGTGAACAACGCCCCATTGAAATTGCCGTACAGGTATCGCCGGAGCAGCCCGCACCTGTATTGGTTCAGCCAGAAAGTCCGCTGGAAACGCTGCCTTCCGTACTTCAATTGGCATCCGAGCTCGGCAGTGTGCCGACAAGCGGACCGCTTCCTGTTGCCGATAGCAAGCTGGTGATTCCGGGTGTAGCTGTAAGCGGAAATCGTCAGCCTTCACCGGCAAATTCTACTGCCAAGCCAATTCCGCCAAAAGAAGATGCGGTGATCAACAAGGAAGTTCGTCAGTTGTCCGCCAGGCAGCGAGCCGAAAATCTATATCAGCAAGCCTATGCCGGGTTACAGCAGGGTCGGCTTGGCGAAGCGGAGGAAAACCTGAAACAGGCCTTACAGCAGGATGCAGGACATGCCGCTGCGAGGCAGGCCTTATCGGCGCTGCTCATTGAAACCCGCAGGATGGAACAAGCCGAGAAGGTTTTACAGGATGGCTTGTCCTTGCAGCCAGAGAATGCCGCTTTTGCCATGACACTTGCGCGTATTCAAGTCGAGCGCGCCAATCTTTCCGGGGCGCTGGCTACCCTGCAACGTTACCCTCCTGCGGTTGATAACCCGGAATTCCACGCCTTTCTCGCCGCCCTGCTGCAGAAGTCAGAGCAGCACAAGGGGGCCATCGAACATTATCAGGTCGCGCTCCGATACAACCCGACAGCGGGTTCCTGGCTGATTGGGCTGGGAATTTCCTATCAGGCTGACCAGCAAAATACCAAGGCGCTGGAGGCCTTTCAGCGCGCCAAACAAAGCAATACGCTGAGCCCGGAGTTGCAGGCTTTCGTTGATCAGAAGTTGAGGCAGTTGCAGTAAAACAAGAGGGATGTTGCTGAAAAAAGATGGAGCGGGTGAAGGGAATCGAACCCTCGTCGTAAGCTTGGGAAGCTTCTGCTCTACCATTGAGCTACACCCGCAAGGGAAGCCGAATTCTACGTGGCTTATGCCCTTTACTCAACAGCCTGATGCTATCGATGATGTGGATAATTGCGGAAAGGGCCGCACTGGATGGAACAAGCGCTGATTTCACCGGATCGCTAAGAACCGTATTTGAACCACGGGGACCAAAAGTAGGCGCCTCTAGGCGACACGGGGATCACGGGGAAAGCCATGGGATTTGGCGCTTGACATGGCTCACCCATTTGGTGATAGGGAAAAATCGTGTAACACATTGATTTTGCCCCGTGATCCCCGTGTCGCCTAGAGGCGCTACTTTTGGTCCCCGTGGTTCAAATACGGTTTTTAGCAACCTGGAATCATCAGAAGGCGAAGCTGTAGAATGCCAAATGGGCAATCTGGGGTTATTCGTATATCAGCGCGTGGCCACTAAAATTTGATCAATGCTTATTACCTCATGGGCAGAGATTTTATGTGGGTGGTTTCCCCACTCCAGACCTATCATTTTTAGGCCTCTTTGCGAACCAAACCTAAACGTGGCCGAACCTGAACTGGCGCGAGCAGGTCGAATATTTTCGCTACCCCCATCAAAATAATATAAGCGTAGCTCGGGCACAGAATGTCCAGACCAACTACCACGAACCTCCAACTGTGAACCTGACAGAGCCTGCTTGTCCAAGACAGGGGAAACCAGGCTTAATTGCCGCCCCCTCCCGGAAAGCGTGACGTGACCTGGCTGTAATTCGATCATGGCGCCCTTTCCTGCCAGCCAACCGTCCGAAGACTTCACTTGAGCATTTCCGAAGGGGTAAAACAAGTTGCCCACTGGAAATGCCCGCATTTCTCTCAGCCACCAGACAAACTGGTACTCGAAAGCGCTGCCTTCCATCGCGTCGTAAGCCTTGAAATGCTCGGGATGCACCGTTCTGTCACCGGCATAACTTCCCCACATGGGAGAAAGGAAATGTGCGCCGCCATTGATCAGGTTTAGCAGGGTGGAATAGGACTCGGCATGGGTAGGCAACTTGTCAGGCAGAGCAAAGGAGGCAGGATGAAACTCCACCACACCCCATTCCGGGTCGGCATCCCGAATATTCTGAATCAGGGAACGGCCTGAACGGGGCGTTCCCTCATTACGGCTGGCCGGGCCATAGAGAATGGCACCCAGGCGACCCTTGCGCGGCTTGGCGCCTTCGATGGAAACACCGGCCTGATCCGTCCAGCCCGTAGCAGGATCATTGACCTTGCTTGCGACATCGGTCTGAATAAAGGTCTGGCTGGTGAAAATGCGATCCTCCGGCAACCCAGCCTGGGTCGCCCATTCCGCGAGGTCGTCGTAATGGCGAGCCACTAGATGTCGCTTGAACTGAGTCCAAATCTGTTGCCATGGATCCTGATAATTTGGCGTGCCGCGCGGCGGGTCGACCTCCGCGATGGTTTTCCAGTTATTTTTTGCCAGTTGATTGACCTGAGCGAGCGTTAACTTAGGCTCATGTCGGCGAGATGCCATCTCGGCATCATCGGCATAGGCTTCCAGATGAAACAGCCATTCGCGGAACTGGCGCAGGGTGTCCGGGTTGTAGTCATACCATTGGGTTTGGTAGAACCAGGGATTGATGTATTGATCGGGGTCGAGATTCACTGCGATATAAATTTGCGGGTGCTTGCGCATAAACTGCACGATTTCCCTGATGGCAGCCTGTAAATTGCGCTTTTTGTACCCCATGAATTTCCGGTTATAGCGATTGAGGCTCATCATGCGCGCCAGTTGCGGGCTTTTTGTCGCACCGGGCAAATGCTCCAGCGCATCATCCGCTTCGGGGCGACCAAACTGGTTCCACTGCACGGTGGCAGGATCGGTTTCCAGGAAATCCACTACATCCACTTCCGGGTAGGAAAACTTGGCATCGGCCCACACGCCGCCATCGAGCGTAATCAGCATGGGCGCTTTGTAGCGCAGCGCGGTAGCCAGCAACTCGCGCAGCCCACCGCCCGTCATGGTCAGGTCGCCGCCCCGGTCACGCAAACGGTCGGGAAAGGCTGGGTCGAACAGGAAATCCTTATCCCGCCCCAGCGTGGTGCGCAAATACTCGGTTCGAGCGCGTATCCCGACCTCTACACAACCGCCCTGCACCATTTTCTGAAAATCGACCATCTGCACGAATCCGGTGCGAAAGAACGCGACCTCGCCGGGATAGAACACTCTCAGTTTTCTGCCGCCACATGTGATCACGGGTCGGTTTTCTTTCAACACCAGCGGCCCCGTGGAGAGCAGAGATTCGTTTCCAGACTTGTCCCGAACGCGCACCGACACGCGAGAGAGTCCGCCCGGCAATTGTTGCCGGGGCAGTTTCACCTCAAACAAATCCCCAGACTTGAGCGGAATGGCCTTGCTGGGCAAGGCATTCATGCGGGGATCATCTAGACGGGAAATGGGCACATCGCTGGCCATGCGCTGCATATCGCCCAGCACCAGGCCTGATTCGGTCTCGACGCGAGCCGATGCGATGCCATCCTCATCCGCCAGCCAGGCTTCAAGCCGGAGTTCGGAAAGGTTGGTCAAGCGGTCGGCCTGCCCGATCACCTTGCCGATCGGCGAGTCGTTGATGACCTCCGGCCCCCGTACAGTGGAAACGTGACCCGCGCCATCGTCAAAACGAATCGCCAGCGGGTAACGCCCCCTCGGCAAATCCACCATCCGAACGGTGACATCGAATGCAGAATGCTTCGCGCCCGACCAATTTGGAAACAGCTTGCCCACATCATCGCGCAAAGACTTGGCTTTGGTGGATGCGAGCACTCGCTTCTCCAGCATGACGGAGACCTTGACCGGACTGTTCCACGAGAATGCCCAGCCACTGATGCGATTCAAGCCATCCCATGTCAGCGACGAAAATTCCTCAAAAGCAGAGATGGCGGGGAACAGGTTGGATGGAACCGCGCCTATCCGGTAGTTATACCCATCGGATCGAATGGCGCGCAATTCCAGATTTTGATTAGCCGACCCCAGCTTACGCGCATCCAGCGGCATGATAAAACCCTTGGCGCTGGATGCAGAACAGGCCGGAAACACAGCCAGTACATCGTTTCGCTCCTGGTCAGGCCGCGCCGATGCCAGTACGTGCTGACCGCTGACCAGATCGATGCGGACGACACCGGTTCTGTCCCCCACCCACCCCACCAAGCTGGCAAGATATTGGGACTCGCCACTGACCGAGTTGTCGATTCCGCTCAAAACCGTGCAGGTTTTAACGCGGTAAGCGTACATGGCTTTGGGGTACGACTGCCAGCCTAGCGTGCCAAGCCAAGCCAAGCCGCCGACAAACATAAGTGCCAGAGCCAGCTTGGTTTGATTGGCTAGACGGGAGTCAGGCAGTCTCATCGGTTGAATAAGGACAGTAAAAACCGCTCCAGCTCTCGAATCGGCGCACTATTACCAAAAAGACGGTCAACTTTCTTCGCCATTGACGTTCTGATCTGCGCATTCCATTCCGCATCCGTACCCAAACGCAGGGCGATCCGCAAATAATCCTGCCTGTCCTGCGCAATCAATTCAGGCATTCCGATTTCCTGCAACATGGCCGCAGTTTGTCGGCCACGCATGAAGCTGCCCGGCAAGGTCACGACTGGGAGATGGCTTGCCAGCGCATCCAGCGAAGTATTTCCACCCGACCAGTGCAGGGTATCGAGCATGACATCGCAGGAGCGATTCACTTGGAGATAATCCTGACGATTCAGGCGGGGCAGGAACAGCACCCGTTTTGCTGCCGGAATAGCACGTTCCTTCATGCCCTGCTCCAGGCGAGCCATGAATGCTTGCGTGACCTGTGTGAACATGCCGGCAAAGAAGACCAGAACCGAGCGCGCATCCTGTTGCAGAATGTCCAGCAGCAATGCGTCGTTGTCGGGATGTATCTTGTAGAGCGACTGCGGGCACAGGTACAAGGTCTTGTCCGGTGGTAGCGAAAACCGCTGTCTGTCTTTAACACGAGACTCGCGCGGCGAGTCCGTCTCCCCCCTCCCTTTATGCCCTTCAGGGTGCGACCCGACCCCAAAGGGAGAGGGGGAAAGCGGTTTTTCATAGCAGGTTCCGATGCCGCTCAGGCGAACCAATTTCTCCAAATAGTGTTCGTCGGCATTTTCCGGCTCCATCGATGCGCAGGACAGGTAATAGTCGATATTGGCTTGCCCCGTCGTCTCGGGATGCCCCCAGGCTGCGCATTGCACGGGTGCCAGGCGCATGGATGCCAGCACGTTCATGGCGCCATCCATGCCGATTTCCGGATAGACCAGCACATCCAGACCGTCGCCTTTTACCTGTCTGGCGATTTCCGCGATAGGTTTTCCATTCAGGGCAGCATAGTGCGAGGCCACGGATTGAATTTCTCGCGTCACTGCGTCGCGCCAGTGGCCGGTGTAGTAGACAAACACTTCAAACCGATCCGTATCCAACATGCCGATCCAGCTCTTGAAATACGCGCCCACCGTGCATTCGCGGAGAAAGCTGGAGAGGAATCCGACCTTGACTCGCCGCCGATCCGCAGCGCCGACATCGCGTGGCATGGCCGTGTAGAGATCCGGGTTTGAAGGCTCGGCCACTTCCCTGACGAATCTGGCGAAGCTTTGTTGCAAACGGAGATCGTCTTCGCCCTGATAAGCGAGATAAAAATTGTTCCATTGCAAAGCTTGTAAAACAGATGCCGCTGATAAGGATTTGAAATGTCCTGCCTGCGTCAGCAGCTTCGCCAACCCGGCTTCATAACCAACGCGCGCGGCAGCAAGATGAGCAGTATCGCGGTAAATCGGTGGCAGCCCCAGGTTGGCGCCGAGAAAAGCTTGCAGATTATTAGGATCCAGCGAGACCGCATGCTGATACACGGCACGGCTTTCCTCGGTTTTGCACAACTCCCGCAATGCGTAGGCCGACAAGTTCAGCGCAGGCTGGGTATCGGGCTTCAGCGCCAGAATTCGGCGCAACAGGCTCTCTGCCTCCTCCATGCGAATCTGGTCGATCATCATGAAAGCCAGTTCCTGTAGCGCCGGAAGATGCTTGGGGTCGCGCTGCAAGAGTGCGGTGAAGCACTGCTCCGCGCCAGTCTGATCGCCCGTTTCCTTCAGCACTTTCCCCAGATTGAACTGAGCCAGGTCGTATTGCGGGTTCAGGCGAATGGCCTCGGTAAAGCTTGCAATCGCGCCTGCCGTATCCCCCTCCTGTTTGAGCAGGTTGCCCAGGTTGTTGTGTGCGCGCGCATAATCGGGCTGCGCCTGGATCGCCTGACGGAAACATTGGCTTGCCTCCTGCAATTGCTGGCGACTTTGCAACACGATGCCGAGGAGATTCCATGCAGCAGCCATGCCGGGGGCGATCAATAGCGCGGCGCGATAGCTGCATTCGGCTGCCGGGGTATCGCCCTTGTCCTGAAACACCTGCCCCAGCCCGTAATGGTAGAAAGCGTTTGTGCCGTCCATCTGGATGGCCTGCCCCAGATAGTCTGCCGCCTCGTCCAGCTTACCCTGATGATGCGCGATCAGCCCCAAGCGATGCAAGGCTTCGGCGAATTGCGGCTCCATCTGCAAAATTTCCAGATACGCATGGCGCGCCTCATCCAGCGAACCCGCGCGGTGCAACTGGGTGGCGCGTTCCATCTGTAGGTGCGAATTTACTTGTGCCCGTTTTGTGGGTATTCGCACAATCAACCGCTCATGTGCGAATAAATTCGCACCTTCAGGGGGCTTCATAAGACACCAAGGACTTTCAAATAAACCGCTTCCAGATTGCGCGTATGGGCATCCATGTCGACTAGCGGCGAGTGCTTCAGTCCGGTCTGAATACTGTTTCTGACTTGCTCGTAAAACGCCTTGTCGGTCGCCAGCTTCACGACCAGATCGACATATTCGCGCCCGCTCTGGGCAATGGTTTCCGTCACGCCCAGGTTGCTCAGGATACTGAACGAAGAGCGCTCGCCATGACGTTTGCCGCACAGGGTGACGACCGGCACGCCCATGTCCAGCGCCTCCAGCGTGCCGTTCGCACCGCCGTAGGGGAAGGTGTCCAGCACCATATTGATCACGCTGTAGCGCGCCTGATTCTCGGACTCGTTCGCGCCGGGTGGCAGGAATCGGACTCGGGCGGGGTCGATGCCCGCTTCTCTGAGGCGTCGCAAATAATACGGCTGAGCCTGTGGGCGCAAGGGGGAAAAGACCAGATAGGCCAGGGGCAATTTTTCCAGCACGCTGCGCCAGATCTGCAAACAACGCGGAGAGAGCTTCATCAAGGTGACAAAAGCACCCAAGCTTACGGCCTGATCGGGCAGACCCAGACTTTGGCGGTTGTAGGCGTGCTGTTCCGCTGCTGGAATCCGGCGGTAGGGATACACGCAGCCTTCCATGGGCAGCAGCTTCTCGATCATTTCTACCTGATTTTCAGGCATATCCGCGTAATGGTCGGTCAGCTTGTAATCAATCGCCTCGCACCCGACCGAACCGGCGCTGGCGATATGGGTGATCTGGACGCGCGCAGGTTTCATGGCCAGCACGCCGGTTGAAGCGCCGCGCGTGTGGGTCGAGAGGTCAACCAGAATATCCAGTTCATCTTCTGCAATCCGGTGCGTGGCCGCCACGTCATCCAGTCCGTGCAGGCTGACAAACTTATGGCTGGCTTCGACAAATTTCTGCGTCCACGCATCCCGAACAGCAGACAGGGAATAGCAGTAAATCTCGAAAACCGACTGGTCATGGCGGTTGATGAATTGATACACCATCTTGCCCATGACATGGTCGCGCAAATCCCCGGAGAGATAACCCAGACGGATTTTTCCAGGCTTGCGCGTGGCGGGCAGCGCGACTCGCTCGGGGAAAACCTGCTTCAAGGCCTGATTGTAGGCCTGGTACAGATCCCGCATTTGCCGCGCTTCCACATCGAAGAAGAGCAGCAGATAGAGTAATTCCGACAAACCATCCAGCAAATCAACCGTGTCCTGGTGCGGGTAAGTGTTTTTCAGCACGCCTTCCAGATATTGGCCGCGTTTTTTTCCATCCCCAAGGTATTGATAGGCCTCGATCGCGTAACAAGCCATTTGCAAACTGGGCGCGCAATGCTTTTCATACTGGCGGAAATTTTCCAGCCAGGCATCGATTTCACCCTTGTGCTGCAAAATCTCGCCCAGCGCGCGGTAGGCCGCTTCACGGTCGGGCTGTCGCGCCAGCACGCGACGAAAACAGGTTTCGGCATGGTCATGGCGTCGCGCATCCTGCATGACAATACCCAGATTGAACAATGCCTCCAGATGATCTGGTTGCAGCACGATAGAGTGGTCATAGGCTCGCGCTGCTTCACCCAACAGGCCCTGTTTTTGATACGCCACGCCCAGATTGAAATGGCTCTCCGCGCCCCTTGTGTCAGCGGCAACCGCCTGACGAAGTGTGTCAATGGCCTCTTGAGTCTGCCCGCCATTCAGCAGCAACAGCCCCAGGTCATTCAATACATCGACCGAACCGGGCGCGGCTTCCAGTGCTTGACGCAGTGCCGCGACGGCTTCTGCGCTTTCGCCGCTGTCGCGCCTCATCCGGCCAATTGCCGTCCAAGCCTCGGCGTAACGTGGCGCGGCACTGACCGCCGCCGCCAGGTTTGCCTGCGCCTGATCGGTCGCGCCCTGCGCCCGGCAAACCATGCCCAACAAATACAAGGCGGGCGCATAGGTGGCTTGTTCTTCCAGCACCTGCCGATATAAAGTTTCCGCAGCCGACAAATCACCTGACTGATGCGTTTGCACGGCATTCTGGAAAAGCGAACGCGTGTCCGTCGCACTCAAGCGGGAAGCGGTGTCCAGCCGAATGCCCTTTTCCTCCAGCGCATGAACATAAGCCCGCTCAAGATGCCGGACATGCCCGGCCATATCCGTCAAAGGCGAGTGTTTCAGGCCATTCTGAATCGCCTCCCGGACTTGTGTATTAAAAGTCTTGTCCATAGCCAATCGGCAGGCAATCTCGACAAACGCAGGTTCATCCGCAGCGATGGCCGATTCGACCCCCAGATTTTTCAGGATGCTGAAAGAGGTTCTTTCGCTATGCCGCCGCCCCGCCAAGGTCACCACCGGCACACCCATATCCAGTGCCGCCAGCGTGGTGTCGCCGCCACTATAAGGAAAGGTATCCAGCACGACATCAATCAAGCGGTAACGCGCCCGCGCCGCGCTCTCGTCCTTGGATGGCGGGATGAAGGCGATTTTTCCTTCCGCGATGCCTGCCGCTTTCGCTTGCCGAATAAAGCCCGGGTGTTCACCCGCATCCAGAGGAGAAAAAGCCAGCATCGCACCCGGAACCTGATCGATGATTTGTTTCCAGGCAGCCAAGCAGCGCGGACTCAACTTCATGATGTTGACGAATACGCCGAATACGACCTTGCCATCCAGCCCCAGCGCCGTCCGGTCATAAGTCTGCTGTTCCGATGCCGCCACGTGACGGAAGGGAAACACGCAACCCTCCATGGGAAGCAGACCTTCGATCTGAAAAGACGCATTCTCAGGCAAATCGGCATAAAGGTCAGTCATCTTGTAATCGACCGCATCCAGGCCGATCGCACCGTGGTAGCCTAGGTGCGTGATTTGGAGTCGCGCCGGTTTATAGGCCAAAATTTCGGGTCTGGCAAAGGCGGCATGGCCGCCCAGATCGACCAGAATATCCAGATCGTCCAGAGAGATTAGCCTCGCGGCCTCCTGCGGGCTCAAACCCGCCACATTGACGAACTTGTGGCTTAGTTGCTTGAACTCGTTGGTCACGCCATCATCGAAGCGTGTTTCCGCCAGAGAATAGGCGTAAATCTCAAAACGCTCGGTATCGTGCTGGCCGAATACATCGCGCATCAGCAAGCCCATGACATGATGCCGAAAATCAGGCGACAGGTAACCAACCCGAATTTTGTCTCCAAGCGTGCGCCGTGGCAGCATCAGCGGCACATTGACCACATGGTTCTGAGCCATCAGCCGGTTGTACTGCTGATAAAGCGCGAGCAAGCGGCTAGTCTCAACATCAAAATACTGAATGATGCCGAGTAGCTGGGACACCAGACCAAGCTCCCTGGCATCGAACTGCCAGGCGAGCGCGCCATCCAGATAGCGTTGTTCGCGCTCAGGATCCCCCAGATAACGACAGGTCAGCAAACCCGTCAGGATTGCAAAGGCGGAGGGCGTGGCGGCCGTCTTTTCATAGCTCAGAAAAGCCTGCAACCATTCTTCCTTGCGTTTCAACACCAGCAACAGCCCGCACAGGTTTTCCCAGGCTGCTTCATAAGCTGGCGCCAACTGGCACGCAGCTTGAAACTGCGTGACCGCTTTCGACAAGGCCCCCTGTTTTTTGAGTACCAGCCCCAAGTTGAAACAGGCCTGCACCAGGCTGGGTTTGGCCGCCAGCGCGCGTTCGTAGGCGGTTTGCGCCTCGGCCAACTGCTCGCGCATCTGGTAGATATTGCCAAGGTTATTGAACGCCTCGCCAAAGTTCGGATTCAATTGGGTCGCAAGAAGGTAGTGCCCAATCGCCTCATTGTCCTTGCCGGTTGCCTGCAGGGCAAAACCGAGGTTGTAGTGAAGTTCGGGCGACCTTCCACCCAGCGCAATCACCCGGCCATAGCAGGCAATGGCGGAAAAAAAATCCCCGGCATTCTGCCGTTCGACACCCTGTTGGAACAACTCGGCAACTGTACTCATTCAACACCCTGTTTGATTGTTTGAAGGAAAAAATGCACAAGTCAGGCGGGCGGCAAGCCCAAAAGACGGCGTTTGACGCGTTGTTGCCAGTGAACGGGAACCACCTTATACAACCATCGTCCCAAGAAGGTGTAGCGAATTCTCAAGGCGGCATGGGCAAAAACCAGAAACCAGCGCTCTTGTCTCGAATTCCGCTGGGTGGCGGCCTCGCCGTTTTTGCCCAGCGCCGTTTTCATGGCATCGAGCAAGCGACGATTGGAAAGTGGAGCAAGGCTTTGCTTACCCAATACGGCAGGATAGGCAGCTTCCGTTTTTCTGGCCATGTCATCTATCGTGAACACTGGCACTGCAACAGCCGCCTTGGCCACGCGTTCAAAATCAGCGCTATTTTCGGGATGCAGAATGGACAAAATCTGGTCGAGAATGCCGTCCTCATTCTGCCAGTCGTCCATCAGCCAACCCGCGCCGCTGGCTGACACGCGCTCGCCCAATGCGCCGATGGGGGGAACCAGCGCCGGTTTCCCAGCTTCCCAGGATTCCGTCAGGGTAAAGCAATAAGTTTCCGGCCCTGCAGAGGGAAATACCGTCAAGCGGGAACGGTAGTGATCCAGAAGCAGCCCGACATCTTCAGGATGATAGTGCCCGTGAATGGTCAATACTTTGTCTTTATCCTGATGTGGGTTGAACTGGCGGTCCAGGTATCCGACCACGACCCACCGCAAGGCCAATTTGCGCTCCCGCGTGCGCGCCACCAGCTTTTCCAGCCGACGCGCGCCCTTGACCGGGCCGATGGCGCCCAGCACTGCAATATGCGCCACGCCATCATTTGGCAACAACAGCGCTGAGCAGGGCGCGTCATCCTGAATTTCACCCTGATGCCCTGAACCATGGGGAATGACTTGTATTTTTGTGCTGGAAAAATAGCGGGCGAACGTCGTGCCTGCCCATGCCGATGGCGCGATGACAAATGCAGCCTTATCCAGAAAATGTTGATGCGCCCGACGCCACTCAGTAATCTCCACTCCAGCATAATCCTTCTGCTTTTCCAGACAGCGCTGACAATTGCCTGGGTCAGTCTGCGCATCGCAAAATTCCCCTTCACCGTTCAGCAAATTGATGCTCGGACATGCCAGGTAGAAATCGTGGACAGTAAAGCCATAAGGGATATTTGACGCGCCGAAGGCTTCCAGCAAACCGATTCTGCAACCCGCAAGGTGATGGACGTGGCAGAACTGAATGTCAAAGGCGGCGCAAATCCCTTCCAGTAGCGAAGCCCAGAGTTCATCCTGCTCATGCTTGAAATGATAGCTTGCCAGTTGCTCTCCAGCTGCGTCCTCCAGGATCCAGACATCATCGAATGTCGCCAGCAAATACTGTCGAAAGCGCTCATTCCCAGCCGCCATCAGGTGGCGAATGTGATTCTCTGTCCCGCCTTTACGACCGTGAAGGACATGCAGCACACCCGATTTTCTGTCCGGATTTTCAACTGCCAGAAAGGAGCGCGCCACTTCGCGTATGGGTCGAATCGGATCCGCAGCGATAAAACTGGTAACAATTTTCAGATAATCCGGGTGTTTCCTTACCAGATGCTGCATATTTTCCTGCGCCAGCACCTGTTTCTTGCTGTCGAACGAGCTGTTGCCCACATGCAGGATGTAGGTGTCGTCGCATAACACATTGCGGTAACCCGTCTGCATGGCACGCATGCAAAAATCATTTTCTTCCCCATAACCCAAGCCAAAGGTTTCCGCGTCAAACAACCCGATCCTGTTCAGCAGGGCGCGCCTGATAAACATGCAAAACCCGACCCCAGTCGGAATATCCGGATAAAGCGGCGCCGCAGCTCGTTCGATGGCGCGGTTGATGGCTTCAGCATCCAGACCGGGCGGCAGCGGATTATTGACGCACATGTCTGGAAACGAGCAAATTTCGGCGTTATTGGAAAAGGGGGTAATCGTGCCTATGGATGAATCTGACTGGGCGCACCGCCGCAGTTTTTCCAGCCAACCTGCAGTAACAATGGTATCCGAATTCAGTAGCACCACGTCATTGCTGCTCAAGGACATGGCCCGGTTAACCGTGCCGACAAAACCCAAATTCTCAGGGTTTTGCAACAGGGTTATCAAGGAGTCATTCTCGGCGCTCAATTCCTCGAAATACTGAGCAATCCGGGGATCTGGAGAAGCATCATTGATCAGCACCAGGCGGCATTGCTCTCCTGCATGACGCCGAACGCTGTTCACGCAGCGCCTCAAATCCTCATACGCATTGTAAACAGGGATAAGGATATCGATCACTTCGGTAGTGGTCATGATGTAGGTGCGAATTTATTCGCACAATCAGGCGTCGGCGTGCGAATAAATTCGCACCTACAAGTGTATTTCAACATATTTGGATTATTTTGATTTCCCGCTTAACGGACAAGTCCAAGTGCGTGTTTGATCCACCAGCGCCAGGAGGAGCGATTACTCAGTGCTTGCTTCAATTCTTCAAGGTGTACTTCATTTTCGGCTGTAAGCCTGTTCAGTACATCGATCTGCTCTGCACGCAAAATCAGCAAGCCATCTCGCGCCTCGATCAGGCCTTCCTGCTCAGTCATTTGAGCGGTTCTCAAATCAAGCAGGGCATCGCGCTCGGCAATCATATTTTCGCGTTCAAGCAGTTGCGTGGTTCGCATCTCAAGTTGACGGTCACGTTCAACGATCAATCGCTCCCGTTCCAATAGTAGCGTATCCAGATGAAGAGTCTGGCGGATGGATTTCTCATAATCTCGATAGACCACATCGGCAGAGTCGAGCAGCAAGGAGGTTTCAGTCTCCTTAGCTGGAAGAGCCATCTGGTTCTGGCCACAGAATACAAGAAAATACATCGCTTCCGCCGGGAAGGACTCCATGCGTTCAATGCCCGTTTCCCCTGCTTGCAGCCAGTCCGTGCAATTCCCAAGCTCGCCCTCATCCGGCCAGATGACGGAATTGAAGACCAGCTTTTGCCCCAGCCAGCGCGTTGCTGGAAAATACGGACTCAACAGGCTATCCAGCTCATCCCGGTACAGTTCCTTGAGATGAAACTCATTATGATATTGTCTATCGTCAGAGTAGGTCTTCTTGTTTGGGGAAGATAAAATAAACAGGCCGCCAGGCTTGAGCACCCGGCGAATCTCGGCCAGCATGCGTTCCTGATCTTCAGCAGAAATATGTTCTATCGTCTCGAATGAAACCACCCGATCAAAACTCTGATCCGGAAATGGCAATACAGCGCAGGAGCCGACAATAAAGCTGGCACGGTCGCCATATCGCGAACCCGCATGACACGCTGCGGCAGGGGAAATATCAACCCCCACGACCATTTCAGCACCCTGTTGCGCCAGTAAATGACTGCCATATCCCTCGCCGCAAGCCACGTCCAGAACGCGCAATCCGCTCGCATACTGGCTGGCGAAGGCATAGCGATGCCAATGCTCCAGCCAGATTTCACCGGAACAGGTGGGCAGGAATCGTTCCCCGGTAAAGGATAGGGGTTCAGACACCCGGCAACTCCGGTTTTTTCAGGGTAAAGAATGCATCTTCCACTGCCAGATCCAGAACGCTATGAGACTGCAATTCAGTGCTGTATTCCACCATTTCGCTGGCGCGGATAGCCGCTCTGACAATGGTATAGCCATAGCCCTTCAATTCCGCTTCGAATTCGGCAACGCGAATAATGTTCAACTCCTTGTAGAAGCGCCAGTAATCCGCGTTGCTGACATCAAAACCAGCGCGATCCATGATGTCTGGACGCGAGTTCATCACCAGATCGCGCAATTTTTCCTCTGAGATTTTCAGGTGCAGATGAGGCTCCTGGCTGAACTCGCCAAGGTGGCTGCCATAAGCAGAATAAAACAGCCCAGGGTTCACAAAAAACAATCCACCCGGCTTCAGCACCCGCCACACTTCATCCAATGCACGCCGGTATCCTCCGACGATATGTTCCAGCGAGCCCCAGGAAAGGACAATATCGAAACTGGCATCGTCATAAGGCACGTTCTCACAGCTTCCTTGCACAAAGGTCAAGCCCTCGGGCAAGGCATCCAGCGGCAAATCGTTTTCTCTCGCCACGCGCGGCAGGGATTCAAAATAATCCACAATATCCATTGCCACCAGTTCGCTGGGACGGTAGCGCAAGAACAAGCCAAGGTCAGTAATCCCCTCGCCCGCGCCTATATCCAGAATTCGCCCTTGCAGTTGAGGTGTTTTGGCAAGGAATGACTCGCCAATGACTAGCGCAGCATGACAGAAGTGGCGATGAAACCAGTTGGACATCCCCTTTTGCCATGACAAGGCATTGATGCGCGACTTCGAATTCTCATCGGGATACCAGGTCGCAGCAAGAACCTGATTTATTTCCAGCTCCCCCTGTACCTGAATCGGCAGCACGACATCGGGCTGCCGAACTTCGTCAACTGACCCCCATCCTATGCACAACTCATAGCACCCTGCCGGAAGAGAAACTGGCCAGGAAAAGTTGAATCGGTATTCTCCACAGGGAAGCCAGGGATAAAAAAGTTGGCTTTCGTGCGTATCCGATCCAAACAAGTGCATCTCTCCACCCGGATGACGAATGGAAAGTCTGAGAACCGGATTGAACAAGCAAATATCCCGAATACTCAGGTTCAGCGCCAAGCTCAGCAACTGTCCAGACGCAAAGACAGCCGTAGGGGCGTCAACGGTTAAAACAGGGAGGCGCATCGAATGCAACTGAACATCTTGATTACTCATCGCTTCTCCACCAGGGGAGTGCCCGTCTTACCCCATCCCCACCCCAACCCTCCCCTTGAAGGGGAGGGAGCTCGCCCGGCAACCACTGATGCTCCAGACGACACAAGCCATAATCGCGAGTTTGCCCGGTCACGCGTACCGTCGTTTCAAGCGTATCGAACAGGCGCAAACCTTCTGGATCCATGGCATGCGCACGAACGGTATATTTTCCCGGCAACAGTTGCAGGTTTGTCAAATTCACGCAAAATCCATACAAACCGAATTCTATCCGGTTAGGGTTGTAGGCCGATTCATTGGAATGCGTGCCATATACCGGCGTGCCATCCGCGCGAACGATGCCTATCAACGCCACCGGAATCCGGTCATCAGGCGAATGAAGCGTACCGCAAATTTTCAGATTGCCGCCCAGCGCAGCTGATCCAGTTGACAATCCTGCGTCATTTTCCAGCCACAATTTCAGCAATCGGTATGCGCCAACAGGCAAAGGCATGTTTTCTTCGTGGACGGCTTGCGCATTTTTTTCCTCGTGATAAGTCAGGTACTCTCGCGTCACCTCAAAACTATCACCCATCATGTGCGGACGCCCTTCATGTATCCACAACGCTTTCTGGCATAGCGTCTGGATGTGGAACATGCTGTGCGAACATAACAGCAAAGTACCGCCGCCATTCAGGTAGGACTCCATCCAGTGAATGCATTTTTTCTGGAATGATTCATCGCCTACAGCCAGGACTTCATCTGTCACCAGAATATCCGGTCGCATCGCTGTTGCCACAGCGAACCCCAGACGAACCACCATACCAGACGAATAATGCTTGATCGGTTGATCGATATGCTCGCCAATATCGGCAAAATCGATGATCGCATCCAGGCGGGACTCGGTTTCCTTGCGGGATTGCCCCATCAAGGCGGCGGCAAGATAAATATTCTCTCGCCCGGTATATTCGGGATGAAATCCACTGCCCAGTTCCAGCAAGGCGCCGATGCTACCATTCACCTCAACCGTGCCGGATGATGGCTTGACGACACCGGAAATGATTTTCAGCAGGGTAGATTTACCCGCGCCGTTTTCTCCGATCAGACCCAGCGACTCGCCTTTTTCCAGTGTCAGCGAGACGCCTTGCAAGGCAGTGTACTTTTGCCCACTTTCCCTGCCCATAAGCAGCGAGGCAACCGTGCGCAAACGCCCCAGGCTACTAGAAACTAGAGGATAGTTTTTACCAACGCCGTCGAGATGAATCAATGATGGCATTTACAGATAGTCCTCAAAATGCGGCGCTAGGCGATTGAAGAACCATCTTCCAAGGAAAAACACTGCCACTGCACCTAACAAGGCGAGGGCATCCGCAGGAACCGCTCCGCCGCCATGTATCAGCAGCTCCCTGATCCGGTCAACGAAATAAGCCAATGGATTTAGGTGCATAAAGAATTGAAGCTCTGCTGGAATCATGCCGGCCGAGTACAAAACCGGGGTCGCATAAAACCAGATCATCATCAATGGGGAGAGGAAGTGTTCGACATCTTTCAGCAGCACCTGCAGCGCCGAGAGCACCAAGGCCAAGCCCATGGACAGGAGCCACTGAACAAGCAGCAGCGCCAGAACCCAGGGCATGGCGCTAACAACCAGGTCAGTACCGGTTATAGCCAGAACCAGCAGAGCCGCCAGGAATCCTGCACCATGCACGATATAGCTCGCGCTTACCGCGCCAAAAACCAGCAGTTCATTCGGAAAAGCCACTTTTCTGACCAATGCGCCATTGGCTTGAATCGCCATTGCGCCGCGCTGTACGCCCTCAGAAAAAGCCAGCCAAGGCCACAAGGCCAGCGCAACGAAAGCTGTAAAACCAATACTTGAATCGCTCAGGCCAACTCTAAAAATAACGGTAAAAACAACGCTGTAAATCCCCAGCAAAGCCAGAGGGTGAAGCAGAATCCAGAACAAGCCGGTGACGCTGCCAACATAACGACCAACCACCTCGCGCTGCAAAAAATTCAGAGCGAGGTGGCGGTGAGTCCAGAGAGGGGTCAAAACAGATTCAGGCGTATGAACGGTATGCGGTCATTTTCCCTCGGCAGGGTTTTTCTTGGCAACCGCCTCTAAATCCACATAAAACTTGTTGATCTCTTGTTCATTTAACTTGAGCGATGGATCATTTTTTACCTTGTCGACCAATCCTTGTCGATAGGCCAGTTTATGCTGGCTCACCAGGCCATCAATAATTTCCGCCTTAACTTCATCATAGGGTTTTATTTTAGCGGATTTGGCACCGTGAAACTGGATAAGGTGATAGCCAAAGTCACTCAGCACCGGCTCGCTGATCGACCCAGGCTGACTCATGGCAAAGGCCGTGTCGGCAAAGGGCTTGACCATTTTATTTGCTTCAAAGAAACCCAAATCGCCTTTGTTATTTTTGGCGCCTGGGTCATCCGACAACGCTTCCGCCAATTTCTCGAAAGATTCCCCTTGCAACAATCTGGCACGAATTGCCTGGGTTTTGAGCAACGCATCCTCTTTTGCCCCGCCTTTGATTTTGACCAGAATATGAGACACATGAACTTGTCCCGGTATCTCATACTTCTTCTCATTCAGACGGTAAAGCTCCTTGGCGCGCGCATCAAAATTAGGGAGTGCGATTGCATTGACTTGCTTGTCCGTCCATTCCCTGGACAGAATGCCATCCTCCAGCAACTCGACCTGTTTGCGGAATAGGGGGGAGCGATCCATTCCTTCCTCCCGACCGTGCAGTGCCAAGCCACGGTTAACCGCCATGCCCTCCAGCATTTTGGCAATTCGCGCCTTGCTGCCTAGCACCTCTACCCTGTTTTCAGCTGGAATGCGCGTCAGACTGGCTTCAAAATCCTTGCTGGTGATTTTGAATTTCGCGGTTTCCAGAAGAACCGCATCTTCTGCCAAGACAATTTTTGAACTGCATGTTGCGGCAAATATCGACGCAATAAAACACAACTTCATGTAACGCATTTCTTTTCCTTGCATTTTTAGATTATTTTCAGAATGCGGTACGGACTTGTTTGCTGCAGGTCCGTACCGCATCTCTTTACCAGGCAAGGTAAAACCTGCACGCCGTTCCCTCGGGACAACCCGGGTAACGCACATTGAAATAGTATGTCTGCCCTGCTTCTAGTACGCATGGTGCCGAGCCAGGCTGATCTGATGTCTTGTTATAGACGATTGGATCACTATCCAGTCTTGTACACTGCTTAGCCGTGAGATCCGGGGTTCCCCACTCGCAAGCATTGGTCGAAATGGATAGATCACCGGGTTGACTGGTGCCGTAATAAAGGCCAGAGAATGTACTGGTTCGAGACGGCATAGTAATGCTGAATGCGTACATCTGATCTTTGTAAATTGTTTTCTGTGGTGTCCCACCTTGTTGCAAATTCAGACCTTGCGGCCAGGTAATGCTCTGAACAGTGCAGCCAGTCGGTGTTACGCTGGGCGCATTGACTGTTACGCTTGTCTGTACCTGTGCGCCGGCTCCTGCCGCATTACTGCCCCTTACAGTAACAGCGTAGCTTCCTGGCGTTGCGTAAGTCAATGAGCAGGATGAACTGGCCGAACTGCAACTGGCATCACTCCATGCGAAACTCGTCGCCGCTGGGCTGCAATTCGCTGACAACGTAGTTGGGGTGCCAGCGGTCACCGGATTGGGGTTCGCGCTCAATGTGCATGATGGAACCGCTACTGTTACGTTTGCGCTGGCAAGCGCACTCGCGCCGCTGCCATTCGTTCCAATAACGGAATAGGCATGAACGCCCGCCGTAGTGGGTGTGGCCGTTGCCGTATTGCCACTCCCAGCGACAAGCGTGGTGCTCTGTGTCCAGGCATAGCTGGCTGCGGCAGGCGTGCAACTGGCTGTCAGCGTAGAACTTCCGCCTACATCTATCGTGGCGGGCGTCGCTGTAACGGTACAGACCGGCGCCGTGACCGTGACAGTCGTGCTGGCCAACGGGCTATCGCCGCTCCCCGATGACCCTATCACACTGTAGTTATGGATACCGTCCGTTGTTGGCGTAACCGTCGCCGTCACTCCATTTGCGAGCAAATCGGGAGAAGATGTCCACGCGTAGGATGTCGCGACTGGATTGCAACTTGCTGTAAGAATGGCAGACTCGCCTATGCCAACACTGGCTGGTGAAGCCGTTACGGTGCATGCTGTTGATTTGATAACCGTAATGGTTGCTGTGTTGCCGGTTCCTTTTGAGTTTGATCCCGTCATGGAGTACGCTGTAGTCGTGGTCGGCAAAACGGTGCAACTCGAACTGGCAGTATCTGTGCAGTTTGCGTTAGTGCTCCAGACATAGGTTGTCGCAGCGGGATTGCAGCTTGCGATTAGCAGAGTGCTGTTCTGAACAAAACCTGCCTGCTGGGTCAAAGAACAGACCGGGGGCGCGGTTGGTGTAGTTCCACCCGAACTTACTGTAACAGTCACCGCTGCAGATTGTCCCGTCTCTGTAGTGTTGACGCCTCTGACAGTGTAACTACTTGTGACAGTGGGAAAAACCGAACCGCTTGACCCGCCCCCAAAGGAAGCAGGTACGCCCGTCCACAGGTAAGAAGTCGCTACCGGGTTGCATGTCGCAGTCAAAATCGAGCTGCCGCCTGACGCAATGCTTGCGGGACTGGCGAGCAAGGTGCAAACCGGTGCAATGGCTACGGTTGCGCAGCGGATCACCCCTTGGGTATCGAATACCAGACTGCCTGCGCAGGATTGCAGTAGCGTAGTCGTACCCGCATCCAGACAACGGACAACGCCACCCTTTTCTATCGAGACATCACCCGTACAATTTACTGAACTGCCATCAGGCGCACTAAATGTAACCGCACTGACACCTGCGATCATGCTGATAAAAATGACTGACGCGTACAGCGCAGTCCTTTTGATTTGCATCCATTGGTTTAACACCGTAGATAACATGTTTGGTTCCTTTATTTTCCGGTTAGCCGACATGTGCAAGCCCGCTGGAGATGTCAGTAAGGTTTTGACTCATTAAAAATGGTCGAGCGGATGAACACGCTGTTCCATATTGTTAGGGAGACGCTGATTTATTCTACCGAGTCAAACGCCTCCCCCTTCAAGGGGGAGATTGGGAGGGGGATGAGGTCTGGAAATCAATGGGTTACACTTACACACCATCCCCACCCTAGCCCTCCCCTTGAAGGGGAGGGAATAAATCAGTGTCTCCTTAAATTTGTGCGCCTCAAAATACTTGTCGGCTTACCGTACGTGAAGCACTTACTCCGTTGATGGTGTAATTCATCGTCCCGTTACTGGGATCTGAAAACGCAAATGAGATACTGCCAACGGCAGTCGTCACTTTTGACGCTGGATTCCAAGGCGATGTCAAGGCTGATCCGCCAGTGACTTGGTAAAGGACGCCGGTACACCCCGGCGTAACATCCGGGGCACTCATTTTACAGTCTGATGCAACGTACCAGACCGCACTGCCCTTGTCATCATACGCATACCAGGTCGCGAAAATAGTTTCGTACTGTTGCGTCAACTCCACGCCCCAACCGGATTCGTTTTCGTTCCCCCATAAATCCGTGTAATCCGTGCTGGCCTGTACGCCTTCAGTTTTGAAGACTTGTCGAGTAATTGACTTGCTGCCAGCCTTGCCATCTATCGTATATGAAAAAATTGCATTATTCGCGCCTGAAAATGCGAGCGTTCCAGAACCCACGCTCATCACCGCCTTGCCTGATCCATTCCATGCCGCGAGAGGAGAAGTCCCACCGCTTACTTTATGGATATCCCCCGTGCAGGACGAGGCAAGCAATGGGCAACTCGACATGACATACCAAGTCGGCTTGCCTGCCGAGTCGTACGTGTACATTGCCCCAAAAGCCATATCATTGTGCTGAGCCAGACTCAAACCCCAACCGTTCTCATCTGGGTTCCACCATAGACCTTGGTAATTTTCCGAATTGCCGCCGATAAATTTTCCATACCCATATAGAGCCCCCGGGGTAATGGATATTGATTTTCCAGCTACAGCCGCGCCAGCCGACGTATCAATGATAGACACCGTATTTTCACCTTGGTTGGTCACATAAGCCAAGGCTCCGGTAGGTTCAAATGCTATATAAGTAGGGAGGATTCCTACCGCTACTGTATTAACCAGTTTTGCAGATGCTATATCAACCACGGATACTGAGCGATCGCCATAATTAGCGACATAAACCTGGGTTCCGGCGGGATTGACTGCAATGCCTAACGGATGTTTTCCGACGTTTACGGTAGTAATGGCATTAGCGCTCGCTGTATCAATGATACTTAGTGTATTGCTGCCGCTATTAGCAACAAATACCCGCGAACCCGATACCGCCACGCCCTCGGGTTGAACGCCAACCGCCACCGCAGGGGTGATAGCGACACCCGTTCCCGCATCAATGACAGAAAGCGTATTTTCAGCATAATTACTGACATAGACTCGACTATCTGAACGGTTAACGGCTATGCCGTGTGGCTTGCTGCCAACCACGATGGTTGACACCACCTTTCTAGTGACAGAATCAATCATGGACAAAGTATTGCTGTTCGTGTTGGCGACATAAAGCCTGCTGCCTGCATGATTTGTGGCGATGCCAAGCGGTGACTGACCGACTTCAATAGTCGCCGCAACAGTATTATTCATGGCGTCAATGACAGATACGGTATTACTTCCCGCATTCGCGACGTAGACTTTTGTTTCATCTGGAGAAACAACCACGCCAGCCGGATAAACGCCAACTTTAACGCTACTCACAAGCAGATTAGTTGACGTATCGATCACACTGAGGTTTCCAGGCAGAGGCGATGCATCCGCTTGGTGTGCAACATAGGCAAACGGCCCCTTCTGACCACTGCGTGCCACGGTAACCAATGCAGTCGCAGGATTTCCCGTACCTTGCGAATTAATACCCAGCACCGAGTATGCGTAAGTAGCCGATGTGGCGGTACTAGGGAGCGTGACGGTAGCCGTATTTCCCTGCCCAGGAACCAGACTGTCGGCATGAGTCCATTGATATGAACTGGGTGTGTTGCTGCATTTGGCCGTCAAAGTTATCGTTCCACCCGGCACAACCTGATTGCTTGATGCGCTCAACGTGCATTCCGGTAATTTTGTTGCGCAGGTCACCGCCCCTTTCTTGTTGGGGTCATAGAGTTCTATTTCAAGACCGCTGGAGCAGATCAGGGATGTTGCAAAATTATATGGCACATCGCTTGTGCCTACCGTATTACAGGTTATCGCGCCAGAATTAGATAAAGTCAAACTGGTGCATGACGACTTATTGTCCAGATAAGAAAATGTGACGCTGGACGCCCCGCTTGCAACACACAGCATTGCAACCGTCACTGCCATCTTGATTTCGTTGTACTTGTTGATTCCATGTGCCGACATTCAGGCTCTCCGATGTTATATTCCGCAACTTGCTGCGGCAAGATATCGATGTTTCAATTTACTGCTCATCCGACTCATTGACAGATGCATCCAGTTGAAGTTCAACGCGAAGATGCATCCCATCCTGAATCAATCGGGGCATTGTCGGCAAATTATACCGTTAAATTCCATTAAATAAAAAATGGGAGGGATTTTCATCCCCCCCATTTTGACGGCTCACGCAGGTTCAGTGAGTTATCGAGACAGCTTAGTCAACAGAAACACCGTCGATCATAGTTGTGTACTTGTGGTTGAAGTTACCACCGTAGTTGGACAAAACACCACCTACGTTGCCATTCACGAAGTCTTGAACCATGAAACCAACGGTTGGCAGACCAATGTACACGTTTCCATCCACAGAAGTAATGGTTTGAGTCTCGCCAAGCGAGCTAGTCAGACCGAACGACGCTCTCAACCAGCCATTTTGGAAGCCAGCTGCGATCGGCACATTCACACCATTAACAGAGGACAGAACATTACTGTTATTGAAAGTGATGACGGTCGATTCCCAGCACAGCGCGTTGCCAGCCACACTTGGAGGTGGCGAGAAGATCACGCCAGAAGTCTGGGTCCCTTCCTCGCGGTTGTAATATGCCAAGCCAACAGGCTCACACGCACCACCAGTAAAGAAGCGGGTTGTGAACGGGTCGCCGATTGCCACGCCAGCAGGCGCAACAGCAGGATTGTCAACCGGCACATTGTAACGCTTGGTTGGCATGGTCACGACCCAGTCGGTTCCAGACAGCGTTGCCGTATCCAGAACAAACTCGTTGATGATATTGTCGTGCATCAAAACAGCGGTAACAGCATCATCGGTTGCCGCAAGCCAAGTGCTGTCTACAACTGCGCCATTCTTGAAGATCAAGCTATTTGCAGGCGAAGCGTTACGCAGATCAGGCAGAATAGATCCAGGAGTATTCCAGATATTGGTATCGGAGAAAGAGGCCAAGGCAACCGGGTCATAACCAAAGTCAGTGCCTGCAGCGCCATTCAGCAGACTTGCTGTTCCGGCCAAGCCACCGGTTGGAGCCACCAGTGCGTTCAGACCACCGCCAGTACCCATACCAGGAGCAACCGTCAGTGCGCCAGTGTTAACCACTGCGCAGTTTGCTGGCACGCCAGCAACGTGGGTTACCGCAGTAACGTGCGCTGCATTGGTGATTACACCCATTTCGATTACTTCGAAGTAACCTTCACGAGTACGATCCAGATCCTGATTTTCACCGTCACTGTTGTTAGTGGTCACGATACCTTCAAGGAAGGTGCCGGAGTAGGCGAAGTTAACAAAGTCCGCACCAGTCGCAGGGATTGCAGGCGCTGTACAGGACTTGTCAGCCGTAATCAACTTGGCACCAGTTGCAGTAGCAACAACGGCACCAGTCCACATATCGTAAGGCGACATGTACAAGTTAAAGTCCAACACCTCACGGCTGTTTTTGCCTTCGGTAAAACGCACTTTAACTGCTTTGGCAGATGCAGTGGTGTTCACGATAGACATATAGGTCTCTGTACCGCCACGTACGGTGTAGTACGGATAGATCAGAACTTCACCCAGACCGTTCGGGCTAACGTTTACCGCCGCTGCGCTACCTGCAACGCCGACAGCGCCCAGACCTGCAGCAACAGCCAGGTAAACAGATTTTCTTTTGAATGCATTCATCGTTTGCTTACTCCTTAATTTACGTAATGTAAGGTACTTCATAAAAACAAATTGCTACCGGTTTATTTTATAACACACTTCTTTCAGTTTACAATCGATTTGTTGTCCGCATATCCCCTCCTAGCCTGTTGTCTCATTATTTTCTCGGAACATACCACCATTTTCCACCATTCAGAAGCCATGCCTCTTCGAGGCGAGATTCTATAGATTTCATATCCTTATAACTGTATTCTAGCAGCACGACAACGTCACATTTATCCTGTGCACATACTACCGAATCGACTGTTGCTTTTTTCCAACGCCCAGGCCGAGTCCTGCTTTTATAAAGTTCCAGAGATTGGGTTTCCCGCGTGGCCGGGCTTAAATACTGGTAGGCATCGTCCATTTTTCCGGCGATTAGTGCCGCCCATCGCTCCGATGCGAGATCGCGCACCTGACGCTCTCCGTTCAATCCGCCTTGCTCCAGGCTTGCACAACCAGTCACGCTCAACAAAACTACCAATGGAATCAAATTTAACAGCTCACGCATGGCTTCACCAAATACCCTTTTGCACATCTAATTATTGAAACCACTCATGCTTCGCAGGCTATTGAATTAGCCAATTTGCGTCAAGAAAATCCTTCCCTCTTTTATGGTCATGTTGTTTTTACGCAACACCTAGAGTATGACGCTCGCGAATCTATTTTCCATGTCATCAAGGGGCTTCTTTTAGAGCCTCATCTTTCTGCGCCCACTTGAATTCCTGCCTGGTGCGTTCCAGCATCTTGCTGCTCACTTTTTTGCGGAATTCTTCCGTGATCATTCTGGCTTGCTGGGTGTCATTAACCACCTTAGGGGTAATGACCATGACCAGCTCAGTCCGGTCATCCTTGAATTGCTGGGAACCGAAGAGTCCGCCCACCAGGGGTATCTCTGACAGGAATGGAATGCCGCTGCTGCCATTTGAGCTTTTATCCAGGATCAGCCCGCCCAGCACCATGGTTTCATTGTTCTGTATGGTGAGCGTGCTTTGCGCCGTGCGTTTGCTGATGGTCGGAGAATCGATGCCGGATGAGGTGGTTTTTGTCGCCAGACTCACTTCCTGATTAATTTCCATGGTGACCAGGCCGCCGGCATTGATTCGCGGCGTCACGGAGAGGATGACACCGGTATTGAGATACTGGATCGAGCTAATGACATTGGGCGTGATGCCACCGGTAATGCCGGATTGCGTCTGGCTGACGGTGGGCACCTGATCGCCCACCTGAATTTTGGCGGTGTGGTTGTCCTTGACCATGATATGGGGCGAAGCGATGATGTTTAGCTTGGAATCATCTGCCAGCGCATTCAAAACGGCTTTGACCGAGCCTGTTGGATCCAGCCATGTGTAGGACAGGCCGGGCGTCAACGGCGTGATCCCAGCCGCGCCTATATCGAGCCAGCCATTCCCCTTGGAGCCATTGTTGAAATACCACTCCAGCCCGTATTTGAGCTCGCCGCTCAGGGTAATCTCAGCGATGGTGACTTCGATCAAAACCTGACGTCCCACCACATCCAGTTTGCGCAACGCTTGCTCCATGCCTTCGTATTCACTGGGGGTGGCCATGATGATCAGCGCGTTATTGTCCTTGTCCGCAATGATTTTTGTCGGGCTGTTGGCGGAAAGGGTGAAGGTTTCCGTTCCCCCTGTCTTGGGGGCAGAGCTAATGCTTGAAGATGGCGTATTGCTTGCTGCCGCGAAGGGCGATCCAGTCGAGATTTCTGTTGGCTTGAGTCCGGGCGCAACGGCTGCTGGTTCGGCTTGAGCCTGCCCGGCATCGCGTTTGCCGCCATAGGCCTGGCTTAACAGCGCAGCCAGCTTTTCCGCCTTGCCATTTTGCACTTCGTAAACATGCAGGCTGACCCCGCCACTTCCGCTGCCGGCAAAATCCAGCCGTTCAATCCAGATTTTAGCTTGTTCGAGGTATTTTGGTTGAGGGGTAATGACCAGGATCGAGTTCATGCGTTCGATGGGGATAATACGCAATACGCCGCTCAATGGCCCCTGCGCCTTATCGCCAAATATTTTGTCGATCTCGGAAAAGGCTGTTTTAACATCCACGCTTTTCAGACGAAACATGCCGACCGACATGCCGGAAATCCAGTCCACGTCAAAAATATCGATGGTTTCCATCAGGTGACGCAACTCTCTGGCATTCCCGCCCAGAAACAGAAAATTGCGCACTTCATCTACGCGAATGACGCCCCCATCAGGGGTGAATGGCTCAAGAATTTTGACCATTTCCTTGGCAGAGATATATTTCAGGGGAACGATCTGCACGCTGTAGCCAGGCGGCAAGGCTTTGGATTTATTCAGCACTTGCGGGGAAAGCGCGCCCTTGGCTGCGTTTGCAAAGGCCGTGATGTGAAACACGCCATCCGATTCGCGTACCATGGATGCGCCGTTCATGCGCAGAACCGCCTCCAGCGTTGGCACCAGGGCACTGCGCTTGATCGGGTTACTGGAGTGGATATTGACGACGCCCTGCACCTTGGGGTCGATGATGTAGGTTTCCTTCAAAATATCCACCAGCACGATCTTGACGACTTCACGCAAATCAGCGCCGTCAAAATTCAGCACGACTTCTTCCCCCGGCTTGCCGTCGTCCGGCGCAATGATGGCGCCAGGATTGATCAGACTGCCCGTTGCAGGATAAAGCTTGAACCGGTCTTCGGCATCCGTTTTTTTTGCGGGCATCGGCTGGGTGGGCTTGTTGACTGACGGCGCCGGGGGTGGAACAAGTGTCGGCGGCTGCTGCGGTGGGGCGGTGGTTGGCTCTGGCGCCCGTTGAGATACCGGCATCCGCTCGGCATCCTTGTTCTGTGATGTCGCGCACGCACCCAGCAGAACGGCCAGCAGCATACCCGATAGATATTTGATCAATTTGTTCATTATGGCGTTTCCATTTTCTTTTCTATATGGGTGGCAACCCACGCAAGACTCTGCGACGATTGAGCAGAGATTGCGGATTGCTGTCAACCACTGGCGCGCTGCCCGCTACTCCAGGCGCAGGCGAAACAGCTGCCTGCGGCAAGGATGCTTGCGGCGGTGGCGCTGGCTTGGGTGATGACTGAATTTTAAGCGGCAGCACTTCTGACTCATCATATTGAGTCAGCGTAACCTTGTTGGGCTCGACTTGAGCAACGGCAATTCCGTTGATTTCCTTGCCCTGCTCGATTCGCCGGGACTTTCCTGTCGCGACCTCTCGTAACAACGCGATATTTTTCCCACCGGTCATGAGCGCGCCCATCAGTACAAACTGTCCTTTTTGCATTGCAGGTTTGGGCGGTGCTGGAACGGGGGGAGGCTGTCGCCCGGGAACGAATATGGGGCGCGCAGCGATAGCTGAAAAATCAGCCACCGGAGGCAGCCCAAATTCCATTTGCAGCAATATCTCGCTTTGTGGAATCCGCTTACCTCCCGGAACAGGCAAATCCAACCGAACATGCTCGCCCCAGCCTGACTCAAATCCTAGCAGCGCAAGCAACGCCACGCACAGCAAACCCCACCCCACTGTCAGCAATCTGGCGGCAGTCAAATTCAGTCTGCCGCTCATTTGGCATCCTGAATGGCGAAGCCGGATAAATCAAATTGGACGGTGTAGTCGGGATTGGCCGCAGCCGCGCTTTTTGCCATCCAGACCATGTTGCGGATCGCCATGTTATCAATGATCAGATAGGGCTGGCGCGTTTCCAGTGCGTGGACAATTTTCTGTAAAGACGCAATACCAGCTGCCATCTGGATATTGATGCCGATCTTGCGGAAGCGTCCATCATCCTTGTGTTCCTGTATTTGCATCGAGACAATTTTCCCTCCGTTGCTTTCAATCACGGCCTTTGCCGCCTCCTGAATCTCGGATGCCGCCAAGGCCGGAACGGTGTTTTTCAGGTACAGCTTGCGCGCATCTTTGGCTTTTATGGCCTCGATCTGATCGTTCAAGCCCTGGCGCATAGCGCCCACTCGCTGGTAACGATTCAGCAAATCTGTTTTTTCATCTATTGCCTGATTGTAATGGCTGTGCGCCCAGATAAACGGTACGCTCACAGCCACGCTCATGAGCAAAATCACCGCCAGCAAAAGCACCACTGCCAGTTGAGTGCTTTGTCGAGGCGTTAAATTCATGGCTTTCATGACTTGCTCCCCGCGCCAGGCGGAACAGGCGCAGGCGGGGCTGAGTTTGGCTTCAACCCATCCAGCTTCGGAATGGTCTGGACTTCAGCGGGTTGAACAGCTTTGTTTGTATCTGCCGGAGGCTCGGACACTGGACTTGCCGGTTGCATTACTGGCGCTTGCCAAGTTGTTTCAGCCAGGCTCAGCGGTTTCGTTTCGACAGCAATCTGGAAACGCTCCCCACTGCCGGATTGGCCTTTTGTCAAAGGCGCCCGGTAATTTGCGCCATGCAAAGTACGGGACTGTTCAAACAGCCCGACCAGCCGGGCGGAGGCGCCGGTTTCCCCTTGCAACTGTAGCTCTTTGCCTTTGAGATCCAGTTGCTGCACCCAAGTGTCATCCGGCAGAATTTTCGTCAAATCTTCCAGTACGGCGATAACCGGCGGATGCTCGCGCTTTTTGGTCAGGATATATTCGTACTCATCCTGCAGACCCTCGAACTGAACTCGCAGTTTTTCCGCCGCATCAGCCTGTTGATGCGCCCGATCAACCTCAGGCAACAGGCGAATAGCCAAATCCCTTTTTTGCCAGACTGGAAATATCGATACAGATAGCGCCAACAGCGTGACAACGCCAGCCATGGCGAGATCAATGCGGGAAAATTGGGACGGCTCGCGATGGCGTTGAGAAAGGGGTAGCAAATTTGCTTTCGCCCCCTCATTCGACAACTCATCGGCAAGCCAGACACCCTGGATATTCGCTTCCCAGGCGAGCGCGATTTTCAACAGATCATCCACTTTCTGCCGGGGCGCAACGGCAATCTGAACATCCAGTTGACCTGCATCACGTCCGGTTATCCGGAAATCAAAATAGACCTGCTCGGCTTTGAATGGGGTATATCGATCCATTTCAAAGCCCAGCACTTGCCGGATATTTTCTTCAACGGCAAGCGGCATTTTCAGGCGCTTGATCAAGACCTGACTGGCTGACAACAGGAGACCCGTTTCATCCGGTTTTTTACCCAACCGCTTAAGATGAGCCAGAAAGAAGGCTTTCTGCTCGGCTACCGTTATATTTTCGCCGACATCCAGCCTGGCGACTTCCGTCCATTGCCCCTGCTCGTGCAGTTTGATCGTGGAAACGGTGTGATCAAATTCCAGTAGCGCCAGACTTTTCTGCCGGTCACCAGGCGCTCTCGCCCATGCAGGCAAAAGGCTGCTCAGCTCGCGCTGCCACCAGGCAAAGAAACGGTCTATCCCCGCATGCTTCATGCGGGAGCGAAGTTGGTTCAGAAGCATGTTTTGTATGCCGGTTTCCTGTCTATTTGCCAAAATCCATTGCTTTCATATCAACCTGAAAGTCGCTGGCCTTGCCTTCTTTCCAGGAAAGAACAGTATAGGGGCGACGGGTATTTTGCTTGGCCGTGAGCGTCACGACCGCCTCGCGAACGAAGGACTCGCCGCTCGACAGCGCCGCCTCTGCACGGAGCGTGTAAGCGGTGGGTTGCCCAGACTGGGCAATATCCGATGCAAGCGGAAATGGCGGCACAGGCTGCGCACTCTCTAGCGCGTCCTGACGCAGGGCAATATAATTATCCACCAGATTTGCTTCTGCATTGGGGATGGCCAGCAGCACCTGCCTCGACGCCAATGCCGGGTTAATCCCGGGCTGACCAGATAGTACCGTTAACGCATCCTGCAATTTCCGGTACAACAACGGGCTTACGCCCATGACCTGCCCAAACTCTTCCACCACTTCAAATGCAGCGTTAGCTGGAATATATTTCTTGCCCGCCGCCGCATACTCAGCGGCTTCTGCGCCGCTCGGCCTGCGCGCTTCGTCGGGGTCACGCCAATCCAGAACTGCGTCCAACAGAGCAATACTTTCTGGCTCACCCAGGCCGACTGATAGAAACAAACCTTTCAATAACGTATCAGATGCCGTATTGATGTCGATTTTACCAGACTCATCACCGATGATGAGCCTGATTCTGAACCCATCTCCCTCCCACGTCCTTGGCTTCCCATCAGCCTTCCATCCACCCGTATCGGTGGGTGGTTTCAGTAATTCATGAATTCCACGCTGCACCGCGCCGTCAGCCAGGGCGCGCGCCTGAGCTTGCGCCACCAGGTTGCGAGCCAGCAAGGTTTCAGTGCGCATGCTGGATACGTAGCTGCCTGCGATAACAGTGAGCAGCATCAGCACCCACAACACCAAGACCAAGGCAATGCCTTTTTCTGGAGGCCGACAAATCGTGCTCAATTATTGCGCCCCCTCGCCCTCAACATCGCCCCCAACATTCCACCCTGAGCAGCCGATTTCAAATCGTCAATAGTCGGCGCAACCACCAACTCCGGCCATGCCTTGCCATTTTTCTCGGCCACTTCAAGTTTGATCAGGCGCGGCAGACTTTTCCCCTCCGGCCATTGCGTATGCCATTGCGCCTCGGCTTGTTCGTTTTCTGCGCCAAAATAGGTCACGCCTAGGCGTTCAATCTGGTCGGCGAGGACGGTACGCTCTTCGTCTTCTGTCGTCTGCAAGCTGGAAAAATCCTGGTCATTCGTCTTGTATGTCCGTCGTTTCATAATCAGGCGGCCAGAATTTTCTGTCTGTTCCAGCTCGATGCTGATCAGGTAAAGTCCGCCTGCGCCTGACTGGGCGGGAAGCGTGGCAAGAAAATACACGCTTTCGTTACTACCAGAAAATATCAGATTTCCATCCGGCGGCGTTTTTCTCTTCATGGGCAGGATCTGGCTGATCTCCTTGCGAATAAAGGCGTGCGCCAAACGCATGCGCTCGCTTTCGCTTGCCTTGTTCTCAGCCGCATCCCAACTGCGCGCCCCCAACTGCAAACCAGCAAAAATCAGGGTCATGATAAAACCCAACAACGCCATGCCAATCAGCAGTTCAATCAGGGTGAAACCGGTTTCACCCTCCCCAGCCCTCCCCCGGAGCACCCTGAAGGGCATAAAGGAGAGGGGGGCAAAATATCGTTTTTCTTCGATCATGATGGGTTAAGTTGCGCCAGTCGCTGCGAGCTTAAACTGATCGCCCGTTGCTTGCCGCTCTCATCCCATGTCACCGAGACTTCGACCTGATACAAGCCATTGGCAACAGCACCCTGAACCGGAGCCGTATCAGGCAACAATTGCGCCGATAGCTGCCACCCGAATTTTTCGTCCACTTCGCCAGATGCGCCACCCGCACTCAAAGGAAATTCGATTCCCACTGCTTCAAGTTTCGACTCAGCGATCAAGACGGCACGGCTATAGTCATTGGCCAGCATCGCATTCCGCGCGCCTCCGGAAAAAATCCGCATCAGCACGGACAATGTCAGCGCCAAAACCACGAAGGCAACCAGCACTTCGAGCAGGGAGAACCCCCGGCATGCCTTTTGCCCTTTTGCCATTAACTTAAATTCCTCGGCTGGAGGCAATGTAGGTGCGAATTTACTTGTGCCCCTTTAGTGGGTATTCGCACATAACCGGCTGATTCGAATAAATTCGCACCTACATTTTTCCTCTGAGCACTCATGACCCGCTGATCGAGACCTGCCCGGTTAGCCAGTCAATGTCCACGCGATACTCCTGCTTTCCGCCCGTCAGGGTGACCCGCCCGCCTGTGGAACTACCATCAGGGAAAAACCGGACTGAGCCTATTTTCTCGCCCGTTCGTTCGCTTTCAGCTGTAAATAAAGACAAATCAACCTTGGCAGGCAGCCGGTAAGTCTTCTTGTCGCCACCAAGATTGAAGTATTTTTGCTCAACATTCAGCTCCAGCGCGGCTTCCCGCCGGGAAGTAACGGCTTGGCTGCGCGCCTTTCTCAACCCGGCAGCAAGCTGCCGTGCCGCTGCTTTCAACTCGACTCCGGACGCGCCCGATGAGAAAAGCGGCGGAACCAGGCTCAAGGTCAGCAACATCAAGACCATGACGACCAGAACCTCGATCAGCGTAAACCCCGCGCTAACTCTCGTGGCGAAACGCCACCCCGAATTATGAAACTTGCCGCATTCGCCACCCCATCCCCTCCCCAACCCTCCCCTTGAAGTGGAGGGAGCCAAAGCCACTTCCCCTTCAAGGGGGAGGTTGGGAGGGGGATGGGGAACGTGTTTCACGTAATTCTCATGGGGCTTATTTTTTGCCGTCTTCCCAACTATTGATGTCCTTGTCTTCTTTCTCGCCACCATCCTTGTTGTCCGCACCCAGCGAGGTCAGATCATAAGCGCCGTTTTGGCCGGGAGAGGTGTACCGGTAGTCGTTGCCCCATGGGTCTTTCGGCAGGGTTTTCTTTTTCAGATAAGGGCCATTCCAGTTGTTGACGCCGGAGGGCTGCTGAACCAGCGCGGACATGCCCTCCTGAGTCGTTGGGTAGCGACCGGTTTCCAGCTTGTAGAGATCCAGCGAAGCGCCAAATTCCTCAATCTGGAGTCTCGCCGTGTCGGATTTTGCTCCTCCCAGATAGTTGATAACCTTGGGGCCAGCCAAGCTGGCGAGCAAGCCCAGAATCACTAGCACCACCAGCAATTCGATCAGGGTGAAGCCTTGTTGATTCAATTTTTTCACTTTCATTCGTTATTTCTCCAGTCCGAACTTACATCGCCAAATCGTTCACGCTCAATATCGCCACCAGCACTGACATGATAATGCCGCCGATCACCAGCCCCAGACCAAGAATCAACACCGGCTCCATTAGTGCCAGCATGCGTTTGACGGCATTTTGCACTTCGCGGTCGTACACATCGGCGACGCGCAGCAGCATCTCCTGCAAGCGACCGGTTTCCTCGCCCACCATCACCATATGCACGGCGAGCTTCGGAAACAAGCCGGTATCCATGAGCGGCTTGCCCAAGCCCTTGCCTTCCTTGAGTTGCCCAGCCACGACACCGAGGCCCTCTGACATCACGAGGTTGTTCAAAGTTTCCTTGACGATGCCTAAAGCGGTGAGCAGGGTCACGCCGTTACCGATCAAAGTACCCAAAGTTCTTGAGAAACGGGCGACTTCCAGCTTTGCGACCAGGTCGCCCACCAGCGGTAGCGCCAGCAAGCGGCTATCCCAACGATAACGGGTTTCCGGCTGTTGCAGTTGACGCGAAAACCAGGAATAGAGGCCAATACCGCCCAGGATCATCGCCCACCAGTAATCGCGCACCGTGTCGCCTGCGGCGATGACAATCTGAGTGGGCAGCGGCAAAGCCTTGCCGGATTCTTCAAACATCTGGGAAAACTGGGGAACCACCCAGACCAGCAGCACGGCGACAGACAGCACGGCGACGCCAATCAGGATGGTCGGGTAAATCAGCGCGGACTTGACTGTTTCCTTGAGTTCACGGGAGCGTTCCATGAACTCTGTCAGGCGTTGCAGTACGACATCCAGCGAGCCGCCTGCTTCACCCGCGCGGATCATGTTCAGGTAAAAACGGGAAAACACCCCGGTTTGCGCCTCCATCGCGGCGGACAGCGCCGCGCCGCCGCGCACGTCTTCGCGTATCTGATCCAGCAGTTGACGCGCTTGCTCATTAGCGGCCAGGCTGATCAAAATTTCAAGACTACGGTCGAGCGGGAGCCCGGATTTGAGCAGGGTGGCAAGCTCGCGCGTAAAGTTGGCGATGTCGTCCTGAGAAATGCTTTTTTTACCAAACCACCCGCCCCCCCTGCCGCTGGCGCCGCCGCTCGTGCCGCCTTCTTCCACGCGGACAGGAATCTGCCCATCGGCTTGCAGGCGTTCGACGACCTGGGTGGGAGAAATTGCCTCCATCTGGCCTTCCTGCGTTTCGCCTGAAGGGGAAACCGCCTTGTATCGGTACAGAGGCAAGCTTAGTCCTCCCTTGTCACGCGCAAGACTTCTTCAATGGTGGTGACGCCCGCCACCGCTTTGCTCAGGCCATTCTCATACATGGTCTGCATGCCTTCGGCAATGGCTAGCTGGCGAATTTCCCCCGCCGTGACGTGGCGCATGATCAGGCTGCGTATGGGGTCGGACATGACCAGCAGCTCGATGATACTGAGACGCCCCATATATCCGGTTCCACCACACTGTTCGCAGCCTGTCGGGCGATACAGGATGATGGGGTCGCTGTTGGTATAGCGCCTCAGCTTCATTTCCTCGACCACTTCCGGCAAGGCGGGGTGCGCTTCGCGACAATGCGTGCAGAGGGTGCGCACCAGGCGTTGTGCGAGGATGCCATTGACTGTAGAAGTCAACAGATAATCGTCCATACCCATGTCGAGCAGGCGGTTGACCGTGCTCGCAGCATCGTTGGTGTGCAGGGTGGAGAGCACCATGTGGCCGGTGAGGGCGGACTGCACGGCAATCTGGGCAGTTTCCAGGTCGCGAATCTCGCCGATCATGATAACGTCGGGATCCTGGCGCACGATGGAGCGCAGGGCATTGGCAAAGGTCAGGCCGATTTGCGCCTTGACCTGTATCTGGTTGATGCCTTCCATCTGGTATTCGACCGGGTCTTCGACTGTCAGAATCTTGATATCCGGGTTATTCAACTTATCGAGCGCGGTATAGAGCGTCGTGGTTTTTCCCGACCCGGTCGGCCCTGTCACCAACAGAATGCCATGCGGCTGGGTCAGCACTTCCATGAAACGCGCCAGCACGTCCGGGTCAAATCCCAGCGAGGTAAAATCCAGCGCGGTTCCACTTTTGTCGAGAATCCGCATGACCACGCTTTCGCCGTGCATGGTGGGCACGGTGGAGACGCGCAGGTCGATTTCCTTGCCTTGAATTCTTAACTTGATGCGCCCGTCCTGCGGCAGGCGGCGTTCGGCAATATCCAGGCTGGCCATGATCTTGATGCGAGAAATGACAGCGGCAGAGAAGCGGCGCGGCGGGGACTCGACTTCGTGCATGACACCATCCACCCGGTAGCGCACGATCAACCGGTTTTCGAAGGGCTCGACGTGGATGTCGGAAGCGCGCGCGCTCAGCGCATGGCTGATAATCAATCCGACGATACGGATAATAGGCGCTTCTGAAGCCAGCTCCTTGAGCTGTTGCAGGTCTTCGCTGCCCTCATCCTCCTCGCGCGTTTCGACTTCGCCCACCAGTTGCCCCATGGAGGATTTTCCACTGCCATAGAGCCGCTCGAACGCGGCATCCAGCTCGGATGGGACCGCCAGGCGGCACACAATTTCACGCCCGGTCAGAAGATGGAATGCCTGAACGACAAACTCGTCCAGAGGATTTTCCATGGCCAGAAATAGCTGGTCAGCATCTTCATGCAACGGCAGCGCTCTGGATTCCTTGAGGAAACGCACTGCAACTTTTTCTTCCAGAATAGGAAGTTCGGGATATGCTTTTGTCTCGACAATGTGCAAATCAAGTTGCCCGGACAGCGCATCAATCACGACGCGCTCCGCGACCATGCCACTTCGGATCAGGATGGCGCCCAGCCGCTCCTGCCCGCCAGACTCCTGAAGACGCAAGGCTCGCTCAAGATCAAGTGCATTCAGCTTGCCACTGTCGATCAGGATTTCTCCCAGACGCTTTGTCAATTCTTTGGCTTCCAATGCAGAAAAATAGCGGGAATTCTAGCATAATTGGCGGTTTCCCGATTAACGGGCACGGCGAATCGCCGTCCCAAACAATGAAACAACGCTTCGCCATGCCCGTTTCCCTCTCTCCTAACTCTCTCCCAAAGGGAGAGAGGGACTCAGGCTCGCTGCGCGAGTTTCCCGATTAAAGGCCGTTCTTGTCCCTTTCCAGCCAACCCTCCACCAACATCCCCATTCTCGGCCAGGACGACTTGATTTCCATTTCCATTGTCAGTCATGGCCAGGGAATTTTAGTCATATCACTGCTGGACGATCTGGCTCGTCTATGCCGATCCCAGATAGAAATTATCCTGACACTCAACACTTCAGAAACAATTTCTTTTAGTCTCAAAAACTATCCTTTTCCCGTTCGGGTAGTTAAAAATGCAGCCATCCAGGGTTTTGGCACAAATCATAATTCCGCATTTCAACTGGCAACCGGCGCTTTGTTCTGCGTGCTCAACCCCGATGTAAGATTGGGATTCGACCCTTTTCCTGCGCTCTTGAGCTGCTTGAAGCAATGGGATGCTGGCGTAGTTGCCCCCATGGTTTGCAATGAACAGGGCGAACCTGAAGATAGCGCACGCACCTTTCCCTCGCTCGGTTCGATTTTATGGAAAGTGATGTCAGGAAAGCGCCCACGACTGGAGACACGCTTCCCGGATTGGGTCGCCGGGATGATGATGTTGTTTCCCTCCAACGTTTTTGACTTGCTCGGCGGCTTCGACGAACACTACTTCCTGTACTATGAGGATGTGGATATCTGCGCCCGTCTTCACCTTGCACACAAGCTGGTAGCGTATTGCCCGGAGGCAGTCATCCAGCACGAAGCACGCCGATCCAGCCATAGACATCCGGTTTACCTTGCGCACCACATGGCCAGCTTGGCAAGATTTCTGACCTCGCCGGTTCGCCGGGATGCACTCAAATTGCGCCAGATGTTGGTGGATTCGTAGGTGCGAATTCATTCGCACGAACAAGCGCTTATGTGCGAATAAATTCGCACCTACAGAAACCACACGAGGAACTCAGGATAATGCGGGTATTGGTAACAGGCGCAAATGGGTTTATCGGGAAGGCCTTGTGTGCGGAACTGTCTCAACACGGGCACGTTGTTCGTGGCGCCACGCGCAATAGTGTCGGAGACATTGGTGAACATACCGACTGGGCCGAAGCCTTGTCTGGGATCGATGCCGTGGTGCATCTCGCCGCCCGGGTGCATGTCATGAGAGATGTCGCAAGCGACCCGCTCAAAGCCCACCGAGCAACCAATGCGCTGGGCACGCAAAGACTGGCTCAGTGCGCGGCTGCTTCGGGAGTAAAGCGGTTTGTCTATATCAGCACAGTAAAAGTCCACGGCGAAGCCACGCCCCAACGTCCCTTCGCCGACCGGGAGCCCCCCAACCCGCAAGACCCCTATGCCATATCCAAGTTCGAAGCCGAACAAGCCTTGCAACGGATCTCGGCCGCACGGGGCATGGAAATCGTCATTCTGCGTCCACCTCTGGTTTATGGCCCGGGCGTAGAGGGAAATTTTCTCCGTTTACTCCATCTGGTTGAGAAGGGCATTCCTCTGCCCTTGGGCTCGATCATGAATCAGCGTAGTTTGATCTATCTGGGAAATTTGGTCGACGCCATCCGACTGTGCCTGACGCATGAATGCGCGGCGGAAAAAACATTTCTGGTGAGCGATGGCGAGACCATTTCCACGCCTGGACTCATCCGCAAGCTGGCAAGTCTGAGCGGGAAACGCGCCAGACTCTGGCCGATCCCTATCGCGCTGCTGCAATGGGCTGGATATTTGACTGGAAAAATAGAAACCGTGCAGCGTTTGACCGACTCGCTGATAGTGGATGACTCCGCCATTCGCCTTGAACTGGGCTGGCAGCCGCCATACTCCATGGAAGAAGGCCTGGCCGAAACGGTACGCCATTTTCAGGCGACACGTTAACCAATATTTCTCGGTCGGCAATATATTGTCCGGTCTTGTAGGTGCGAATTTATTCGCACAATCAACCGGTTATGTGCGAATAAATTCGCACCTACAGATCTGCCATGCAAAGCCGCAGAGACACATCCCAAGCCGGCAACTCAAGGCCAAACGCCTGCTGCAAACTGCCGCATGACAGGCGCGAATTCATGGGCCGTGCTGCCGGTAGCGGGTATTCGGCGGTCGAAATGGGCAATAGTTGCGGCCTTGCACTCACCTCGGATACATTCCGGTTGCTTAGAATGGCTTCAGTAAAGCCATGCCAGGAAGTGCTTCCTGTCGCGCTCAAATGGAACAGGCCATGCAGATCGCTCAGCCCGGATTTTCTTTGCGCCACGATTTGCGCTGTCGCCTCGGCAATCATCCTGCTCCAGGTTGGCGCGCCAGTCTGATCGGCAACGATGCTCAGCTTGTCCCGTTCACCGGCGAGTCTCAACATTGTCAGAAGGAAATTTTTGCCTCTGCCGCCATACACCCAACTGGTGCGCAAAATCAGGAAAGGGCAGCCTGCCGCCTTGACCGCATCCTCCCCGGCCAACTTGGTTTTTCCATAGACATTGAGCGGATTGGTGACATCCTGCTCGACATAAGGCGCTGGTTTCGTGCCATCGAACACATAATCGGTCGAGTAATGAATCAGCGCCGCACCCATTTTTTTGGCTTCTTCCGCCATGATGCCGGGCGCTATGCCATTGATGGCCATGGCAAGCTCAGGCTCGCTTTCCGCCTTGTCCACAGCGGTATAGGCCGCTGCATTGATGATCAGATCGGGTTTTGCCGAACGAATTGCCTGGCGGATCGAGTCTGGATTGGCGAGATCCAATCCATGGCGATCATGCGCGATGACTTCGCCCAAGGTTGACAGGGTACGTTGCAGTTCCCAGCCAACCTGGCCGTCCTTGCCTGTGATCAGAATTTTCATCCTGCACCCCTCTTCCGTAGGTGCGAATTCATTCGCACATAACCATCTGATTGTGCGAATACCCACAAAACGGGCACAAGTAAATTCGCACCTACAAGTCTGTCAGCAAAAAATTTTATGCTCATATATTCTGGTATTTCTTGTGCAATTTCATTACCTTAGGCACATAGGCCTGGGTTTCGCGATAAGGCGGGATTTTACGGCCATGGCGGATGACGGCATTTTCACCCGCGTTATAAGCCGCTAGTGCCAGATCGATTTTCTGGTCGAATAATTGCAACAGATACTTCAGGTATTTGGCGCCGCCCTGGATGTTTTGCGAGGGGTCATAGCTGTTGACGACGCCATATTTTTTTGCGGTTTCAGGCAATAACTGCATCATTCCCTGCGCGCCCTTGCTGGAAAGCGCCTGTGGGTTATATCCCGACTCTGCCGTGATGACAGCGTGGATCAGGGCCGGATCCAGTTCGTTCTGGCGGGCGGCTTCGTTGACGATTGGAGCGTAGATCTCTTTACTGCCTGGCTGGTTTTGTACAGCGACCGCCTGCTGCATGTTTTCATCAAATGGCATGTTGCTGACGTGCGTCACGCCCTGAGCATCAACGTAGACGAACATTTCCGCATGAGCGGTACTGACCAACACCTGACACAACAGGAAAGATAGGAGATTTCTGATTTTCAATTCAATAACCAAGTCTGTTATTCAAACACTTCCGCATCCCGCAGGGCGCATCCCTGCTGGTCTTTTCCAGAAAGGGACGGATTCTCGCTAATCCCCCAGTCGATTGCAAGCTGTTCATCGTTCCAGATAATGCAACGCTCGTGCTCTGGCGCCCAGTAGTCCGTGGTTTTGTAGAGAAACTCGGCATATTCGCTGCGGACGACGAAGCCATGCGCAAAGCCGGGAGGAATCCACAACATTCGCTTATTTTCAGCCGAAAGCTCCATGCCCACCCACTGACCAAAAGTGGCCGAGCGCCTGCGAACATCGACCGCCACATCGAATACTGCGCCCGCGACCACGCGAACCAGCTTGCCCTGAGGCTGTTTGATTTGATAATGCAAGCCGCGCAGCACGTTTCTGGCCGAGCGCGAATGGTTGTCCTGAACAAAGTCCAGATCCAGTCCGGTGCCTTCCGCAAACTGACGCGCGTTAAAACTCTCGAAAAAGAACCCTCGGTCATCGCCGAACACTTTTGGTTCAATTATCAAGACATCGGGAATTGCAGTCGAAATGATCTTCATCAATACACCTGTTCACGCAGCAGGTTCAGCAAATACTGGCCATAACCGTTCTTTGCCAATGGGGTAGCCAGGGCTTCTAACTGTTGCGCCGAGATATACCCCATGCGATAGGCTATTTCTTCCGGGCAGGCAATTTTCAAACCCTGACGTTTTTCGATGGTTTCAATGAACATCGACGCTTCCAGCAGGGACTCGTGCGTGCCGGTATCCAGCCAGGCCATGCCACGACTCATGACCACCACATCGAGCTTGCCGTTGGCGAGATAAATTTTGTTTACATCGGTGATCTCCAGTTCGCCGCGTGCTGAAGGCTGCATATTGCGCGCAATCTCGATCACCTGATTGTCGTAGAAATACAGTCCGGTGACGGCATAACGCGATTTGGGCTGCAAGGGTTTTTCTTCAATGCTGATCGCGTTGCGGTTCAGGTCGAATTCCACCACGCCGTAACGCTCCGGGTCGTGTACCGGGTAGGCGAACACGCTCGCGCCATTTGTTTTCTTGGCCGCCGCCTGCAAGTCGCGCGACAAATCGTGACCGTAGAAAATATTGTCGCCCAGCACCAAGGCGCAGGCATCGTTGCCGATAAAGTCCGCGCCGATGACAAAAGCCTGCGCAATGCCATTGGGTTCAGCCTGCACGGCATAAGAGAGATTCAGCCCCCAGCGCGCGCCATCGCCCAGCAACTGCTCGAAGCGCGGCGTGTCCTGCGGCGTGGAAATCACCAAAATATCGCGTATCCCTGCCAGCATCAGCGTAGCCAGGGGGTAGTAAATCATCGGCTTGTCGTAAACCGGCAACAACTGCTTGGAAACCGCCAGCGTCACCGGGTGCAGGCGAGTGCCGGAGCCACCGGCCAGGATAATGCCCTTGCTCATGATGCCGCCCCATATTGCTTGCCTATCCAGGTGCGATATTCACCGCTGGTCACATTCTCGATCCACTTGGCATGTTCCAGATACCAGCGCACCGTCTTATGGATACCGGTTTCGAAAGTTTCTACCGGTTTCCAGCCCAATTCCTTTTCAATCTTGCGCGCATCGATCGCGTAACGACGATCATGGCCGGGGCGGTCTTTAACGTAGGTAATCAGAGAGGCATACGGTTTGCCATCGGCTGCCGGTTTGAGCTCGTCAAGAATAGAGCAGACCGTATGCACCACATCCAGATTAGTCATCTCGTTCCAGCCGCCGATATTGTAGGTTTCGCCCAAGCGCCCTTTTGCCAGCACTTCGCGAATGGCCGTGCAGTGGTCGCCGACATACAGCCAGTCACGGATATTCTGCCCGTCGCCATAGATAGGCAAGGGATTGCCGTTCAGCGCATTCAAGATAATCAGCGGGATCAGCTTTTCAGGGAACTGATAGGCGCCGTAATTGTTGGAACAATTGGTGGTCAGGGTCGGAAAGCCATAGGTATGGTGGTAGGCGCGCACCAGATGGTCGGAAGCCGCTTTCGAAGCCGAATAAGGACTGTTGGGCGCGTAGGCAGTGGTTTCGGTAAAGGGGGCGTCATCTGCCCCGAGCGACCCATACACCTCGTCGGTGGAAACATGCAGGAAGCGGAAAGCAGACTGTTCTTCACCTGATAGCGTCTGCCAATAGGTTTTGGCTTCTTCCAGCAGGGTGAAGGTACCATTGATGTTGGTCTGCATGAATTCAGCCGGGCCATGAATCGAGCGATCGACATGGCTTTCAGCGGCAAAATGGATGATGGCGCGGGGTTTGTGCATGCTCAACAGGCCACGCACCAGTTCGGCGTCGCAAATATCCCCCTGCACGAAGACATGCCGGGCGTTGCCTTGCAGGGTCGCCAGATTATTCTGGTTTCCTGCGTACGTCAGTTTGTCGAGATTGATTACTGATGACTGTTCGTGGGCAATCCAGTCAAGTATGAAATTCGAGCCGATGAAACCGGCTCCGCCTGTGACTAATATCATTTAGATCCACCTGAAGAATTTGACACATTATTTAACCGGGAAGGCGGCGCTTCCCAAAACAGCACCATCACATAAAACAGCAACATCGGCGCCAGATGCAGGATCGCCCGGTTGACCACGGTCTGATCCGACACCCACATGCTGACGTGCGTAAAAAAGAAAATCGCAAACACAAATGCCAGCGCGAATACCACGACAACCGTCATGGCACGATACGTCGGCGCAAACAGGCGGGGCAGGGACAGCAGCAGGGCGGCGGCAGCCAAATAAAATAGCAGATGCCAGTTATCCTGAACCATCAAGTTCGACCACAATGGCTCCCATACTGAGGTATATGTAAATTTCAGCGAATAACCCAGCAGATTAAAACCGTTCAAGCCAAAGAACAGCGCGACGGCGAGTCCGATACTGCCGGATACCGCGAGCCCGATCAAGCCATGGCGCGGGGCAAGCGCCACCCACAAGGCTGGCACGAAAGTCAGCGCCCAGCCAATGCCCGGCTGCTTGATCAGGATGCACCCAGCCCCGAGCACGAGCGCCATTGCACCCTGCCAGACATCGCGCGACCTGACCCAATGAAAGAATGCGAACGCAGCCAGCCCGTAAGTCGCTGCCAAAAACAGGTCGGCGTAACCTGCCAGCGCGACATGCGTATCCAGCATGGGAAGAGACAGCAGGAAATAGGTAAACATCATGGCAAACAAAGGTGCGATTCCCCACTGACGCGCTTGCCCATAAAAGGCCAAAGCCAGCGCAATCCCTGTCATCAACCAAGGCAGATTCATCAGCGCATCATCCCAACGCCCCAGGCCAAAAGCCGTCCATGCCTGCAAAAGGGGAATGGCGGGCGGGTAATGTGGTGCGCGATCGGTAAACGCGCCATTCGTCTGCAACCAAATATCGGGAGGAACAAAAGACGCCATACTGCCCGTTTCGTACCACACCCGAGCCTTGGTCGCCCACTGAGACCAGGCATCCCACGGAAACAGGGGCTGCCAAAGCACTTCCAGGCCAAGGCCAATCAGGCGCGTCGCAATGAGAACCAGCAAGGCAATAAAGGCGAATTTGCGCCAGCCAGCCAGTTGGCTGCCATCCCCACTCTTGCGCCAAGCCACGCCACGGCTCGCCAAAAAACCCAATGCAATCAACAAGGCGAGAGCCAGCGCGATACTGAAAAACCCAAGACGCACGCCCAACATATCAAGCAAGCGCATCACCAGTGTTGTCGCCAAAGCCCCCGCCAGATAGCCATAACCCAGAATCGCGGGCCAGGCTATTTTGTCGGGCTGGAGCCAGCGCGCGCGTAACCAGACAATCCCCAGCAACCAAGGCAGAAATACAGTCGCGATCAATCCTGGCAAGCCCACTTAACGCACCCTCAGCAAGACATTGTTTTGCTCAAGCAACAGAAGATCGGCCTCAAGCCGCTGCTGCGCGCCCCAGGTCAACAACTTGCTCGCGGGGTCGTATCCCACCTCGTCCTTGCCCAGAATCACGATTGCATCACCCGACTTGAACTGCGAGGCAAGCAGCAGATCAGGGCTATTGAATACATTGAACGGATAGAGATGATACGCACCGCGACCACGCAAATACTCGTCATCCGCAAAAAGAAAAACACGCGCAGAAGTAGAAGGCAGTTTCGCTTTGACCTGTTGCACCAAGGCAAACAGGTTCTTATCCTCGGCAGCCAAATGCTTTTCTTCCCATGATTTACCGGCAAAGCTTTGTTGCGACAAACCCAGCTTCTGCCACAAATCAAACTGCCAGCGCATGTCGAGAGCGAACCACGACAGAAAAAACAGCAGCCAGATCATTCTGACATCGAAAGCCAGTTTCTTGCGCCAGACCAGAATTCCATAGCCCAGCAACGAAACACCCAGCGCAACTGCCACAAACTTCAGTGGCGGGAGCCAATATTGAATTTCATTGCCCTCCACAAAATGAGCCGAAGTTTGAAGCCATGGCTTGGTACCAAACCATTCATACAAAATAATGTTGGTCGGCGCTTCAGACCCCAGCTTGACCCCATTAACTGTAATCGGGTTTTCCAGCGGCTCGCGCACCAGCAACGCCACCCCCGTAATTTGCCCTTGCCAGTTTTGATCCCCATCCAGTTTCAAGGGGATCACCTCGCCACCCGCCCACTCAAGCGGCAGCGCAAACGTGCGCCCCGGGTTCTCGCTTGATGTCCACATGAATTCCATGCGTGTCTTCTTGCCAACGCCAGCCAGCGACCAGCGAACCAGGGAATAATCCCTGGCAGAAAAGGCGCTGGGAGACAGGGACGCCACAGCGATACCTGGCGGGGCGAGCGCCTTGATCGTCAATTTCCCCTGATCTGCGGAACCTTGCCCCTTGACCAGACTAAAAGCCGAGCCACGCCAGGAAAGCGGCTGCGGCGCATCCCACCATTTACCCGGCCAGTAAAATTGCAGCGCGATAAAAAACAGCAACAGGAAACTGAATACAAACAGCAGCGCCAGCGCCCTCCATTGAGGGGGCGGCTCGACTGGCAAAGCCGGGGGTGCTATTTCAGCGTTCATTCAACCTAAATCCCTCCGTTGACATAGATGATGTAGGTGCGAATTTATTCGCATAATCAATCGCTTATGTGCGAATAAACCTAGAAAACTCAGTTAGCCACGGGGACCAAAAGTAGGCGCCTCTAGGCGACACGGGGAGCACGGGGCTAAATCAATGCGTTACATGATTTCCATCTATCACCCATTGGGTGGGACATATCAAGTTCAAAATCCCTTGGTATTCCCCATGATCCCTGTGCTTCAAATGCGGTTTTTAGGATAAATCCGCACCCACAAAACCGTCACAATCTATTGAAATATCAGGACATTCAATGCCAACAGAGGTTTTAAGGTTCAAACCGTCTGGCAAATCCAAAAATGGCGGCTAGTTTAGCAAAAATTCGCAAAATCATCGCTCAATGCGCATTTTTTCCCAACAATGCCACAAAAATTGTCATAAAGATGATCCGCAGATCAAACCACAAAGACCAGTTATTGATGTAATACAAATCATGTTTGACGCGCATTTCCATTTTCTCGATCTCGCCCGTCTCACCCCGCCAGCCGTTGACCTGCGCCCAACCCGTGATACCCGGTTTTACGTGATGTCGCAGCATGTAGGCATCGATTTGTCGCTGGTAAAACTCGTCATGCTCGACCGCGTGCGGACGTGGCCCCACGATCGACATATCACCCCTGAGTACGTTAAAAAATTGGGGCAGCTCGTCCAGGCTGGTGCGCCGCAAAAAAGCCCCGAAAACTGTAACGCGGGAATCACCTGGCAACGCCTGGGTAACTTGTCCTGACGACTCGGCATGATACTTCATGGTGCGAAACTTCCACACCCAGATACGCTCTCCATGCAACCCGCCACGCACCTGCCCGAAAAAAACCGGGCCGGGGGAACCCAGTTTGACCCCGATCGCGATCAACAACATCAGCGGCAGCGCTGTCAACAGGATCAAGATCGCCAGCAGCTTGTCCTCAACAACCTTGACCATGCCTTTCACCCCGGCAAGAGGTGACTCCATCAGATGAATGACGGGAAAACCCGCCACTTCGCCGATGGAATGATTAAGCAACTGGACACCGTAAATGTCGGGAACAAAGGTGACCTGCACCGGCAAGCGACTCAAGTGCCCCACCAGCGACCTGACCTGCTTGTCGTGATGCAGGGGCAAAGCAATCCACACCTGATCGATGCCGAGATCCGCCACGTCATTAGGGATACGATGCAGTCCGCCGCGCACCTGAGCGCCTTCGAACATCTGTCGCTGCAAGCGCGGATCATCATCGTAAAAGCCTACCACCTTCAGCCCAGTCCATGGCGAAGCGGCCAGACGACGTGCCACGTCGCGCCCCAGGTTCCCTGCGCCGGCAATGGCGATAAAACGAAGATTGAACCCATGGCGCCGCAGCAAGCGAAGTCCTCCACGCAACACCATCCTAAAAACAACCAGACTCAAAAATCCGGCCATCGCCCACTGGCCAATCCAAAGGCGCGAAAAATCCGTGCTGGTCTTGGTTACAAACAACGCCATGACCAAGCCAGTGCATACCACCATCCACGCACTCGCCAGCGTCTGTGTTTCCGCCCACAGGCTGGCGCCGCGGTAGGGGCGATAAATATTGAAAAAAGGAAACACGGCGAAGCAGAGGAGAAATCCGCCGATCAAAACAAAAACATAATTCCGGGGAAAATCCAGATTCCCGAACTGGATCGCAAAAAGCGCGACACCGCTGGCGGCTACTAGCACAGGGTCCAGAAAGCGCTGGATCAACTCCAGCAGACCGGAATTTTCCCTGAGCAAACTACGCGAAGTCACGGCATCTTCTCATCGTCTTCAACTCGCACCCCACAAGCCCTGCTGGAATCGTTCCATTCCCTCCTCCACGCACACCTTGAACTCGGCGCGAAATCCCTCTGGCGCAAATCGCAGGGCATTTTCACGGCAAGCCACTGGCAAAATACGGGGCGACGCCTGTTCGAAGGAACGGACAGCCACCTGGATTGCCTGCACGGATTGCTCCTTAAAAAACACCCCGGTAGGCTGTTCATCATCCAGGCCGCGAATGGTTTCCAGCGCCCCCCCCTTGGCAAAAGCAATGACCGGCGTACCGCAGGCCTGCGCCTCCAGAGGAACGATGCCAAAATCCTCTTCGGCGGCAAAGACAAAAGCGCGGGCACGCTGCATGTAATCCTTTACCTCGTCATTATCGCGATGACCCAGCAGTTCTATATTTGGCCCTGCTTTGGAGCGTATTTTCTCCATCTCTGGCCCATCGCCAATGACCAGCAGCCGCTTCTCCGGCATGGCGGCAAAAGCCGCCACGATCAGATCCACCCGCTTGTAGGGAACCAAGCGCGAAACTGTAAGGTAAAATCCCTCCTTCTCCTCCTCCCGCAATTCAAAAAAATCCGTATCAACAGGCGGGTAAACAATTTGCGATTCCCGGCGGTAAACCTTCCGGATACGGGCGGCGATAAACCGTGAAATCGCGATGAATTCATCCACCCCATTAACCGTGCGCAAATCCCACAGGCGCAGTCTGTGCAGCTGCCACTTCGCCAACCACCCCTTCAGGCCACGTTCCAGCCCCGCCTCGCGCAGGTACTGGTGCTGCAAATCCCAAGCATAACGCATGGGGGAAAAGCACAGACAAACATGGAGCTGGTCAGGCCCGGTCAATACCCCCTTGGCCACGGCGTGAGAGCAGGAGATCACCAGATCATAAGAGGAAAGATCAAACTGCTCCACGGCAAGCGGCATAAGGGGGAGATAGAAACGATAATGGCTACGCGCGAATGGAAGTCGCTGTATAAAAGAGGTTTTAACCGGTTTATTCATGATAAAACCGCGCGCACTGGGCGGCAGAAAATCCACCATGCTAAACAGATCTGCCTGCGGATAGCACGCCAGTACCTGCTCCAGAACCCGCTCTGCGCCAGCCCTGACCAACAGCCAGTCATGAATGATCGCTACCTTAATAAAAGCACGATGCATCAGGGGTCACCATCAGGTTGTGAAGCCTCCGGTAAACGGTAAGCTGTAATTCACTCATTTGATCCTTAAAAACTTAGTTGAACCACTGATTTATTCACCAAAGTCAAACCCCTCCCCCTTCAAGGGGGAGGTTGGGAGGGGGATGGGGTCGTGAAATCAATGGGTTACACTTAACACACCATCCCCACCCTAGCCCTCCCCTTGAAGGGGAAGGAATAAATCAGCGTTTCCTTAGTTGAACCACGAAATGCACGAAATACACGAAACGGGGTAAGCAGGCATTTCGCCGGAAGGCGAAAGCTCGCAAAAAATTCATACAGATACAAGATGACTGCACATCACCTGATGGGTGAGTGGATACTCCTGTTCAACCAATTGTCGCCTAGAGGCGCCTACTTTTGGTTTATTTCGTGTATTTCGTGGTCGAAATGCGGTTTTTAGGTTGATTCCAAATTAGCCATTGATATTAGCCCGGATATTTCATGAATTGCCGTGATGATCGCGCCGGATTTTGTTTTGTAGGGAAATTTTGAGAAGGAGCGGCGTAGTTATTCATACGCCCGGCTGAACAAAATTTTCATACGAACCAGAAGTAAGCGCCTCTAGGCGACAAAAGACAAGCGAGGGCTTGGTGAATTCATGCAATATCCGGGTTAGGCGCCAGCCGAAATACTTTTTCGGTATTCCATCTCAAGCTCATCAACATATTGAGTAATATCCATTGGCTGAACTGCAGCGCCTGACAACTTTTCTAACAGATCGTGGTCGCCCAAAAGGCACATGATTATTTTAGCCAATCCAGATGCCAAGCCCGGGCTAAACAAGAGACCATTCTTACCAGAATCAACGATGTCTGATAATCCACCAATATCCGATGCTATAAGAGGGCAGCCCGCAGCCTGAGCTGATAACGAAACCAACGGCATGTTTTCATGCCACAAGGAAGGTATAACCAAAGCATCGATTCCATCCAGTACTGCGGGCATCATTGAATTCTCGAAAGTGCCGCAAAACTCAATTTTTTCGTCACCCTGTGCCAGCAGACGCAAACCTTTTATATAAGAAGAATCTCCATCGGGTGATTTTCCATATATCTTTATTTTAACAGCGGCATCCGCAGGTAAAAGTCGGCTCGCCTCAACAAGGACATGGAGACCCTTGTGAGGCAGCACCGAACCAATAAATCCCAGTACCAACGGACCATCCTTTCTCTGACGAACGCGTTTTACATAGCCATGATTTTTAATTCCAAATGGCAGAATTCGAAATTTCCCACCCCTTATCCCTGCAGTCTCAAGCATTCTTTGAGCATGGCCGGTAGCGACAAAAATTCTTTCCAGGAGAAGGAGTCTGGATCCTATTATTTCACTTCTTTTTGCCAGAGCCTGGACATCACCGACTTTGCCCGAGAGCTTTGCGTGAATCCTCCTGAGGAGGCCCATGACAACCTCCAAGGCGCCCGAAGGTAAGGAATTAACAATTCTGGCCAACCATTTTGGCTGAGTGATAGAAGTTACATGCTTTAGGCAGTTTGCACCACCGTTGGCAGGCCCATCGCACATTTTTTCATTTGGCAACAGCAGCGTATGGATGGGACAGACATACCAAAAATCTGTTGCTGTGAGGAACGCGGGGATTTTTCTTTCCTTGCATGCGTCAATTGCTTTAATTGATAACCGCTCCAAGTGATGAAAGTGCACCACATCCGGTTCAATTTCTGCAAGCAGTTGACGAAACCGGGCTTCAAAAACGGGGTTGTCGTAATCATTACGCATAGCACCGCCTTGGTCGATCAATACATTGCGTCCATGCCTAAATCGAATAACCGGGATGGAATAAACTTCATACTCATCAAACTGGTTGATGTCACATGATTTATTATTTTCAGGGTAGCCCGTCACGACCGTAACATTATGCCCCCTTTGTTTCAAGGCAAGTGCGACGCCAAGAACGAGGGTTTCCGTCCCGCCGAAATGCTCGGGCAAAAATACATGCGTCGTCAAAAGAATTTTCATCGGATAACTTCCTGTCCCGGAAAAGGCCATCGTATTCCCACGCGACGGCGTTTAAGGTCTGTTGACAACAAGGCATCCAGCCGCATGGATTCAACCTGACTGATCCCACCGCGACCACCTCGCAAAATGGCTTTTCAAATGGATCAAGCAGCATCTTCGTATCAAGAGGTTCTACGGCAAATCCGAGAATGCGCGGTGAAGACGCAGATCTGGATGCCATGTCGGTCTACGCCCTCTTCGCCATGGTCAAGAAGCGTCTCAATCTGGACGCTTCGCTCTGTAGGGCGCCTTTATTCGCATTTTATGCTTATATCAGGCTTTATGGAGCACTGAAATCTGGTATCTTTCGTCTCAGATGAGATGGGTGTTCATTTCGGCCAACGTTGGTTTGGTGACTGAAGGGGGGATATTAATGCATCTCGCCCGCTTCCCACGCCATTACCCAATGTTGCACTTCGAATTTGAATCCGCGTGGTTTAATAATTGGGTATCGAGGGAGCGGAAAAATGATTGCTCGTTGGCTATTTATTGTATTGATATTGCTTGGGCCTCAGTTTGCATGGGCAGGCGGGTTGGCGGAAATCTTTATTCCGGCGATCAAATCCTCTCAACAGGTCGAGGCCGATATGGCTGCACTGTCGTTGCCAAGCCAGGCCGCCACTCCGGTCATGCTGAATATTGCAGATTTGGCCTCCTTGACGCCCAACGCTGAAGTGAACTTCACGCTTCCAGGTAACAGGGGAAGCTACACGGTCGTTTATGAACGCATGGAAGCGTCGCCTGGTGGCAATATCAGCTGGATAGGCTATCTCAAGCCATTCGGGAAAAACTTTCGCGCCATCCTTACCTCCGGTCCTGGTGGCGCCTATGGCCGCATTCTCACGCCCGAGGGAGAGTTCAAACTCCATTCAGTCGCAGGCAACCAATGGCTAATTGACACCACGGCCGCCAATTTGAAATCATTTGTCGCAAAAGATGATGATGGTCTGGCGCCCCCAATTGCCGCCAGCCTGCCCAAGCAAGGTGAGGATTTTCGGATTTCCGCCGTAACGCCGACGCCGCAGACAACCATTGACCTGATGGTGCTATATACGGCCGGCCTTGTAACCAGACTCGGTTCGGTATCCGCCGCAGGGACTAGAATTGCCAACCTGGTTGCCACATCAAACCAATCCTATATCGATAGTGAGGTGGCCATTACCCTGAGACTGGTTCATACCGAAGCAGTTTCCTACAGCGACACAGCAACCCAGAGCGCAGCCCTCGACGCCCTGACTTACGGGACAGATCCCACACTGGCTGGGGTTGCAACGCTGCGCACCAGTTATGGCGCCGACCTCGTCATGCTGATGAGACCCTTCGTCCAAGCCATGAACAATTGCGGATTGGCATGGATTGGAGGCTACGGAAACACACCTATTTCAGGCTATGCAGCTTATGGTTTCTCGGCTGTGCTGGATGGAACAGATGGCGGTTACTACTGTGATGACTTCACTTTCGTACACGAATTGGGCCATAACATGGGTAGCATGCACGACCGGCTCACGGTTAGCAATTCAACCAGCCCCACAGGACAAGGCGCCTACAGTTACTCTTTTGGCTATGGCGTGAGCAATGCCTTTACCACCGTTATGGCCTACCCCAGCTCGTATACCAATGCTCCGCGCATCGGGCGCTTCTCCAATCCCTACCTTAGCACCTGCGGCGGTATAGCTTGCGGGATAAGCGAGGCGGCGAGCAATTCGGCCAATAACGCGCTCTCCCTCAACAATGTTCGGGTAAGTGTTGCCAATTTCAAGACATCGTCAACCACTTGTACCTATTCAATCAACCCCGCCAGCCAGTCCGTCACCGCTGGCGCCACCACCGCCACTGTCAGCGTGACAGCGGGTAGCGGCTGCACCTGGACCGCCTCCAGCGGCGCAAGCTGGATCACCATCACCTCGGGTTCGAGTGGCAGCGGCAATGGCACCGTGGTCTATTCCGTGGCAACTAACACCGGCACCAGTTCGCGGACGGGCACGGTGACCATTGCAGGTCAAGCATTCACGGTAACGCAGGCCGGTGCCGCCGCAGGCGTTGATGTATTCCCTCTTAATGGCGTCATGCCTGCCGGATGGATCACCACTTCCGGCGCCAATGCAGGATGGGCCGTTGCCAGCGACGACAAATCGGAAGGGAGTTACAGCCTCAAATCCGGCGCCATCCTCAATTCACAGAAAGCACAAATCGAGGTCACCAAAACATTCACAGCGGGATCTGTCAGTTTCGCACAACGCGTATCAAGCGAAAGCGGTTATGATTTTCTGCGCTTCTACATCGATGGTGTGAAACAGCAGGAATGGTCCGGCGAACAAGCCTGGGCGACCGTAATCTATCCACTTTCTGCCGGCAGCCATACCTTGCGCTGGTCATACGAAAAGGACAGCAACCTTATTTCAGGCAGCGATGCCGCCTGGATCGATGCCGTCTCGCTACCCGCAGAGTCGGTAGCGCCGCCTTTAACGGCGCCGGCATGCACCCTGACTGCGTCGCCATCCTCCATTTCCGCTGGCGCCACCTCAACCCTGACCGCAAACTGCACTCCGGCGGCAACAGCCTATACCTGGACCAACACCGGCTTCGGCGCTACGGTTAGCGGCGGTGTCGTTACACCATCCACCACCACGATCTATTCGGTCATTGGCAGCAATTCCACTGGCAGCAGCAACGTGGCAACCGCCGCCGTCATCGTCGGCACTGCCGTAGCATCGACAACAGATGCGCGCACCTATGTTCCGGCAGCATCGGCATCCACTGGCTATGTGAGTTATTTGCGCGTCATCAATACCGGCAGTGCGGTTACACCCGTTTCGGTTGCCCGGATCGATGGTGTGACAGGTTCGGTTGGATCGTCTGCTATCTTAACGCCGTCATTGGCAGTCAAAGGCGCACGTACATTCAGCGCGCAAGAAGTGGAAATGGCATTGGGTACGACGTTGGCCGCCGGTGACAGGCCGAGAATTCGCGTCACCGGTGCGATATCCACTGTTGAACTACAATCATTTTTGCTACAGCCTGGCGGAGTATTTAACGAGGTTTCGGCAGCACAAAGCGGGAGCACGATATGGGTTCCCGTCTATATTCCGGCGGCCGATGCAGGCACTGGCTACACAAGCTATCTTCGCGTAATCAACCCCGGCGCCGTGGCGACGCCCGTCACGATCGCCCTGGTCGATGGCGAGACCGGTGCGACAACCAATACGGCCACCTTGATTGCATCCATGCCGGGCGGAGCTGCACAGTTTTTTTCATCTGCGCAGATTGAAGCCGCGATGGGCGCCGTGATTGCAGCGGGTAATCGGCCGCGGATACAAATTTCTGGCAATACCGTACTCGAAGTACAGTCTTTCATTACCCAGCCAGGAGGAGCATTTACCAATATCTCAAGCGGGCAGTAATATTCGAGGGCGGATTCAAGTTCGAAGCGCCATTCGATTAACGAGTAGAGCGGGCGAGGTGCTGCAGCATTTGAGCACCTCGGCGCCGCCAAGTCCGAGCTTAAGACTCCATCACTGACAAGTAACATGGAGCGACCCGCTAGATTTTCATGAAAAAATTGCGCCTATGTCATGGGCGCTGTTACGCGACAGCGTTGAATACGCTGAGCATGAATAATTTTTATATATGCTATAGTTTTCAGTTAGTAATTTTTCATAACCGCTAGAAAATACAGGCCACTCACATTCTCTCGAATATCTTGATATTTAAGATATGGCGATTGGTTCAAAAATTAACCTGATTAGTTACATGCCTCATCTGTGAAAATTGGCTATGATTCATGCTATTGAGCAAAGACAGGCACGCACAACTCCCTCCCCTTCAAGGGGAGGAGCAGGTTGGCCTGTATCGCTGACCGGCTATAAATGGCTGAGG
>JAUYFQ010000118.1 GCA_030690895.1 Sulfuricellaceae bacterium
CGTGTTCGCGGAGTTGGCAAAAAACCTGATCCACTTCGTGGCCGGAGCCACTAAACCCAGACCCGCTCATCCTAAGCCGCATCGGAAACATGGATACAAATCAACCACTTGAGGGGGGATTGCTTAAGTTGAGAGGATTGACTGCACCATGACCAGCATGGCGTTGTAGGCCGACAGGTTGGTGAACCGGCACATCTTGGCCGTAAATTCATCGAATGCATCGACGCCACCGCCCTGGTCTTTATCCAGCGCCTGCTGAAAAAGCAGGTCAATTGCAGACGCACAATCCTCGAAATGTGAAAGTTTTTTCTCGGCAGCTTTATCGGGCAAATCGTCGAACAAGTTTTCTTGAATCGCTTGCGCTTGCATGATTCCCTCCGGTCAGGATTCGTCTATGTGAACAAGTGCTCACTGCCGCGACCAGTATGACAAGCCAGAGGCTCACTGGAAGAGCCTGTGCTATTTATTTTTGCTGAAATTTGTGGAAATCATGTCACCAACAAACCCGCACACGGCCTTCTCTGGGTTTGCTTGGTAGCGTGTCAGCAACTCACGGTCTGAATCGTCTTGCGGCTGGAAGCTGCTCGGCGAAGCCAGCAGGTCGGCACAGCGAACCAGCGTTTTATCCAGAGCGGAATCGTTGACGAGCAGATCAAGCAGCCGGCCGATATAGGCCGTTGTTGTCACCGTCGTGGGCAGAAAGACGATGCGGCGCATTTCAAAATCCTTTTCGTCAGGATCGCAAGTGCCGCCCTGGCTGTCATTGATCTTGAATTTTCCATGCCCGGTCAGCGTGTTGTAGTCCGTTGTGGAAAGTAGTGCCCCGCGAATGCGGAACTGCCAAGCTTCGCCGTCAATCTCCAGCGTGCCGTTCTGCGTGACCGCTTTCTGCACGACGTGCGCCATATATAACGTGGACACAACCTTGTAATCCGACCAGCCGCCATCCACGCCTTCGCGCAATCCCTTGGGGTCAACAAAGCCCAGCGTCTGCACCCGGTTTTTCCGGTCGATGAGCCAGATCAGGAAGTCGGGGTAATACCAGTCGGAGGTGTCCACGCTCAAGCGGAAGGAGTCTTCCCGTTTTTCCAGGTTGCGCTTGATCCAGACTTCCAGCCCGTTCCAGATCAAGGGCTGCCCCGGTTCGGGAGGCGTTTCACCGGGATAGAGGAATTTGATCAGGTCACGCACAAAGCGAACTTCATTCGCATCCAACTCGCCCGGGGACACCCGTTCAACACTACCGTCTGGGGGACGAATCAACAGCGGCTGATACAGACTGCCAGGCACGCGCACCACGAAATCCTGCTGATTAGCATCGCCAATGATCGGCAAGGTTTCCAGTTGTTTACAGCCCGAATCATTGGCCATTGGCTACCTCCCGTGCGTATTTGTCGGGGTCATTCGTGGGCGCTATCGCCACATAGCGGCTGTGCCGTTTTTCTTCGACCCGGTAGGCTTTCTCGAACAGGCCACGCAATACGCTGGCGGCAATGCGGTTCAGACGGGTCAGGTCGCTTTGCGTCTTGATCTGCAAGATTTCCGGCGGCCCGACAATCTCGTAGGGGCCACTTTGCAGGGCATGGTCGATTGCCGCCGTGTCAAAGCGCAGTTGCCACCAGCGTTTAGCGCGCCGCCACTCCACCAGGTCGCGGTAGAGCGCGTCTGTGTCCAGCCAGACGACACGCTTCTTGAATTCGTCGGTCAGGATTTGGCCGACGTGCCCCACCACCGGCGTGACCTCTGCATTTGCCAGCGTAGCGGATGCAACCGTCGCCGACAGTGAAATCGTCGTGGTGCGGCCCTTCAGGCTCGCCAGCCATTGTTCACCCACCGCCACCACGGCTTGCGGCTGCGGGGTAATGGCGCGCACGCTGCGCAAGGCCGGCACCACCTGTTGCACGATCATGCATTCGTCCCGCGTGGTTGACACCACTCCGTTTTCTACCAGGCTTTTCAGGAAGACATCCAGATAGGCCGATTGCAGGCCATACACATAGGCCGTTTGCAGCGGTGCCAGCAGCGGCGGCGGTGATTCCAGCCGCTTGCCATCGCCGTTGACGCCGGCAAAACGCACCACCCGCCCGAACATCTGGATGATCAGCGAACCCACGCCTTGCCCCAGACGCAACAAGGTCAGACTGGAGGCGCGGTAGTTGTCCCAGCCCTCGGCAAAACGGCGCGAGCCGATCAAGACATTCAGGCCGCTGTTCGGTTGATCGAGCCGGGCGAACAGCGAAGTCGTCAGCGCATCGTCATCCACAGAGAGATGCTTCTGCTCCAGCATCTTCTTCAGGCCGACAGCATCACCGACATTGACCACACCGTAGTAATGCGCCGAATCGCCGCGCAACAGGCCCAGCCCCAATTCGCCGGTTGCCGATTTGATCAGACGCAGGATGGGCTTGTCGCCGGTTTGCCAGCCGAAGCAATCCGTCAGCACCTGTTCAGCCAATTGGGTGACATTCATCTTGCTGGCCGTCTGGGCGACATCCTTGGGCAACAGCATCACGCCATCTGCCGTGGCATCGTTCACCGCCTGTAGCAACAGGCTCAAGGCATCCGTCAGTTGTTTGGGCCGCGCCAGCATTTCCGATAGAAAGGCCAGCACGTCGCCGACATCGGAGGTTTGCTCGATGTCTTCCTTGTTTTTGCCGCCAATGACCGACAGCCCCAACAACACCCACAGCGGCGCGGCCACCTGCAAGCCGTGTTTAGCGGCTTCCTTCCGGCTGCCTGGAGAACGGTAGCATTTCACTTGATACCAGTACGCCAGCAAGGCCGCCGTCAGCGTCTGACGCTGGGCAATCGCCGTCGCCTCGGCGCTGGCTTGCACGCGCACATGCCAGAAATCCTTGCCGTAGCGATCCTGATGAAAGCGGTCGTAGGCGTAGTCAAAGATCACCGACTTGGCATAGCGATCAAAGCTCTTTTCAGCCTCGACCACCTGGCCGAACGTGGCGGAAAACTCGACCAGCAGGCCGAGATGCGCCGGCATGGCCGCTTCATCAATGCCGGCCAGCGTATGTTGAATCGCCTTCCAGGTGCTGTCCTCGGATTTCTGGCCCTTGTGGCCTTCATCGACGAAGACCAGATTGCGCCCGTCCGCGAAGGCGGACACCGGCACCGTCACGCCATCGCCTTTCTTCTCCGTCGCCAGTTTATTGATGTCCAGCACGATGACGGTATCCGGCGGCAAGCGGCCCAGACTGGAAGCGTCGCCATCCATCGGATAGGCGAACACATCCCAGGTGGCCAGTGAGCGTAGTTTGTCGGCATGCTGGCGGGTCAGCGATTCGGAAGGCGTGATGACGATGATCCGGTCCCAAGCTCGACGCTTTTCCAGCAGCGCCAGACAGGCATGCAGCACATGGGTCTTGCCCGCCGCCGTAGCCATCCAGAACGCCGCCAGTTGCAGGTCAGCCTCGGTATATGCGGAGATTGATTCGCCTTCGGGCGGATGTGCTTGCAGCCAAGCATTCAAGCGCACGGTAAAGGCTTGCGCGTCGGTGATACTGGCTTCGGCCCAATGAGTGAACAGCAACAAGGCCAGATATTGGGCGTAACGCGGCGCAAAACGCACCCGCTCACAGGCCAGCCGCACCTCGGCATCCAGCGCCGACAGGGTGGCCGTATCGTTGCGGCACGATGCGCTGACCGCATTCAAATACTTGCCATCGTGCAGGGCATTGGCCGCGCCCACGTTGTTTTCAACCTTGGGCATCGTCTGCATCACATCCGATAGATTCAGACCCAACTCATCGGCCAGCGCATCGCGCATGACCAGCGCGGCTTTCAGGCGGGCGTGACCGGAGGGCATGATTTTTTTCGACTTTGGCTTTGGTGTGGGCTTCTGCTTGGCGCGCGTTTTGCCCGCCATCATGACCGCCCAAACTGCGTGGCAAACACGGCTTCAATCGCCTCCAGCCGGTCACAGCCTTCAAAGCCCAAGCCCGCCGGGTTGTTGGTGTAAACCCGGTCAGCGGGGTGCAGCGCCAGTTTGGTTTTCACCCATTGTTCGGAGTCCGTGGCGGTGCTTTCGCGGAAGAACACCGCCACCGATTGCCCGCGCCGATTGCTGCCAAGCACCACCACGCCGAGCGGTTCCCGATACATCCGGCTGACGTCCATGCCGAGCAAATAGACCAGGCTTTCGACCAGATCGACCGCGCACGATTGCGCCTCGCCGCCGCCCACCGCCTGCTTCAATTGATAACCGAAGGGAGAGGCGAAATGCTCTACGCCGCAATACAGGGCGCGGGACGTTTTGTTCAGCCGGTAGCGCAGGGCAAAGGCCAGGTCATCGAAGGCCAGATCGCCGGAATCGCCTTGGTTGATTTCCGTGTCGAGGTTTTCAAGGGTGTCGTCGTATTGCTCCAACTGCTGGACAAGTATGAAGAGGCCGGAACCATCGATCTTTTTCGCATGGCCAGATGACCATGCGACCGCTGCACCGGCCTTTTTCAGGCGGGGAATGATGATGGTCTCGAAATAGCGATTAACCTCAACGGTTACAAACTTGCGTCGGGTTTTTTCTATGCGATTAACATGGATGACGGCATGTGCAGTACTACCTGAGCCGCCAAAACAATCAAGCAGCGTGCTTTCGGCCTTGGAGCCTTGAAGGATGAAGCGTGAAACGAAGTCCGTATGCTTGGGTGCCAAGAAAACCCCGGACTTGCCAAACATGGCCGATGTTTGTTTCTCTCCATCCGAATAATCGCGAAAGACGCTTTTACCGACGTTGCTTTCTACCTCGTGCAACACCCTTTTTATTTGCGGAACTTTCTTTTCGTTTTCGCCGAAAACAATGCGGTGATCACGTTCCAGCGCCTTGAAACACCGCTTGTCTGGCGAATCCTCATCATCAGCGTAGGCAAACTTCCAGCCACTTTTGGGATGCGGGCAGGGCAAGCCATTGATCGGGTGTGGCGGCGTGTAAAAGCGCCAGTTGGGATGCTTACTATCGCGGGGTAATCGTTTAGACCCCACCTCAAGTCCCCACCAAAGTAAGCTGTTGCCCAGGCGATTCAGCCGGGATGGGTGGCAAGGCTGGAGCGCTCAGTCCCTGACGGGCGGCATGAATGGCTTGGGCTAGCGTATGGGTGACGC
>JAUYFQ010000029.1 GCA_030690895.1 Sulfuricellaceae bacterium
GAATCACCCTCAAAGCCCCGTGGTATCAGGATAAATTGGCAGGCGCATCCAAATCCGAGAAATCGCCGTGCAGCAAGGCGTCTCGGAGAAAAACAACACGATTTGCGAAAAGAGCCTTACTCTAACCCTTACTTTACACCCGTTCAACCTCCCGCCCAAACCTCGATTCGGCTTGTGCAGTAGGTTTATCACAGGTGCTCAGACCATCCCGTTATGGCGCAGCAGTGCGTCGATATTCGGTTCCCTGCCCCGGAATGCGACAAAGGACTCCAGCGCAGTGCGGCTGCCGCCCATGCCTAGAATTTCGCTCCAGAAACGATGGCCGGTTTCTTCATTCAGCACGCCATTTTCCTCGAACAGGCTGTAGGCATCTGCAGACAGCACTTCAGCCCATTTGTAACTGTAATAGCCCGCGCCGTAGCCTCCGGCGAAGATGTGCGAAAAATTGTTGGGGAAACGGTTGTAGTCTGGCGGAATCAGCACTGCTATACGGCTGCGGATTTGTTTCAGAAGCTGCAGAGGCGTCTGTTCGCCTTCCGGGCTGAAATCGCTGTGCAAAGCCATGTCGAAGAGGGCAAATTCCAGTTGCCGCACGGTCTGCATGCCACCCTGGAAATTTTTGGCTGCCAGCATCTTGTCGAACAGGGTGCGTGGCAGGACTTCCCCTGTGTCCACATGACGCGCCATATGTTTGAGGACATCCCATTCCCAGCAGAAATTCTCCATGAACTGGCTGGGCAGTTCGACGGCATCCCACTCGACGCCATTGATGCCAGAGACGCCCATCTCTTCGACCTGGGTCAGCAGGTGGTGCAGTCCATGGCCGAACTCGTGAAACAGGGTGATGACTTCGTCATGGGTGAACAAGGCCGGTTTGCCGCCGACTGGGGCAGAAAAATTGCAATTAAGGTAGGTGACGGGTGTCTGGATGACTTCGCCTTTCCTGCGCCGGGAAATGGTGTCGTCCATCCATGCGCCGCCACGCTTGTTTTGCCTGGCATAGAGGTCGAGATAAAACTGGCCGATGAGTTGATTGCTCTGGTCGCGAATATCAAAAAACTTGACATCCTGATGCCAGACCGGCGCCTGGGATGCATGGATGGACAAACCATAAATGGTTTCCACCACTTTGAACATGCCGGGCAACACCTGGTTTTCCGGGAAATACTGTTTCACTTCCTGATCGGAAAAGGCGTAGCGTTTGACGCGCAATTTTTCGCTGGCGTAGGCAATGTCCCAGGCCGCCAGCTCGTTCATGCCCAATTCATCTCGAGAAAACTGGCGAAGTTCAGACAGATCGCGCTGTGCATAGGGCTTGGCCCTATCACCGAGCTGGTTCAGAAAATCCAGCACTTGAGCAGGCGTTTCCGCCATCTTGGTCGCCAGCGATTCCTCGGCATAATTCTTGAACCCCAGCAATTGCGCGGCTTCATGGCGCAATGTCAGGATTCGGGTAACCAGCGCAGTGTTGTCGAGTTCCGGATTGCCGAATTCCGAAGCGCGGGTGACATAGGCTCGATACAGCGTCTCGCGCAAGGCGCGGTTATCGCCATACTGCAGGACCGGCATATAGGACGGCATATTCAGGGTAAATTTCCAGCCCGGTTTGCGCTCTCCTAGTTTGCTCTCGGCCTCTGCCGCTTCGCGCGCCACTTGCACGGCGTCAAGAGGAATGCCGCTCAAATCGGCTTCCTGCTCGACATAATGCGCATAGGCGTTGGTGGTATCGAGCAGGTTTTCCTCAAAACGGGCAGAGACGGTAGAAAGCTCTTCCTGTATGGCCTTGAAGCGGGCCTTCTTGTCTGCGGGCAAATCGGCGCCGCCAAGAACGAAATCGCGCAGCTCGTTTTCGATGATTTTCTTCTGTGCCACACCCAGTTTGTCGAAATTCGGCGAGGCCTTGATGGCCTTGAAGCGGGCGAACAGCGCTTCATTCTGAGACAGATCGGCATAGTAGGCCGTCAGGATTGGCAGATTGGCGTTATAAACTTCTCGTAGCGCCGGGCTGTTCATGACCGCATTGAGATGCGACACCTGACCCCAGGCGCGGGAAAGCCGCTCGTTGGCGTCTTCCAGCGGACTGACAAAATTATCCCAATCAGGTGCGCTGGACTCGTTCGCCAGTTTTTCCAGCAGGGCGCGGTTTTCGCTCAATAGCTGTTCAATGGCAGGCGTGACATGCGCAGCTTCGATTTCAGGAAAACGCGGCAGGCCGGAAAAATCAAGCAAAGGGTTGTTCATGTGTCGGGAACCCGTGAAAAGTGGCGATTTGATTATACTGTGGGTTTAACGCGAGCTTTCAAGCATGAGCCACAACATTGAGACTTACCAGGGCATGGCGCCAGTTATTGCAGAAAACGCCTTCATCCACGCCAGCGCCAGTATCATCGGTGAAGTGGAAGTCGGTAAAAACGCATCTATCTGGTGCGGCGCGGTGGTTCGCGGCGATGTTAACAGCATTTATATCGGCGACGAGAGCAATATCCAGGATTTAAGCGTGCTGCACGTCAGCCACAAGTCGGCCGCCAACCCCAAAGGCGCGCCATTGGTAATCGGCGATCGGGTCACTGTCGGCCATCGCGTCATCCTGCATGGCTGCGAGATCGGCAACGAATGCCTGATCGGCATGGGCGCCATCGTGATGGATGGCGCTGTGCTTGAACCCCATGTGTTGCTGGGCGCGGGCAGTCTGGTGCCGGAGGGCAAGCGGCTCAGAGGCGGATATCTCTATCTGGGCAGCCCGGTACGCGAGATTCGCGCCCTGACGGATGACGAGTTAGCCTGGTTCAACTACTCGGCCGCGCATTACGTGCGTTTGCACCAGAGCTATTGACCGGCATGGCAGAAAACACGGAGACAGCGGAACGCTTTGCGCTGGTTCTGGCAGGCTCGCTGATTTTTCACTTTGCGCTGATTTTTGGCTTGCAGATTCGTATTCAGCCGCCCCAGCCTGTTTCCCGCCCGGTTCTGCAGGTTAATCTGGAGCGCAGCATTGAAGTCTTGCCCGTCGAGGCAAGCGAAGCTGTACAACCCCAGCAGGCAGAACCCGAAGTAGGTGAGCCGCCCCCATCACCACTACCTGAACCGCTTCCCCTGCCTGCGCCACTCGCCAGCGCACTCCCTGCCGAACAGGCTATGGGGCTGCCGGAAATTGCCATCCCTCTGGTCGAAGACCCGACGTTTTATCCCGCGCTGGAGGTTGACGTTCACCCTGCCGCACAACATGACATCATGCCGATCTATCCCGACAAGGCCGCCGCAGACAAGATCACAGGCAGCGTCATCTTGTCCCTGCTGCTGGATGAAAGCGGCATGGTGAAGGAAATTTCGGTTGAGGAATCCAGCCCACCCGGCCATTTCGATCAGGCCGCACTGGATGCCTTTCGTCACGCCCGCTTCAGCCCGGCACAAAAGCAGGGGAGAATCGTTAAAAGCCGGATGCGCATCAAGGTCAGTTTTGACCTGGTCGACAAACCGCCTGTCCGTAAAACCCCAGTCATGTCAACCCCAGTCATTGACAAGCCAGAACAAAAGTGAGATAAACTCACCCAGCGCCGATTTGACATCAGCTTGCGGGCGCTTAAAAAATACGGCTAAAGCGAGGACAAAACCCCGTTTTAGCCACTGCTAAACGGGGTTTTGTTTTTGAAAGAGCATTTATATGAACGAATATCTATTCACTTCTGAATCCGTTTCAGAAGGCCATCCAGACAAGGTTGCAGACCAGATTTCCGACGGGGTGCTGGACGCCATCCTGGCCCAGGATCCCTACGCACGCGTTGCATGTGAAACCCTGGTCAACACCGGACTGGTTGTGCTGGCAGGCGAAATCACCACCACCGCCATCGTGGATTACACCCAGATTGCACGCGACACCATCAAGCGCATCGGCTATGACGACTCCGCAGGGGGATTTGACTACCGTAGTTGCGCAGTATTGATCGCGATGGACAAGCAGTCGCCGGATATCGCCCAGGGTGTGAACGAGGGCCAGGGGCTGGATCTGGAGCAGGGTGCGGGCGATCAGGGGCTGATGTTCGGTTTTGCCTGTAACGAAACGGCGCACTTCATGCCTGCCCCGATTTACTACGCCCACCGCCTGATGCAGCGGCAGTCCGAACTGCGCAAGGACGGCCGCCTGCCGTGGCTGCGTCCGGATGCAAAATCGCAGGTCACCTTCCGTTATGTGGATGGCAAACCGGTCAGCGTGGACGCCATCGTGCTCTCCACCCAGCATGCTCCTGAAATCGAGCACAACAAACTGGCCGAGTCTGTCATCGACGAAATCATCAAGCCGGTGTTTCCCGACCACATGTTCACCCGTGACACCAAGTATTTTATCAACCCGACAGGCCGTTTCGTGGTCGGCGGCCCGATGGGCGATACCGGCCTGACCGGACGAAAAATCATCGTGGACACCTACGGCGGCGCGGCGCGCCATGGTGGCGGCGCTTTCTCTGGCAAGGACCCCTCCAAGGTGGACCGTTCTGCCGCCTATGCCGGCCGGTATGTCGCAAAAAACATCGTCGCTGCTGGCTTGGCAGACAGATGTGAAGTCCAGATTGCCTACGCCATCGGCATTGCCAGGCCGGTTTCCCTGATGGTCAATACCTTCGGCACCGGAAAAATCAGCGACGAAAAAATCGTAGCGCTGGTGCGCGAACATTTCGACCTGCGTCCCAAGGGGATCGTCATGGCGCTCGATCTGTTGCGTCCGATCTATCAGAAAACGGCAGCCTATGGCCACTTTGGCCGCGATGAGCACGAATTTACGTGGGAAAATACAGATAAGGCAGATGCGCTACGCGCAGATGCAGGATTAAAGAATTAAAAACAAATAACCTTAAAACCTCATTTCAACCACGAAACACACGAAATACACGAAATAAACCAATAAGCTGATAGAGTCGGCTCACTCACCTGTTCGGTGAGATGAAAAATTTTGTATCCATCTGAATTCTTTCGTGTATTTCGTGTGTTTCGTGGTTAAACAGGTATTACCCCCCTCCGAGGGGCGCTGCGACTCCTTCACTGGAGCCAGGCTCGAAGCGGGATTACCGTAACAACTGCGCCCATTCAGAAACTTGAATGGAGAACACAATGAGTACTTTTACTGATTATCTGGTCGCGGACATGTCCCTGGCCGCCTGGGGTCGCAAGGAAATTTCCATTGCCGAGATAGCAATGCCCGGCCTGATGGCGGTGCGCGAGGAATTTGGCGCATCGAAACCGCTCAAGGGCGCGCGTATTGCCGGTTCGCTGCACATGACCATCCAGACCGCAGTGTTGATCGAAACGCTGACTGCGTTGGGCGCGGAAGTCCGCTGGGCTTCCTGCAACATCTATTCCACTCAGGATCAGGCTGCGGCTGCCATTGCTGCCGACGACATCCCCGTTTTCGCCTACAAGGGCGAGAATCTGGACGAATATTGGGATTTTACCCACCGCATTTTCGAGTGGCATGATGGCGGCATCCCCAACATGATTCTCGACGACGGCGGCGATGCAACCTTGCTGCTGCATTTGGGCACCCGCGCTGAAAAAGACCTGTCGGTGATCGCCAAGCCCGCCAATGAAGAAGAAACCGCCCTGTTCGCCGCCATCAAGAAACGCGTGGAAACTCAACCGGGCTGGTATTCCTCACGCCTGGCCGCCATTCGTGGTGTGACGGAAGAAACCACCACCGGGGTGCATCGTCTTTACCAGATGCACGCTGAGGGCCGTCTTGCTTTTCCCGCCATCAACGTCAACGATGCCGTCACCAAGTCCAAATTCGACAATCTCTATGGCTGCCGTGAATCGCTGCTCGACGGCATCAAGCGCGCCACCGATGTAATGATCGCGGGCAAAATCTGCATCGTGCTCGGCTACGGTGACGTGGGCAAGGGCTGCGCACAAGCCTTCCGTGGCATGGGCGCCACAGTGTGGGTCACTGAAATCGATCCGATCTGCGCCCTGCAAGCCGCCATGGAAGGCTACCGCGTGGTGCGCATGGACGACGTGGCCGACCAGGGTGACATCTTCGTCACCGCGACGGGCAACCTCAGCGTCATCAACCATGGACACATGGCCAAGATGAAGAACGAAGCCATCGTGTGCAACATCGGCCATTTCGATTCCGAAATCGACATCGCGTCCTTGCGCAAATATGAGTGGGACAACATCAAGCCCCAGGTCGATCACATCGTCTTCCCTGATGGCAAAAAGCTCATCGTGCTGGCCGAAGGCCGTCTGGTCAATCTGGGTTGCGCCACCGGCCACCCCAGCTTCGTCATGTCCGCCTCCTTCACCAACCAGGTCATGGCCCAGATCGACTTGTTCAACCATCCGGAAAATTACCCGGTGGGTGTATATGTATTACCCAAGCATCTGGACGAAAAAGTGGCGCGCCTGCACCTGAAGAAAATTGGCGTCAATCTGACCGAGCTATCCGATGAGCAGGCTGGATATATCGGCGTACCGAAGAATGGGCCGTACAAGCCGAATCATTATCGGTATTGATTTTTAGCCCCCCGTTTCAACAGTTGGGATGGGGTGCTAAAATAAATCCATATCGCATCCAATATGGAGCCAAATCATGGCTAATCTTTCAATCAAAAACGTGCCCGAAGCACTGGCAGTCCAACTTAAAGCCCGTGCTGCGCGAAATCACCGCTCGCTGCAAGGGGAGTTGCTGGCCATTCTGGAAAGCATTACCCAATCACAGCCACTGTTGACGCTGGATGAAGTCTGGCAGCAAGGCAAGCAAATCGGATTATCCACCTCATCTACATCGACCGAATGGGTCAGGGAAATGCGTGATGGCCGACATCGTCATTGATGCATCATCCCTGGCGGCAGTCGTATTTGAAGAGCCGGAAGGAGAGTCCGTGCTGGAGCATTGCCGTGGCTTCCGTTTGCTGGCTCCCGGCCTGGTGGATTATGAGATGGCCAATATCTGCCTGATGAAAAAACGCCGCTTCCCGGAAATGGCCGAAAAAATCTCGCAGCAATTTGAAAACTACCGACAGCTTGACCTCAAGCGCTGCGAAGTAGAGTTGGGCGCACTGCTTGTCCTGGCTGAAAAAACGCGGCTGACAGCCTACGATGCCGCCTATCTCTGGCTCGCCATGGAAAGCGACTGCGCGCTTTCCACGCTGGACAAGGCGCTGAATGCAGCGTGGCGGAGCACCTTAACGACAAGGCAAAATTAAATGTCAAAACCCATCCTGAGTTTTGAGTTCTTCCCTCCTAAAACACCGGAAGGCATGAACAAACTGCGCGCTGCACGGCAACAACTCGCGCAACTCCACCCCGAGTTTTTTTCCGTAACCTTCGGTGCAGGCGGTTCAACACGCGACCATACGCTGGAAACCGTGATCGAAATCCAGCGCGAAGGGCACAAGGCAGCACCACACCTGTCCTGCATCGGCTCGACCCGAGAAAATATCCGCGCCATTCTGAACGAGTACAAGAGCCACGGGATTCGTCATCTGGTGGCCTTGCGCGGCGACCTGCCTTCCGGTACAGCGGATGTCGGTGAATTTCGCTACGCTAATGAGCTGGTGTCCTTTATCCGCGCGGAAACGGGTGACTGGTTCAATATAGAAGTAGCGGCCTACCCCGAATATCACCCGCAAGCCATGTCGGCACAAGCCGATCTGCTGAACTTCAAGCGCAAGACAGAAGCGGGCGCCAACGCCGCCATTACACAGTATTTTTATAATGCGGATGCCTACTTCAACTTTGTTGATGAATGTCAGCGTATGGGAATCACCATTCCCATCGTGCCAGGCATCATGCCCATTGGTAATTTCTCCCAACTGGCCCGTTTCTCGGATACCTGTGGCGCCGAAATTCCGCGCTGGCTCAGGCTGAAAATGCAGTCATATGGTGACGACACTGACTCGATTCGCGCCTTTGGCATCGATTTCGTCGCGGCCATGTGCGAGCGCTTGTTGAAAGGCGGAGCGCCTGGCCTGCATTTCTACACCCTGAATCACGCTGGCCTGGTCACGACAATTTGGCAGCGGCTTGGTTTGTGATAAAAATTCGTTATGCCCTGTTGCACAAAAACAACATGGCGGCAGGGCTTGCTGCAAAAACCTCGTTTTTTACTTGCGCGAGGATTTGATTTTTTGCAAGAATAGGGACAACTTCTCAATAGAGAGGTTGAGTGAGTCGGCTGGTTTCGACAAGAACACGTCAAGATTGCTTTACCGGGTCACAAAGCACTCTAAAAAAATTTAACTACGCAATGGAGAAATTGATTATGAATAAAAAACTTCTGGCTCTGGCAATCGCTGCTGCACTGGCCCCTGCTGCTGCACTGGCTGACGGCGGCAACGTCAAGATCACCGGTAGCATGCACGTTTCTTTGGACAGCCTGGACACTGGCACAACAAGCAACACCAACGTTTCCAGCAACTCATCCTGGATCAAGTTCTCCGGTGACGAGTCTCTGGGTAACGGCCTGAAAGCCATCTGGCAAGTTGACACCACGGTCGCACTCGACGATGTCAGCAGCACAGCTTTTGCGGATCGCAACTCCTTCGCTGGCCTGAGCGGCGGCTTCGGTACCGTCATTATGGGTAAGCATGACACCCCAATGAAACTGACGGGTCGTAGCGTTGACCTGTTCGGCGACCAGATTGGTGATTCCCGCAATATCATCATGGGCACCAACACCACCAATATGTTCGATCTGCGTCCACAAAACGTGGTTGCTTATGTTTCCCCTGACTTCAGCGGTTTCAGCGGCATTGCAGCTTATGTGACTAACCTGGACAACAACGCAGCGACTGATGCTTCCATCACCGCATACAGCTTGAGCGCCAAGTACGCTTCCGGCCCTCTGATGTTGGGTGCTGCTTATGAGTCTCATGATCTGGTCACTACCGACCGTGATTCATATCGCTTGGTTGCTGGTTACACCTTTGGAGATTTCAAGGTAGTTGGTTTGTACCAAAGCCAGCGTGACATCGTTGCTGTTGGCACAAATCTTGAAGACCAAGACGTATGGGGCCTGGGTGGCGCATACAAAATGGGCGCTTACACCATCAAAGCTCAGTACTACCAAGCTGACGATGTTGACAACAAGAGCGACACCGGTACCAATATGTTTGCCCTCGGCGTTGACTATGCTCTGTCCAAGCGCACCACTGCTTATGTTGCCTACGCACAAACAGACAATGACGCTGCAGCTACCTACTCTGCATTCGGAGGCGGTCACTTAGACAATCCTGGCGTAGTAGTTGGCGACACAGGTCGTGGCTACTCCTTGGGTATGATCCACAAGTTCTAATTCGGCTTAGGCTGATTGGAAGTAAAAACGGGCGCTTTGGCGCCCGTTTTTATTTGTACTCCAACCGCATCAATGCTTGCGGCTTTCATGTCCGGCCATTATGATTCAGCATGATTAACATTGATGAGTAATGCTCATGGCCCACACTGACACTAGAGTTCTCACCGCGCACGTACCTCTGCCGCTAGCCGACAAAGTGGATCAGTTGGCGGCCCGTCTCGAACGACCACGAGGCTGGATCGTCAAACAGGCCTTAGCTGCCTGGGTCGACGTGGAGGAAGAACGCAGTCGCATGACACTCGAAGCATTGGCCGACGTAGAGAACGGCCAAATTGTGGAACACCAGGCGGTTCAGGCATGGGTTGATAGCCTTGAAACTGATCAGCCGCTTACAGGAAAATCACACCCCGTTTAGACCACCCAAAGCCATTTCTGCCGCCCGGAGCACTGCTCTAGCCTTATTACGCGTCTCATCCCACTCACTTTGCGGCACTGAATCTGCCACAATCCCCGCACCGGCCTGCACAAACAATTTTCCGTCCTTGATCACCGCTGTGCGAATCGCAATGGCTAAATCCATATCACCGTTATAACCAAGATAGCCCACCGCGCCACCATATATTCCGCGCTTGCTGGGTTCAAATTCGTCAATGATTTCCATGGCCCTGACCTTGGGCGCGCCGGACAATGTGCCAGCCGGGAAGGTGGCTCGCAAAACATCCATGGCTGTCACCCCTGGCTTACGCTGCCCTTCGACATTGGAAACGATGTGCATCACATGCGAATAGCGCTCGATCACCATTTTCTCGGTCATGCGCACGCTGCCAATTTTTGCAACACGCCCCACATCGTTGCGCCCCAGGTCCATCAACATCAGATGCTCGGATAGCTCTTTGGGGTCGCCCAGCAGATCGGTCGCCAGAGCCTCGTCCTCGTCACGTGTTTTACCGCGTGGCCGGGTGCCGGCAATGGGTCTGACAGATACGGCATCCGCCTCAAGTCGCACCAGAATTTCAGGAGAGGCGCCCACGACATGATGGTCGCCCATATCATAGAAGAACATGTAGGGAGATGGGTTCAAAGTGCGCAGGGCACGGTACAAGGCCAGTGGAGACGCTTCGAAATGCTGACTCATGCGCTGGGAAAGCACGACCTGCATGATGTCGCCATCCGTGATATAGCGTTTGGCCGCTTCAACCGCCTGCTTGAAAGCGGCTTCACCAAACTCCGACAAAACCACCTCAGGATGGCTGACTATCGTTTCTGGTATGCAAACCGGGGCATTTAGCATGGCACGAAGCTCGCACAAGCGGGTCTGCGCACGAGCGTAAGCATCCGGCATGGCCGGGTCAGCGTACACAACCAGATAAATTTTTCCTGACAGATTGTCCATGACGGCCAATTCATCGCTTAATAACAGCAGGATGTCAGGCGTACCGATCTGGTCGGGTTTGACTGTCGCAGACAGCTTTTTTTCAATATAGCGTATCGTGTCATAGCCGAAATAGCCCGCTAGACCGCCATTGAATCGCGGTTGCCCTGGGCGTTCCGGAACCCGAATCTGATTCATGAAATCCTGGATGAATTGCAACGGGTCATGACTTTGGTGCGACTCTGTCTCGCCCTCGTCACGCTCTACCGTCACCGTCCACCCGCGCACGGAAATGCGTGTCCGCGCAGGCAAGCCAATGAACGAGTAGCGCCCGAAACGCTCGCCCCCTTCAACCGATTCCAGCAAGTAGGAATAAGGGGCATTGGCAAGTTTGAGATAGAGAGAAAGAGGCGTATCCAGATCGGCCAGTGTCTCCAGCGTCAGAGGGATACGGTTAAAACCTTGTTGCGCGAGTTGCTTGAATTCCTGTTCGGTCATGATGATCTTTCACAGTGGTAGCCTGAATAAATGGTAGCTGGCGGGTAATCAGTCAAGACTGACTGATCATCAGCGCCATCGCCACTCAGGCAGTTTCAGCAAAAGACGTGTGAAATGCATGTATCAGGATTCCTGAATCAAGCCAATCGCAGCCTGCAAGCTGGGCACAACGGCATCCAGATCCAGTTCTTCCACGCTGCGTCCACGGTTGTAGCCGTAAGGCACGCAGAAAACGTGGCACCCCGCCGCGCGCGCAGCCTGGGTATCGTTCAAAGAATCGCCAATCAGCAACAAATCGGACGGCGATATACCGAAAAACTCGCAAGCATGTTGCAATGGCAAGGGGTCGGGTTTCCGCCTGGGTAAGCTGTCCCCGGATAGAATCAGTTCGAAATAATCGTAAAGCCCGGTGTCCTTCAAAAGCGGGACAGTGAATTTCTCCGCCTTGTTTGTAATACAAGCCAATCTGAAACCCAGGTTTTTCATCCCTTCCAGGCCATCGACCACGCCAGGGAAAGGACGACTTTCCCGGCTGACTACGGCTGCATAATGTTTTTCATACACCGGCAGCGCCTTGGCGAACAGCGCTGCATCCGGCTCTGCATCCATCTCGCGCGTCAGGACGCGCTTGACCAAACGGGAAACACCGTTGCCGATATAGGTCTTGATCGTGTCCAATGCGATCGGGGGCAGGCTCAATTCCGCAGCCATGCGTGATGCAGCTTCAGCCAGATCAGGCGCAGTATCGAGCAGGGTTCCATCGAGGTCGATCACGATGGCCTTGATGTGAATCGGGAATTGGTTTGAATTCATGTCAATGTTTGTTCTCTTCAGGAACTGGTTTGGCCTCACCTGTCGGCGCTTCGCCTTCTGGTTTTGCCTCTCCGCCCTCTTTGGTTTCGCCTTCTGGCTTGGTCCCATCGTCAGCGGGGGCTGCATCATCAGCATGGCCGTCCGCCTTCTTGCCAGTCAAGTGAGCTTCCGCCGCTTTCCATCCAGTCAGGATGGAGGTCGGCGTGTAAGTGGCATTTTCCTTCATGCAGTCTTCGGGCAGCTTGCTGGACACCCGGCAAGCATACCCAACGGACTCGCCATCCTTGCCCTTGTCGCCAGTCAGCATTTCGCAACCGCTCAGGGGCAGGATGGCCAATACGGCAAAAAGAAGGCGACTTGGCACTATGCTCAACTCAGAGTCGGCTCTCAGGCTTTAGCCAGTTCGGCGCGCATGGCGGCAATAATCGAGTCGTAACGATTTGGGTCGCTATCCTTGGCGGCGCCAAAAACGGCTGATCCGGCTACAAACATATCTACGCCAGCCCTGGCAACTTCCAGGATATTGGCCGGGCCAACTCCACCATCGATTTCCAGGCTGATGTCTTTGCCCGAGGCTTTGATCATTTCGCGCACTTTGCGCGCCTTGTCAAGCACATGGGGAATGAACTTCTGGCCGCCAAAACCGGGGTTGACCGACATCAGCAGGACTATGTCCAACTTGTCCAGCGTGTATTCGAGTATATCCAGCGGGGTGGCCGGATTGAAGACCAGGCCAGCTTTGCAGCCACATTCCTTGATCAGGCCGATGGTGCGATCCACGTGCTCGGAGGCTTCGGGGTGGAAAGTAATATAGCTTGCGCCGGCCTTGGCGAAGTCCGGGATGATGCGGTCAACCGGTTTGACCATCAGATGAACGTCGATCGGTGCGGTCACGCCATGCTTGCGCAGGGCTTCACAAACCAGTGGCCCAATGGTCAGATTAGGCACGTAATGATTGTCCATTACGTCAAAGTGCACGACGTCGGCACCGGAAGCGAGCACATCATCCACGTCCTTGCCGAGATTGGCGAAGTTGGCCGAAAGAATGCTTGGAGCAATGCGAAATTGAGACATGATCTACCCTCAAAAGGACTAATTAAGACAAAGTCTGGATTTTAACCGTAAAACGGGCTTATGGCGATGTTCGAGGCCGGCGAGTTTGAAACTGGTAAGCCCAGAACAGCATCGCACTCCCCGCAAGAACCATGGGAATAGATAACCATTGCCCCATGGAAAACCCCAGCGCCAGCAAGCCCAGAAAATCGTCCGGCTCGCGGCTGAACTCCACCAGAAAGCGGAACGTGCCATAGCCGACCAAAAACAGGGCGGATACCGCACCCAATGGTCGCGGCTTGCGAGAATAAAGCCACAGCAGGAAGAATAAAACCAGGCCTTCGAGCGCAAATTCATACAGTTGCGAGGGATGACGGGGCAGGACACCCGCAGGCGGGAAAACCACCGCCCATGGCACGTCGGTCACGCGTCCCCACAATTCTCCGTTAATGAAGTTGCCAATGCGCCCCACACCCAGGCCAAGCGGCACCAGTGGTGCAATAAAATCGGTTATCGCGAGCCAGGGCTTGCCAGTTTTGCGCGCGAACAGCGCCATGGCGACCAGCACGCCGAGAAATCCGCCATGAAAGGACATGCCGCCTTGCCAGACGGCAAATATCTCAAGCGGGTGTTGTAAATAATAAGACGCCTTGTAAAACAGGATGTAACCCAGGCGCCCTCCCAACACCACGCCGAGGACACCATAAAACAGCAAATCATCCAACTGGCGGCGATCCCAGCCCAGATCAGGCCTGGCTGCCAGGCGATAGCGCCCGAGGCCAATGAACAGGGCAAATGCCAGTAGATACATCAGCCCATACCAGCGAATGTCTAGCGGTCCTATTGTGATGGCAACGGGGTCAAACTGGGGGTGGATGAACATGGCGTCTGGGAGGGGTTGAATAAAGGCCAAAATTTACCACAGCACCACCATGGCAGAGCACATTAATATGTGCTCTGCCATGGTGGTGCGTGCTGAAGCACTCAGTTTCCGCTGTCGAAATGCCGCGCCATGGCTTGCAGATTCGCCGCCACATGAGCCAACTCTTCAGTGGCGCACCCCATCTGGACGGCACTTGCCGTGCTGGCGCCGCTGAGGGCCGAGATATGTTCCAAGTTGGAGGCCACTTCTTCCCCTGCGACGGATTGCTGGCCAGCAGCACCGGCTATGTGTTGCGCCATTTCGGTAACCCGCTGGGATGCGGCCGTGATCGCCTTGAAACTTGTGCTGCTGGCCTGAATCAGGGCAAGCCCGGATTTGACCTCACACACGGCACGTTCCATGGAGTCGGTCGCCGTGTCGGCAGTATTTTCAATTTCCGCCACCATGCGGGAAATGTCGGCAGTGCTGCGGGAGGTGCGCTCGGCAAGTTTTCGGACCTCGTCAGCTACCACAGCGAAGCCGCGCCCCTGCTCGCCAGCGCGTGCAGCTTCGATGGCGGCGTTGAGCGCCAGAAGATTGGTCTGGTCCGCGATCTCCCTGATCACTTGGGTAATCGCGCCGATTTTAAGAATGGCTTGACTCAGTTCGGTAATGGCAGAACCGGAAGTCTCCACCGTCTGAACCACGCGCGAGGTGGCGTCCATGCTGCGCTCCATCTGTGCATTGCCATTGGTCACTTCCACAAGAGTCTGCCCTGCGGCATTTGCGGTGCCACCCGCGTGTTCCGCTACTTCGCGGATGGAAGCGCTCATTTCCTCCATGGCGGCAGAAACCTGCATGATGCGGTCCGATTGTGTTTTGGATTGTATGATGACGTGCGACATTTCCTGTTTCAGATGATCGGTTTGCGTCGCCAGCACGGCGGAAGCCAGCGCGACCTCATCCAGGATGACCTTGAGGTGAACCTGTGTGCAGGCCAGCGCATTCATTACCTTGCCCATCTCATTCTTGCCGCCGATGTCGATCTTGTTGGCCAGGTTGCCTTCAGCAATCTGGTCGAAAATGCCGATAATTTTTTTCAGACCGCAGTCAATGGCGCCGGACAGAAATGCGCCCAGACCTATGGAAAACAGGATGCCTGCGGCTGTCAGGATAAAGCCGAGTTGATGCATGCCATAGTAGCCCAGCACGTTGCTGCCGATCAGCGTGAGATTCATCACAATGATCAGTGTGATGAGGGATGCCCTGACGGAGTGGCCGCGCACTTTGGGCAGGATCAGCGGCTTGCCGGCGCTGAGCCGCTTATAAAGGGCATCGGCTTCGGCCACCCGCTGTCGTGTGGGCGGGGAGCGCACCGACATGTATTCCACGATTTCGCCTTTTTTCTTCACCGGAACGACGAAGGCTTCCACCCAGTAATGATCACCATCCTTGCAGCGATTCTTGACCACACCACGCCATGGCTGGCCAGCCTTGATGGTGTCCCACAGCCAGGCAAAAGCCGCTGGCGGCATGTCCGGGTGGCGCACGAGGTTGTGGTTTTTGCCGATCAACTCCTCGCGACTGAAGCCGCTCAGCTCGATAAAGGCATCATTGGCGTAAGTGATGGCGCCCTTGAGGTCGGTTTTCGACACGATGGCGCCGCTGGTGAATGGTTTTTCGATACCGGTGACAGGCAAGTTGATTTTCATTTAATTACTTGCCCTTAAAATGGCTCTAGCCGAACTTGCTCTCGCAAAAAATTGCCTGGATTTCGTTTATTTTCTCGCCGTTACTGATTAGCGCCTCGACGCAGTCGCGATCCAGCTTGAACTCGGACATGTCGCGCAGAATCGAAAAGGACTTTGCATTGTCCCAGGCCGGTTTGTAGGGGCGGCAGCTGGTGAGGGCGTCAAAAACGTCTGCCACGGTACATATGCGCGCCTCTATCGGGATATCGACGCCAATCAACCCCCGTGGGTAGCCACTGCCATCCATTGCTTCATGGTGCAACTCGACGATATTTCTCAACATTTGAATGTGAGGGAAGCCGTCCAAGGCGAATTCGTCCACCATGTTGTCAATGATTTTTCGCCCTACCGTGGAGTGGCTTTTGATAACGCTGAATTCTTCGGTGGTGAGTTTGCCCGGTTTGAGCAGAATGGCATCCGGGATAGAGACTTTGCCGATGTCATGCATGGGCGCGAATAGGTGAACGTACTCGATGAATTCGTCGTTGAGTCCATGGCTTCCTGCCAGCGAGGAGGCGAGGAGGCGGGAATAATGCGCCATCCGCTCCAGGTGCGCGCCGGTTTCCTCATTTTTGTTGCGAGAGATGTTCTGCGCAGTGCGGACGGCGGCGGTCATGGTGCGGACAAGCGTTGTTTCCTTGATGACCAGGGATGAAATCACCTGGCTGAATACATTAAGCATATCCAGCAGCCCGCCGCTGAATACGCCCTCGTGGCGAGAATTGAAAAACAGAAAGCCCTGAATCCGGTCATTGTGATAAAAGGGATACGTCAAGCTGGAACGGTAACCCTCTTTCAGCAACTGTCGCGTGTGCGCACCTTCGCCGCCGGACGGCTCGGCCAGATCGTTAAGAATGCGCGGCGCGCCGTGGCGGGCAATCTCATGCAGGGAAGCGACCTCCGACAGGCGCACCGAATAATTGAGCAGTGGGTTTTGTCCGACGGTGCTGTGAATGAACGTGGAAAGCATGTCGGTCCGGGCATCGTACAGGATGACCGCGATACGGTGGACAGTAGTGGAGCAGCGCTTGATCGCGTCGTGGATAAGATTGAGCTTCTGCCCAATAGGAATGCTCTGATCCAGCTCGCGCTGAAGATTGAGCAGCACAGATTGTTCCTGACCAGCCATGGCTAGATCGGGAAAAGGGCTGTCAGCGGTAAATGTCACCAGACTTTCCACCATTGCTTGCGCTTTGGTGTTTCCGCCTGCTTGGTTGCCATGGCGCTGCTGGCGAAGTCGGTCCAGTTTTTGGTCGAATAGCCACTGGCTTGCAGGGCAGTGGCGTATTTCTTGTCGGTGACAAGAATGTGCTCCTGCAGCCAGTGCTTGAGGAAATTGATGATTTCGAAGGATACCGATTTCCCCTCTATCAGGTATTTGTTGGCGGTGGTACTGATTTTTTCGACGAAGGCGCGGTGTTCGCTCTGGTGCGCGGCAAATTCCGCCGGGTTGTAGCCTGCGTCCTGCAGCAATTTTTCTTCCAAGCCAAAATGGGTTTTGGTGTAGTCGACCAGAGTATCGAGGATCTCGATGGTGATCTCGTTGCTTTCGCGCTGCGCTACGGCTACGAACAGTCGGTTCAGGATATCAACGAGGGTTTTATGCTGCTCGTCGATTTCCGGAATACCCACGCTCATGGTGTCACTCCACTCAAAAAACTTCTTTTCCATAGCACTGTCTCCTGTTGTGTATTTGATCTCTCGTCTGAATGACGATCGACACTTATTTAGGAGTGGACTATCTTAATAGAAACGGCTTGACCATGCCATCAGGGAAACCCTGATTCTCATCAACTAAATATTGATATGGGTCAATAATCCTGTAAAACTCAGTTAACCACGGGGTGCACGTGGATCACGGGGAAAAATCAATGTGTTACACGATTTTTCCCTATCACCAAATGGGTGAGCCATGTCAAGCGCCAAACCCCATGGTTTTCCCCGTGATCCCCGTGTCGCCTAGAGGCGCCTACTTTTGGTCCCCGTGGTTCAAATACGGTTTTTAGGATAATCATAATTTGGCTACGCCAGTAGCGCGCCGCGTGGTGCAGATGCGCAAGGCGGGTTAGAATGTCCGGACCAAACGCATTTCCTTTAGGAGTCCAGCATTCATGCCGCAATACCGTTCCCGCACCACTACCCACGGCCGCAACATGGCAGGCGCTCGCGCCCTTTGGCGCGCCACTGGCATGACCGATGGCGATTTCGACAAACCCATCATTGCGATTGCCAATTCGTTTACCCAGTTTGTTCCTGGTCATGTCCATCTCAAGGATATGGGACAACTGGTGGCGCGCGAAATCGAGGCGGCTGGCGGCGTGGCCAAGGAATTCAATACCATCGCAGTGGATGACGGCATCGCCATGGGACATGGCGGCATGCTCTACAGCCTGCCCTCGCGTGAACTGATTGCCGACTCGGTGGAATACATGGTCAACGCACACTGCGCCGACGCGCTGGTGTGCATCTCGAATTGTGACAAGATCACCCCCGGCATGCTGATGGCCAGCCTGCGCCTCAACATTCCCACCATTTTCGTCTCCGGCGGGCCGATGGAAGCGGGCAAAGCCGTCATTCACGGCAAAACGATTGCTCTGGATCTGGTGGATGCCATGGTGTCCGCAGCCGATGAAAAAGTGACCGACGAGGATGTCGCCACCATGGAGCGCTCCGCCTGCCCGACTTGCGGCTCCTGTTCCGGCATGTTTACCGCCAATTCGATGAACTGCCTGGTTGAGGCGCTGGGCCTGGGCTTGCCCGGCAATGGCTCGCTGGTGGCGACGCACGCCGACCGCAAGCGCCTGTTCCTGGAAGCAGGACGGCTGATCGTGGCGCTGGCCAAGAGCCATTACGAGCGCGACGACATGTCGGTGCTGCCGCGCTCCATCGCAACGTTTGAAGCTTTCGAAAACGCCGTGGCACTCGACATCGCCATGGGCGGCTCGACCAATACCGTGCTGCACCTGCTGGCCGCCGCCCACGAGGCAGGCGTAGATTTCACCATGCAGGATATCGATCGCATGTCACGCAAGGTGCCGCACCTTTCCAAAGTCGCGCCCAGCATTCAGACCTACCACATGGAAGACGTACACCGCGCTGGCGGCATCATGGCGATTCTGGGCGAACTGGATCGGGCTGGCTTGCTGCACCGTGACCTGCCTACCATTCATAGCCCTTCCATGGGCCACGCGCTGGAGCACTGGGATGTATGCCTGACCACGGATGAAAAGGTCAAAACCTTTTATCGCGCCGCGCCGGGCGGTGTGCCGACCACAGTCGCCTTTAGCCAGGACAAGCGCTTCGCCGAACTGGATCTGGACCGCGCCCAAGGTTGCATTCGAGACTTGGCGCACGCTTACTCTCGGGATGGCGGACTGGCTGTGCTGTACGGCAATATTGCCGAGGATGGCTGCATCGTCAAAACAGCGGGGGTCGATGAAAGCATTCTCAAATTTACTGGTCGAGCTCGCGTTTTCGAGAGCCAGGACGATGCTGTGGCCGCGATTCTGGCCGACCAGATCGTGGCTGGCGACGTGGTGGTGATCCGCTACGAAGGGCCGCGCGGCGGGCCGGGGATGCAGGAAATGCTGTACCCGACCTCTTATCTCAAATCCAAGGGCATGGGCAAGGTATGCGCTCTGCTGACGGATGGCCGCTTTTCCGGCGGCACGTCGGGTTTGAGTATCGGCCACGCCTCGCCGGAAGCCGCTGAAGGCGGCGCAATCGGACTGGTCGAAGAAGGTGACAGCATCGCGATCGATATCCCCAATCGCAGCATCAACCTGATGGTGTCATGGGAAGAATTATCACATCGCCGGGCACAAATGGAGGAAAAAGGCCCCAAGGCATGGCAGCCGGTTGCACGGGCGCGCATCGTTTCCGCTGCCTTGCAGGCTTATGCGGCCATGACCACTTCCGCCGCAAAAGGCGCGGTGCGTGACGTTTCCCAGCTCAAGCGCTAAACCCATGGCCCTGCCCACCCACGAACACAAACTCACGCTTGGCGAGATCCTCGCCGAGTTGGTGGCAGATGGCATAGTGCCGCAGGCGGATGCGGATAAACTCAATGTCCCGATCCGCAATGCCGGCACGATCAAGCTCCATCCGCTGGTCATTATTGCCAGCCAAAAATGGAAGAGCCTGCAAGCCCCCAACAAGGTGCTCACGCTGGAGGACCTGACCCAGTGGCTGGCGCGCAAGGTGGGCTTGCCATTCCTGCATATCGACCCGCTCAAGGTCGAAGTCGCGGTGGTCGCCAAAGTCATGTCTCATGCCTATGCCTCGCGCTTCATGATCCTGCCCATCGCCTCCACAGCTCATGAAGTGACGGTAGCGACAGTCGAGCCCTTCGAACGAGAATGGGAAAAAGAGATCAGCCAGATCCTGCGCTGCGATATTCGCCGGGTCATCGCCACGACAGAACAGATTCAACGTTTCCTGCCGGAATTCTACAATCTGGCACGTTCCATGAAAGGCGCCCAGAAACTACATGAGGGCAACCTGCAAAGCGGGATTGTCAACTTCGAGCAACTGGTCGAACTCTCCCGAGCCGGGCATCTCGATGCGAACGACCAGCACGTCGTTCAGATCGTGGACTGGCTATTTATCTACGCCTTCGAGCAGCGCGCCTCGGATATCCATCTGGAACCCAGACGCGAGATTGGCAACGTGCGATTCAGGATCGACGGCGTGATGCACCACGTTTATCAGATCCCCGCACCAGTAGTCATCGCCATTACCAGCCGAATCAAGGGTCTGGGACGGATGGACATCGTCGAGAAACGGCGACCCCAGGATGGACGGATCAAGACCCGGACGCCGGATGGACAGGAAATCGAACTGCGGCTATCCACCATGCCGACAGCTTTCGGCGAAAAACTGGTGATGCGGATTTTCAGCCCGGATGTCATCGTTCAGGACTTCAAGGAACTGGGGTTCGGCGAACATGAAACACAACGCTGGGAACAGATTGTCAGCCGCCCCAACGGCATCGTGCTGGTCACCGGACCCACAGGTTCCGGCAAAACCACCACGCTGTATTCCACCTTGCGCAACCTGGCGCAACCTGAAGTCAATGTCTGCACAGTCGAAGACCCCATCGAGATGGTCATCCCGCAATTCAACCAGATGCAGGTTCAGAACAATATCGGCCTGGATTTCTCAACGGGCATCCGCACCTTGATGCGCCAGGACCCGGACATCATCATGATCGGCGAGATCCGCGATCTGGAAACAGCCGAAATGGCGATTCAGGCCGCTCTAACCGGCCATCTTGTGCTGTCCACCCTGCATACCAACGACGCACCTTCTGCCATTACCCGCTTGATTGATCTTGGGGTTCCGGGCTACCTCATCAACTCCACCGTGCTGGGCGTACTCGGCCAGCGGCTGATTCGGACACTTTGCCCGCATTGCAAAGAGAAAATAGCCGTCGATGAGAGTAGCTGGCACGATCTGGTATCCCCATGGAAATCCACCCCCCCGGCTTTCATCAGCGCCCCCAAGGGATGTCTGGAATGCCGCATGACCGGATTTCTGGGGCGGAGCGGGATTTACGAAATCATGCCCATGTCGCTCTCCCTGAAAAAACAGGTTTCCACTTCAACCGACCTCGCTGCCTTCAGGGATCAGGCGTACAAGGAAGGCATGAAGCCGCTGCGCATCAGCGGCGCCCAGAAAATTGCCGCTGGCTTGACCACGTTGGACGAAGTCTTGCGCGTAACCCCGCCTCCAGGTCAGTAGACGTCAACGGAAAGCATGGAAAGTGCGTTATTTGACCGGTTCGCTTGTGTAAAGAACTTGCAATGATCCGTGGTTTGTTTAAGATATCAAGCTCCGGTTTAGGTGGTTTCGTTTTTAACTTTGAGGAGTCGTGTATGAAAGCAGTTTGGATGGGTATGGCCGCAGCAGCGGTGTTGTTGGTTTCCGGTCAAGCTTCTGCCGATCAGGCATTGGCGCAGAAAAGCGGCTGCATGGCTTGCCATGGCGTAGACAAGAAAATCGTCGGCCCAGGTTACAAGGAAGTCGCCGCGAAATACAAGGCCGACAAGGGCGCGGAAGCCAAGCTGACTGAAAAAGTTATCAAGGGTGGCGTAGGCGCCTGGGGTCAGGTTCCAATGCCGGCCAAAGGTGGCAATGCTGCGGTTTCCGATGCGGATGCAAAAACCCTGGTGAAGTGGATTCTGACCCAGAAGTAAGCTGGTTTACGCACCACACTAAAAAGCCAGCAGTCGCTGGCTTTTTTATTCCCCACAACCCGCCGCTTTGAGCAAAGTATCTGGAAAGGACTCCTGCTTCAAGCGCACCAGCGCGGCCTCGAAGTCCGACCCGACGGACTTGATCTTGATCGTGACCAATCCCGCTCCGCCTCTTGGCCCCGCCTTGGCCGATTTGATCCCTTTTTGCCTGATTTGGGCGAGGTATTTGTCCGCGCCTTCCTTGCTGGAGAAAACTCCCAGAGAAATGGCGAATCGTTGCCCGGTGTTGTCTTGAATGATATAGCCATCAGCCACCTCCAACGCCTTGAGTTCATCCAGCTTTTTCTGTGCCTCTGCTCTGCTCTTCAACGGGGGCACGAACACCCAGAACTGCGAAGACTTTTCTGGCGCAGTCACAAGTTTGAAGCGGTCATCCTGCAAATGCATGGCTTGTAATGACGCTTTAGCCTGCTCCGCATCCTCCACAGAGAACGAACCCCATTCCAGACAAACCGGCTCTACCGCCGGGGCGGGGATGGAAAGCGTGGTATTGGCGTCTGTCTCGCTCAACAAGCGGATGCTTTCAGGGTTGACCGACGGATGCTTGACCATCGCCTGGCTCTCTTGCTGCTCGACTGACTGAGACATCAGATAAAAAAATAGTCCGTTGGTTAAAACCAGAACCACGAACAACCATCTCATGACAGCGGCCATACGGGTGCTTACGCCGGATTCCAGACCAGATCCGGTTCACGCGCAGCCTTGACATCATCCAGGCGACGCACCGGCATGGTATAGGGCGCGCCCTTGAGTTGCTCTGGCTGGCTGTAAGCTTCGTCACGAATCTCCCGCAGCGCGGCTACAAAGGCATCCAGCGTCTGGCGGGACTCGGTTTCGGTCGGCTCGATCAGCAGACACTCCTGAACCAGCATGGGGAAATAAGTGGTCGGCGCATGAAAGCCCTTGTCCAGCAGGCGTTTGGCCACGTCCATGGCAGTCACGCCCGTTTCGTCCTTGATGCGCTTGAGGGTCACGATAAACTCATGGCTGGCACGGCGGCTTGGAAACGCCAGATCAAATCCGCTGGCAGAGAGTTCAGCCATCAGGTAATTCGCGTTCAGGCTGGAAAACTCCGCCACCCGGTGCATTCCCTCAGCGCCCAGCAAACGGCTATACACATAGGCTCGCAAAAGCACCCCCGCGTTGCCCATGAAGGCGGACAAGCGCCCAATGGTCTGGGGGCGATCTGTCTCGGTCAACCAACGGTAACGATCTGCCTCTTTGGCGACCACAGGGATGGGCAAAAACGCCTCCAGTCTTGTGCTGACACCGACTGGCCCCGACCCTGGCCCACCACCACCGTGGGGAGTCGAGAAGGTTTTGTGCAGATTCAAGTGGATCACGTCGAAACCCATATCGCCCGGCTTGACGCGCCCCAAAATGGCATTCAGATTGGCGCCATCGTAGTACAGCAGGCCACCCGCTTCATGCACAATGCGCTGGATTGTTTGTATGCTTTTCTCGAAAAGACCGAGCGTGGATGGGTTGGTCAACATGATCCCCGCCGTCTGCGGCCCTACCGCTGCCTGCAGCGCGGCCAGATCGACATTCCCGTCGGGGTCGGTCGGTATTTCGCGCACGCTGTAGCCGCACATGACCGCCGTAGCCGGGTTGGTGCCATGCGCCGCATCTGGAACAAGAATCTCTGTACGCGCCATATCGCCGCGCGCATCGTGATAAGCCCGAATCATCGCCACCCCGGCAAATTCGCCCTGCGCGCCAGCCATCGGCGTCAGCGAGACGGCGGCCATGCCGGTGACTTCCTTGAGCATTTCCTGCAACTCGTACAGGCAGGACAGAAAGCCCTGGCCGGTATTTTCAGAACCGAGCGGATGCCTGGCCAGCAATTGCGGAATCATCGCCAACTGGTTGCAGGCACGCGGGTTGTACTTCATGGTGCAAGAGCCGAGGGGGTAAAAATGTGTGTCGATTGAAAAATTTTTCTGCGACAGTCGCGTGTAATGACGCACGGCATCCATTTCGGACACTTCAGGCAACAGCGGGCGCGACTTGCGGCGCAGGTGCGCCGGTATTGCGTCGCTTGCCGGGGCTGAAGCGGGGCTTTGCGAAGGGTTTCTTCGGTTGGGGCGGGAGCGTTCAAAAATCAGCATGTTTTGTTTTCATTAAAAGCGTTAAACCACGGGGCATGGGGACAAGGCTTCTGTTTTCCCGTGGTTCACTCAGCTCAAAGCCTGCAAGGCTGCATCGTAATCCGGCTCCTGGGTGATTTCCGGCACCAGTTCGGAATAAATAACGGTGTCCGTTTCGTCCAGCACAATCACGGCTCTGGCCATCAGACCGGAAAGCGGCGGCTCGGTAATCATGACGCCATAATCCTTGAAGAAATCCCGTCCGCGCATGGTGGAGAGCATGACCACCTTATCCAGCCCTTCCGCGCCGCAAAAACGACTTTGGGCAAAAGGCAGGTCGGCAGAAATCACCAGCACAACTGTATTGTCCAGGTTCGCGGCTTTTTGGTTGAACACCCGGCTGGAGGTCGCGCAAACCGGCGTGTCGATGCTGGGGACAATCGCTAGCACTTTGCGCTGACCCGCAAATTCGCTCAGCGAAACATCTTCGAGATCCTTGTTCACCAGCATGAAGCTATGCGCGGTTTCTCCTGCTCGCGGAAAGTGTCCGCCCACATTCAAGGGTTCGCCTTCGAGATTTACGGTCGTCATGTCAGTCTCCTTTTATTCCATTTCTAAATCATTCATGTCTAGGCGTCGAGCCGCAGGCAGTGCTATAGCACGACAAGGCGAAACAACAACGACATGGATGATTTAGGCATGGAATTACCACTTGCTATTGGGGCCTGGAACTAGCTTGGTGCATCCAGGGTTGGCGCTACGCCGTTCAATGATCCGGCTTAGTTGTTCGATATATTTGTCCAGGTCTGCGGGTGTTTTGGTTTCTGTGACGCAAACCAGCATGGCGTGACCCAGCTCGGGGTAATGCGCTGTCAGGTCGAAGCCGCCGACGATCCCTTTGGCTTCCAGAGCACGCAGGACTTCCGCGACCGGGATCGGCAGGATCAAAACGAATTCATGGAAAACAGCTTGCTCAAAAGGACGTTTGACGCCGGGCAAGGCAGCCATCGCGCTGGACAGATTTGCCGTATTGGCAAGGCAGGCGCCAGCAACCCGCTCCAGGCCATCCGGCCCCAGCAGGCTCATGTGCAGGGTAGCAGCGGTCGCCATCAAGCCCTGATTGGAGCAAATGTTGGAAGTGGCCTTGGCGCGCCGGATATGCTGCTCGCGCGCCTGCAAGGTCAGGGCAAAGCCGGGTTTGCCATCCAGATCCACGGTTCGGCCAATAATCCGGCCTGGCATCTGCCGCACCAGCGCCTGTTTGCAGCACATGAAGCCCAAATAGGGGCCACCGCTGGAGAGGGGCGCGCCCAGGGGCTGCGCTTCGCCTACCGCAATATCCGCGCCGCGCGCGCCCCAAGCGCCGGGAGGAGTGAGCAGCGCCAGCGCCAGCGGATTCACCAGCCCGATCACCAGTCCGCCGCGCTCGTGCGCCCAGTCGGTCAAGATATCCACTTCTTCCAGACAACCGAAGAAATTGGGCTGCGGAATCACCAGCGCGGCAAAATCCTTTTCATCCGGCAGGCGGGTTATGCCGTGCGCCGGGTCGTAATCAATCTCGACCAGTTCAATTTTCTGGTGCTTGACGATGTTGTCAGCGACTTGCCGATAATAGGGATGCACGGTTTTCGGTATCAGGATCCGACGCGAACGCTTGTGCGCACGCACGGCCATCAGCACCGCTTCCGCCAGACCGGAAGCGCCGTCGTACAGGCTGGCATTGGACACATCCATGCCGGTCAGCGAGGCCATCATGGTCTGGAACTCGTATAGCAACTGCAAGGTTCCCTGGCTGGCTTCAGCCTGATAGGGCGTATAGGCCGTATAAAACTCGCCGCGCGTCGTGATTTGCCAGACCGCAGCCGGAATATGGTGTTCATACGCGCCCGCGCCGACAAAGTTCAGGAAACGGCCATCCGCCTCGGCGCGCTCGGTCATCAAGCGGGTGATTTCCATCTCGCTCAAGCCGTCGGAAATTCCGCTCAGCTTTCCGCTTTGCAACTCGGCGGGAATTTCATCAAACAGTTCGTCGATGCTGGCCGCGCCGATGCGCGCCAGCATGGTTTGGACATCTTCGTCGGTATGCGGAATAAAGGGCATTTTTAATGCGCTTCGCTGTCTACAATCGCCTGATAAGCCGCAGCATCGAGCAGTGCATCGAGATCGGCGGCGTTGTCCGGCTTGATTTTGAACAGCCATGCGGCGTAGGCATCCTGATTGATGCTTTCCGGTGCATTTTCTACTTCACTGTTCGAAGCAAGCACTTCGCCGGCGATAGGCGCATAAACATCGGAAGCGGCCTTGACCGACTCCACCACCGCACATTCCTCGCCCTGGGTCAGCTTGCGACCAGACACCGGAGGTTCCACAAACACCATGTCGCCCAGCAGTTCCTGGGCATGGTGGGTAATGCCCACGACAGCCGCGCCATCGGCTTCAAGCCGAACCCATTCGTGGGATTTGGTGTATTTCAGATTACTCGGGATGGTCATTTTGCTATCCTTCTAAATAATTTTTCTAAATTATGCCACGTTTTTATAGCAGGGCTTGCCATTGCGCACGAAGGGATAACGCACCACCTGGGCATTCAACAGCTTACCGCGCATTTCTACTTGTACCGTATCGCCCACTGCTACCGCCGCAGGCAAGCGCGCCATGGCGATGGACTGACCCAGCGTGGGAGCAAAGCCGCCGCTGGTGATTTCACCCTCGCCGTGGAGCGTGGTGACGGTCTGGTGGCCGCGCAGCACGCCCTTGTCCAAGAGCAGCAAGCCGATCATCTGCCGGGAAACGCTCTGGCTGGCAAGCGCTTGCTTGCCGATAAAGTCGCGCGGACTAATGAGATCAACCGTCCAGCTCAAACCCGATTCGAGCGGCGTAACACTCTCATCCATATCCTGACCATACAGATTCATGCCCGCCTCAAGCCGCAAGGTATCGCGCGCGCCGAGGCCAATCGGCGCGACGCCTTGTTCCAGCAAGGCCTGCCAAAGGAAGGGGGCGGCCTTCTCCGGCAGCATGACCTCAAAGCCATCCTCTCCGGTATAGCCGGTACGGGCGATCAACATCGCGCCCATTTCTGCGGCCTGGAAGGGCTTGAGACGCTCGCTGATTTTCTGCGAGCCGGGCATGGCCGCCCAGAATTTTGCTCTTGCCATCGGCCCCTGAATTGCGATCATGGCCAAGTCGCGGCGCGGAGTGAGCGTGATTGTCGGCGCCAGACTGACGCGTTTTTCCTCCATCCAGGCCAGGTCTTTTGTCGCTGTTCCGGCATTGACCACGATACGAAACCAGTCCTCGCGCATGAAATAAATGATCAGATCGTCAATGACGCCACCCTGCTCGTTCAACAGGCAGGAATAGAGCGCCTTGCCGGGCAGGGTCAACTTGTCGACATTGTTGGCGACCAACTGCCGCAAAAAATCACGCGCGCCGCTTCCGCGCAAGTCCACCACCCGCATGTGGGATACGTCAAACATGCCGGCATCGTTGCGAACTTTATGATGCTCTTCGAGTTGCGATCCATAATGAAGCGGCATATCCCAACCGCCGAAATCCACCATTTTCGCTCCGGCTGCACGATGGACGGCATTCAGCGGGGTCATTTCAAGCATTGCTTTCTCCATGTTTTATTCCAAATTCCGGATAATCCTAAAAACCGCATTTCGACCACGAAATACACGAAATACACGAAATAAACCAAAAATAGGCGCCTCTAGGCGACAATTGGTTGAACAGGAATATCCACTCACCCATCAGGTGATGCGCAGTCATCTTGTATCTTTAATGAATTTTTCGTGTTTTTCGTGTATTTCGTGGTTCAACTAAGTTTTTTAGGATAATTGGTTCCATCTGGAATTAGAGCAGGTACAACCGGTATCCATCGGCCTTGATCTCGCCCATGTCCATCAACAACTTCACCGTCACTTCTCCCTTGGCGGCAATGCCTTGACCGATATTGGCCGCAGAGGGCAGGTATTCTTCAGGGGCAAACAACCGCCGTACAAGCACCTCATCCCTGGCATTGGTCAGTGTCAGTTCGAGCGAGGGGAAGGCCTGGATATAAGAAGCGCGATTACGCAGCACGCTACTCAACGTCACGAGGCTTGGATGATCCAGGTCTGAATGCAAATCAGACGATTCTATCCCTAACAAATCCAGATTTTTCAACAGGCCTATGCGGCATTGCACTGACTCGCATGCCGACTCCATCAGCGGCTTGGTGAGCGGATAATGAGCCACGATCAAGTCACGGTAAAAATAGGCGCCCTGTGCAAACAGGACCATCACCAGCATCAGGTTGAGCACCAGCAACGGCCAGACCGGCTTGGGTTTCGGTGGTGGCGCATACTTGGGCATGCTTGGCGACACACGCGGCTGCACTCGCTCTGCAGAGGGCTGAACTCGTACCACCCGGACTTCCGGCTCCAGCTCAGCATCAGGCTCTGGCATCGCACAAAAAGGCGCTTCGGGTTCCAACTTTATTTCCAGCGTTTCTTCCAGACCACTGCTGTCAGGCGACTCGCCAATTTCAAATGGCTCTGGGGTTGCCAGCGCTTCTGGCTGCACTTCCGCAGGGGGGATGTCGGCTGGCACTGATTCCCGGCCAGTCCCGACTATTGCTCCGGCCCGATGAAGTCTTGAGTTCCGTGCGGGCTGAGCTTGTCGAAGCCCTGCAAACCCTTCGACAAGCTCAGGGTGAACGGTTGATACTTCACCGGGCCGGAGCAATAGTGTTGCTTCAAGTTGGGTCTCGTCTGTCGCTGATGCCCGGCTAATTTCAGCTATCGGCTCGGGGGCTTCTTCCTCCCACGTCTGATACGCATTGAAAATGTGGCTGCAACGACCACAGCGCACTTCACCGCTGCGCGCCTGAAGCTGCTCGGTCGTTACCCTGAAACGAGTTTGGCACTGCGGGCAGGCGGTAATTCCGCTCATGTTTTCCTGATGCCGGACAAACAGGCCCAGCCTTCCGATTCATCCGCCACCTGAATATCAAACCACTGGCGGTAGACCGACAGCACATCCTGCGCCTGATGGGCAAGGATGCCGGAGAGCACGATGCGCGAGCCCGGCAAGCCTGCCGCAGCCAGCATGGGGGCGAGTATTTTCAGGGGATTGGTGAGAATGTTGGCAATCACTACATCGACTTTTACCATCGCCCCCTCTCCCTCCGGGGGAGGGTTGGGGAGGGGGTGTCCCTCGGAGAGGGGGAGACGGGCATGACTGCCAGGCAACAAAAAACGGGCTGCCACCTGATTTTGGCTGGCGTTGTATTCGCTCGCCTGGATGGCCTGGGGATCAATATCCACGCCGATGACATCCGCCGCGCCCAGTTTCATGGCGGCGATGGCGAGTATCCCGGAGCCGCAGCCGTAATCCAGCACCGTCTCGCCGCCGCGCAGATTGCTATCCAGCCATTGCAGACACAGACGGGTGGTCGGATGACTTCCGGTTCCAAAGGCCAGGCCGGGATCCAGAATGATATTGATGGCGGATGGGTCGGGCGATTCGTGCCAGGTGGGCACGATCCACAGACGGGGTGAAATCGGGATCGGGTCGAATTGCGCCTGGGTCTGCCGCACCCAGTCCTGCTCGGCAACGGCCTCGACCGTATAAACAGGGACATTTTCCAAACCGGCCATTGCTGCGGCATCGGCTACCACAGCCGCAATATCGACATCCGCATCGAACAGCGCTTCGAGCAAGGCATCCTGCCAGACGCCAGCAGGAGGTTCGCCCGGTTCGCCAAACAATTCCTGCTCCTGCGCGGTTCCTGCGTGCGCATCCGCGATCGACACGGATAGCGCGCCGAGATCCATCAGCATCTCGCTCAAGGTGTCGGCGGTTTTGGCATCCGCCGCGATTTTCAGCGCTTGCCAGGGCATCGTGGAATCTCAGGAATTCTTTTTCATCTCTGCCAGCTTGTGCTCCAGATAATGAATACTGGAGCCGCCCTGCAGAAACGCGCCGTCATGCATGAGGTTTTGATGCAGCGGAATATTGGTCTTGATGCCGTCCACCACCATCTCCGAGAGCGCCGTTCTCATCCGGGCAATGGCCTGCTCGCGGGTGTCGCCATAGGCAATCAGCTTGCCGATCATTGAATCGTAGTGCGGCGGCACCAGGTAGTTGTGATAAACGTGCGAATCCACCCGAATGCCGGGGCCGCCTGGCACATGGTATTGGGTAATTTGGCCGGGCGACGGCACGAAGGTGAAAGGATCTTCGGCATTGATGCGGCATTCGATGGCATGGCCGCGATACTGGATTTGCTTCTGCGTGTAGCGCAGCTTTTCGCCCCCGGCAATCCGCAATTGCTCCTGCACGAGATCCACGCCGGTAATCATTTCGGTGACCGGATGTTCGACCTGGATGCGGGTGTTCATTTCGATAAAGAAAAACTCGCCATTCTCATAAAGAAACTCGAACGTCCCGGCGCCGCGATAGCCGATCTTGCGGCAAGCCTCGGCGCAGCGCTCGCCGATTTTGTCGCGCAGCTTGGAATCCAGCCCCGGCGCTGGCGCTTCTTCCAGCACTTTCTGGTGGCGGCGCTGCATGGAGCAATCGCGCTCGCCGAGGAAAATCGCGTTGCCATGCTCGTCTGCCAGCACCTGGATTTCAATATGGCGCGGATTCTCAAGGAATTTTTCCATGTAAATCATCGGATTGCCAAAAAAACTTTGAGCTTCTGTCTTGGTCAGGCTGGCCGCGCTGAGCAATGCTGCTTCGGTATGCACCACGCGCATGCCGCGCCCGCCGCCGCCGCCCGCCGCCTTAAGAATGATGGGATAGCCGACTTTCTTCGCAATCCGGATCACCTCGTCATCGTCGTCAGGCAGGGCGCCGTCGGAACCCGGTACGCAAGGCACGCCGGAGGCTTTCATCGCATCCTTGGCGCTGACCTTATCGCCCATCAGGCGGATTGTTTCCGGACGTGGGCCGATAAAGACAAACCCGCTATTTTCCACCCGCTCGGCAAAGTCCGCGTTTTCCGACAAAAAGCCGTAACCGGGATGGATAGCAGTCGCATCGGTCACTTCCGCCGCGCTGATCACCGCCGGGATATGCAGATAACTTTGCGCGGAAGGCGCAGGGCCGATGCAAACCGACTCGTCCGCCAACTTGACGTATTTGGCTTCCTTGTCGGCCACGGAATGCACCGCTACTGTTTTGATACCCAACTCGCGACAGGCGCGCTGTATGCGCAGCGCAATTTCGCCGCGATTGGCGATGAGGACTTTTTCTAACATGTTTACCCCTTACCCTATGATAAACAGGGGTTCGCCATATTCGACAGGCTGACCATTCTCAACCAGGATCGCTTTGATGACGCCGCTCTGATCGGCTTCGATCTCGTTGAGCAGCTTCATCGCCTCGATGATGCACAGGGTATCGCCTGCAGCAACGGTCTGCCCGACTTCGACAAACGATTTGGCTTCTGGCGAAGCAGCCCGGTAGAACGTCCCGACCATGGGTGATTTGACCTCATGTCCATCTGGCTGGGTGGGTTCCGGAGTCACGACTACCGCAGCCACTGGGGCAGGGGCCGCCATCTGGTGTTGCGGCGCGTAGTGAATAGGCTGGAGCGGCTGACCATAACGGCTGATACGGACTTTTTCTTCGCCCTCGGTGATTTCCAGCTCGGCAATGCCGGAATCCTCTACCAGATCGATCAGTTTTTTCAGTTTACGCAGATCCATGATGATCCTTTATTCAGGGTTGTGTTAGTGCCTGTGAAGAAATCGTAGCAAGCGAACCACAGTAGATTTATTCACGGGCGCTCAGTGCGAATGCCAGCGCCAGCTCATACCCTTTGGCCCCGAGACCGCTGATGACGCCTACGGCAATATCGGAGAAATAGGAGTGATGGCGAAAGGCTTCGCGAGAGAAAACATTGGAGAGGTGTATCTCCACGAACGGAATATGCACCCCGGCCAGCGCATCGCGCAGGGCAACGCTGGTATGGGTAAAGGCGGCGGGGTTGATGAGGATGAACAAAACACCCTCTCGCCCAGCCTGGTGAATGCGATCGATCAATTCGGCTTCGCTGTTGCTCTGAAAGCATTCCAGACCGACCGCCGCCGCCCTTGCCTGGAGAACGAGACGCTGATTGATGTCATCCAGCGTATCCCGCCCATAGTGCTGGGGTTCGCGGCTACCGAGCAGATTCAGGTTGGGGCCGTGTAATACCAGCATTTTTCGAGTCTCTGCGAGCATCCGGCCACCTGTAGGCGTGGTTTCCATAAGCCCGAAGTTTGCCGCAAATTGGGGTCAATTGTCCAGTTTTTGCTGCAAAATCCCGGAAATTGGCTGATGCTCGGCATCCAAGCCCGGCTGGGCGGGCATCCCCTAGCCCGGATATTGTAGAATAAGCCGAACAAAGGGAATCTCATGCCGCTTAGCTGGAACGAAATCAAATCCCGCGCCCTCGCCTTCTCGCGTGAATGGGCCGATGCCGCCAACGAAGACAGCGAGGCCAAACCCTTCTGGATCGCCTTTTTCGAGATTTTCGGCCTGACTAACAAGCGCGTCGCCACTTTCGAGCACGCGGTCAAAAAGTTTGGCGGGGATCAGGGTTACGTCGATCTGTTCTGGCCGGGCGTACTGCTGGTAGAGCAGAAATCGCGCGGCAAGAACCTCGACCGCGCCTTTACGCAGGCGCTGGAGTATTTTCCCGGCATCAAGGAACGCGACCTGCCGCGCCACGTCGTCGTGTGCGACTTCGCCACCTTCCGCCTGCATGACCTACAAGAACCCTCTCCTTCCGGGAGAGGGCAGGGTGAGGGAAGCTACGTTGAATTCCAGCTCGCCGACCTGCATAAAAACGTGCGCCATTTTGGCTTTATCGCAGGATATGAGACCCAGACCATCAAGCCGCAAAACCCGGTCAACATCCAGGCCGCCGAGCGCATGGGCCGGCTGCACGACGCGCTCAAGGCCAGCGGCTTTGAAGGCCACGCGCTGGAAGTGCTGCTGGTGCGGCTACTGTTTTGCCTGTTTGCCGACGACACCGGCATTTTTCAGCCGTCGCAGGCGCTGCGCGCTTACATCGAAGAGCGCACCAGCGACGACGGCTCCGACCTTGGCCCCTTGCTGGCGCGGCTGTTTCAGGTGCTCAACACGCCCGAATCCGCGCGCAATAAAAACCTCGATGAACAGCTCGCCGCCTTTCCCTACATCAACGGCAAGCTGTTTGAAGAGCCCATCGACATCGCCGATTTCAACCGCGCCATGCGAGAAGCCCTGCTCGACGCTTGCGCGCTCGACTGGAGCGCGATTTCCCCGGCCATTTTCGGCGCGCTGTTCCAGAGCATCATGGACGGCAAAGCGCGGCGCAACCTCGGCGCGCACTACACCAGCGAAGAAAACATTCTCAAGCTCATCAAACCGCTGTTTCTCGACGCGCTGTGGGCTGAATTCGAGAAAATCAAAAAGCACAAAAACAAACTCTTCGACTTCCACAAAAAACTGCGCGCGCTGAGCTTTTTTGACCCCGCCTGCGGCTGCGGCAATTTTCTCGTCGTCGCCTACCGCGAACTGAGGCTGCTGGAACTCGCACTGCTGCGCGCCGCCCACACCAGCGGCCAGCAGGTGCTGGACGTTCACCAGATGATCGCGCTGGACGTGGATCAGTTTCACGGCATCGAAATCGAAGAATTCCCCGCGCAAATTGCCCAGGTCGCGCTGTGGCTGGTTGACCACCAGATGAACCTGCGCGTCTCCGAAGAATTCGGCCTGTACTTTGCCCGGATTCCACTCAAAACCAGCCCGAAGATTGTGCATGGCAACGCGCTCACGCTCGACTGGAACAGCGTACTGCCTGCCGAGCGGTGCAGTTATCTGTTTGGCAATCCGCCGTTTATTGGCAAGACATACCAAACCGCACAACAAAAAGCGGATATGGAGCTTGTCGTGCGCGGCATCAAGAATGCCGGGTTGCTGGATTTTGTCGCTGCGTGGTACGTGAAGGCGGCTCGGTATATGGCGAGCGTCACATCTGTAGGAGCGGGTTTACCCGCGATTGATTTGGAATTCGCGGGTAAACCCGCTCCTACAGTCCGAGCCGCTTTCGTCTCCACCAACTCCATCACCCAAGGCGAGCAGGTCGGCGTGCTGTGGGGCTGGCTGCTGGCGCGCGGCATCAAAATCCATTTCGCTCACCGCACCTTTTCGTGGAGCAACGAAGCCAGCCGGAATGCCGCCGTGCATTGCGTCATCGTCGGCTTCGGCCTCAACGACGTGGCGGAAAAAACGATTTACGAATACGCCGACATCAAGGGCGAACCGCACGCCGTGGCGGTGGAGAATATCAACCCGTATCTGGTTGATGCGCCAGACGTAGCATTGCAAAATAGAACTAAGCCAATTGGTGACACGCCAGAAATGGTGTACGGCAGCAAGCCAACTGACGGCGGACACCTGCTACTGACCGATGAGGAGAAAGGCGCGTTATTAAGCGTTGAACCGGGAGCCGCCCCGTGGATACGTCCTTTTATGGGCGCGGAAGAGTTCATCAACGGCATCCCACGCTGGTGTTTATGGCTCAAGGATATTTCCCCCGATGTGTTGCGGCGTCTGCCTCACGTCATGACGCGTATTGATGGGGTGCGTCAAATGCGCCTCGCAAGCACAAAAGCACCGACACGAAAACTTGCTGAAACCCCTCGTTTGTTTGGGGAGGATCGTCAACCGGACAGCGATTATTTGTTAGTGCCTGCCCACACTTCTGAAAACCGTTCCTATATACCCATCGGATTTATGTCCCCCGATGTGGTTTGTGGAAATGCCAATCTATGCATCCCCAACGCCACCCTCTTCCACTTCGGCGTTCTGACCTCAGCCATGCACATGGCCTGGGGGCGTGCCGTATGCGGACGCTTGAAAAGCGATTACCGCTATTCCGCCAGCATCGTCTACAACAATTTCCCCTGGCCTGACTTTCCCTCATCCCCAGCCCTTCTCCCGGCGGGAGAAGGGAGTAAAAGCCCCTCGCCCTCCGGGAGAGGGGTTGGGGTGAGGGAGCGAGTTGAAACCGCCGCCCAGTCCGTGCTCGACGCCCGCGCGCAGTTCCCGGAGGCAACGCTGGCCGGTCTCTACGACCCGCTGACCATGCCGCCCGTGCTTTTGAAAGCGCACCAGAAACTCGATGCGGCGGTGGACAAGGCTTACGGCAAAACCAGCTTCAAATCCGATGCCGAGCGGGTGGCATTTTTGTTTGAGCGTTATCAGGCGCTGACTTCGCTGTTGCCGAAAATAGAGACGGCGAAGCGTGTCGGCAAGAAAGGGAAATAAACCGGGGGGCAACAACTCCTCCCCCTTCAAGGGGGAGGCTGGGAGGGGGATGGGGTAGGTTGGTGCACGTAAAATCAACAAGTTACAATATGGTGGTGGTTTCAACCCCATCCCCTCCCGAACCCATCCCCATCCTAACCTTCCCCTTGAAAGGGAAGGGACGATCGCCCTCTCCCCTTTATGCCCAGCTTTATCGGGTACTCCGGGGGAGAGAGGGTTGGAAGGGGAGGGAGCTGGACGTGGCGCTTACTCAGCCAGTATCGTTCCCAGGCTACCCAGAAAGGTTTCCGGATTTTCATAACCGATGATCCGCCCCTTTTCTTTACCCGCACGATCAAAAAAGATGAGCCCTGGCGGCCCGAACAGGCCGAATTTCTTCAGCAAAACCTTGTCAGCTTCGCTATTGGCAGTCACGTCGGCCTGTAGCAAGACCATACCTTCCAGCGCGGCCTGAACCTTGGCATCGGTGAAGGTAAATCGCTCCAGTTCCTTGCAGGAAACACACCAGTCCGCATAAAAATCAAGCATGACGATCTTGCCGGGGGACTGCTGCAGGCGCTGTTCCAGTTCGCCCAGGTCGCGCACTTTCTCGAACTTGGGGTGTGCTGCAACCGCAGCCGGGGAAGCCTCACTCGAGCGCAGGCCGGACAGAGGTTGCAGGATGTCCCGCCCGCCCGAAAGTGCACCGACAAGCAGCGACACCCCGGCAACCAGCGCAACGACGCCGACGCCTTTCCAGAATTTGGCCCAGCCTTTGACTGGCGTGTGCAACGGATCAAGCGCGTTCAGGTAGATGGCGGAAACGATCAGAAGCGCCGCCCACAATAGCATGTGCGCCAAGGCGGAAATGACCGGGGAAATCAGCCAGATGGCGACACCCAGCAGCAGGACGCCAAAGAAGGCCTTGACTGCATCCATCCAGCCGCCCGCACGCGGCAGTAGCGCCCCGGCTGACATCCCGACCACCAGCAAGGGTGCGCCCATGCCCAGCGCCATGGCGAACAGCGCCCAGCCGCCCAGCCAGACATCGCGGGTCAATCCGATATATGCCAGCGCGCCGGCCAGCGGTGCGGCCACGCAGGGCCCCACGATCACGGCGGACAGGGCGCCCATGGCAAACACGCCGGTCATGCTCCCGCCCTTGAGCGTGTTGCTGGTCGTGGTCAGACGACTCTGGATAAATGACGGCATCTGCAAGGTGTAAAACCCGAACATCGAAAAAGCCAGCGCCACGAAGACCAGGGCGAATACGCCCAGCACCACCGGGTTCTGCAAGGCGGTGGAAAGCAGGCTACCCGACAGCCCCGCCGCCACACCCGCTGCCGCATAGGTAATTGCCATCCCCATTACGTAGGCGACGGACAAACCAAAAGCGCGCATCCGGGTCAGATCTTTCCCCTGGCCGACGATAATGCCAGACAGGATGGGAATCATCGGGAACACGCACGGCGTCAACGCCAGCAACAGGCCAAAGCCGAAGAAACTCGCCACGACCACCCAGAACCCGCCGCTCTTGAGCAAGTTTTCAATCCGGGATGAGGCGGTTTGTTCGCCCGCAGCGCCGCGCCCCGTCTCCGGCGTTGCCTCGGCAGGGAGTTGTTGGGCGGGTGTAGCAGAATCAGCGGCCAAACCAGCAGATGGCAGCGCCGACCCGGGCAGAGAAAGCGTCACCGTCTTGCGAATCGGTGGATAGCACACCCCTTTTTCGCTACAGCCTTGATAGCTGGCTTCCAGCACAATTTGTTGCGCCGAACCATCCAGATGAATCAATGCCTCGAAGGGATGGTGATAGACCTCGGACACGCCAAAATTCGGATCGGTCTTGGTTTCACCCTTGGGCAATTCGACTTTGGCTATGCTGATACCCTTTGCATCACGCAGGGAAAACTTGATGCGTTCACGGTAGAGATAGTAGCTGTCGGCAATGGAAAAATTGGCACGCAGGGTTTGTGCGTCCTTCGCACTGACCTCCAGCTTGAAAGCCTGATCCGGCTCAAGAAACTCGTTTCCGGACGCGCCCAGGCCAGCCAGGGCATTTAACGCTGACAAACCGCTACTGGCCGCTGGCGCACTTTTTTCGGCAGGCAAAGTAATCTTTGCGGTCTGGGTCAATGGCGGGTAGCACACTCCGGCATCTGCGCAGCCCTGGGAAGTTACTTTCAGAGAAATTGTGCGGTCTGCTCCTGGCGGCAATTCGACGGGCAGTTTGATCACGATATGCTTGCGATAGGTCTCCACCTTGCCGAAATATTCGTCTTCCTTGATTTTGCCCGCTGGAAAACTCGCTGTGCCCAATTTGGCATTGGCCGTGTCCGAGGCAAACTTGAATTTTTCCCGATAGAGGTAATATCCATCTGCAATCTGGTAGCGAATCTCGATCTGGCTTGGGCTCGTCGCACTGGCAGAAAATTTGAAAGCCTGTTCAGGCTCCAGCAACTCTTCTTCCGCGTAAGCGAACAGGCTGAACAAAAAAAGCAGGGCGGCAACAATCAGACGCATGGGGTTTTCCTTATTGGCTACAGGTTTCAGCCGCCACCCAGGCAAGATACTCGGGCAAACCGGCGCTAATTGGGACGGCAATTATCTCGGGAAGTTCATAGGGATGATGTTCACGAATCGCTGCTTCAAGCTTGTCGTAACAGCTGGCCAATGTTTTAATCAAAAGCGGCGTTTCGCTGGCGGTTTCGATTTCGCCCTGCCAGCGATAGACCGAATGGCAAGGCGCCAGCACATTCACGCAAGCAGCCAGATGCGCCTCGACCAGCAAAGCCGCCAGCTTCTGTGCACTTTCCTGATCCGGCAAATTGGTGATTACTAAAAGAGGTTCCATCGCTCCATGCTCAAATTCATGCTGTTTTTCATTTTACTGGCTTTCCCCCTGATCGAGATTCTCGTCATGATTCAGGTCGCAGGCGCTATCGGCTGGTGGCTCCTGCTGTGGCTGATACTCAGCGCCTTTGCGGGGTGGACGCTGATCCAGGAAGAAAAAATGGCTATTTTCGGTCGCCTGTTTTCGTCTTTGCAGACCGGACAACCGCCCAGTCTCGCCATATTCGATAGCCTGCGCACCCTGATTGCAGGAATTTTGCTGATCATTCCCGGTATTGTCAGCGATTTTATCGCCATCCTCTTGCTTCTCTTGCCCAGAAGCAAGCGCCAGCCGCAAGCCGCGTCCCAAGGACCGACAGCGTCCGAGGGGGAAGTCATTATCGAAGGAGAGTACCAAAGAGAAGAGGAAAAACGTCTCAAGTAGGACTCAGCGACGGCTCAGCATCAAACCGATCTCATCCTGGTCGGAGATCGGCGCATCTATTTCAACAAAATTCTTGTTCACGGTGGCCTGAAGCTTGTCGTCAATCAGGTAAACCGGCCACTCTTCACCGCGCATTCGCAGCATCTTCAGCAAATCACGCAGATTTTTCACGCTGGGTGGCAGCGTCAGGGTTTCCGCCGTCCTGCCAAGCCGGTCTGCCAGCGTCGAGAAATAGAGTATTTTTGCCATGGGTATTCCTTACCACTTCACTACATGCACATTGGAAAGCGTGCGGCCTAAAAACCGTTCGCCTATCGTCTGAAACCGCAACGGAACATCGGTGACATAAAATTCATAATTTGGCTGGCTGCGTGAAGGATTGGCGATGCCTCGCTCATTCAGCAAGGCCGCTGTTTCCTCCGCCATGGCCTCGGCCGAGTCCACCAGTTTGACACCGGGTCCGACCACATCCTGCAACAGTGGCTTGAGCAACGGATAGTGAGTACACCCCAACACCAGCGTATCCACGTTCTGGGCCAGAACAGGCTTGAGGTATTCCTGCGCAGTCAAGCGGGTCACGGGGTGATCGAGCCACCCCTCTTCCACCAACGGCACAAACAGCGGACAAGCCTGCGAATAAATGCGCACATCCGGTTCATATTGGTGAATGGCGCGGGCGTAGGCATTGCTGTTGATGGTGGTCGGCGTGCCGATCACGCCCACTTGCCTGCGCTCGGACGCAGCAATTGCGCCCAGCGCGCCAGCATCGATCACATCCAGCACCGGCACCGGCGAAAGATCCTTCACGACCTGCGAAGCGACCGCCGCCATGGTGTTGCAGGCGACAATCAGCATCTTGACCTGCTTTTGCAGCAGAAACTCGGTAATCTCACGGGTGTAATGGGATATGGTTTCAACCGATTTAACCCCATAGGGCACGCGCGCCGTGTCGCCAAAATAGATAATATTCTCAAACGGCAAGCGCTCCATCAGGGCGCGAACCACTGTCAGACCCCCGACGCCGGAATCAAACACGCCGATGGCTGCGCGCGGATCAGTCTGCATGCGCCAATCCTTTAACGTGAAACTCGCGCAGCGAGCCTGCGTCCCTCTCTCCCTCTGGGAGAGAGTCAGGAGAGAGGGGAACTGTCTTGGCGGAGCGCTGCTTCATGATACTGGGCGGCGCTTCGCCAAGACAGTTAGCCACACCCGGATAGCGTAGCCGCACGCCGAGTTCCTGCTTGATGCGCGTGTTCGAAATGCGGCGCGACTCGTTCATATAGGACAACATACCGGGGGAAATCTCCTTTTGCGCTTCAGCCCATGAAATGCGCCGTGGTCGTTCCAGATGCAGGTAATCGGCGACCAGATCAAAATAGTTCGCCATTTTCATCGGCGTATCATCTGCCGCATTGTAAACCCTGCCAGCACGACCATGAAACATGGCAGCCACAATGATACGAACCAGGTCGTCAGCATGGATATGGTTGGTATGCGCATCGTCTTCTGCGCACAAAGCCGGAACACGCTTCTCCAGCCGTTCGACAGGCAGGCGTCCAACATGAAACTCGCGCAGCGAGCCTGCATCCCCCTCTCCCGCCGGGGGAGGGCTGGGGAGGGGGAAACGGGCATGCCCGTTAGGCGCGTAAATGCCGGGCACGCGCAAAATACTGACCTGCACGCCACGATGGGCGCCCCAGCGCCGCAGCACGGACTCCGCATCCGCCCGCCTGACTGCCCGAGCCGTTGTCGGACGGCATGGCCGTGTCTCACGAACAACCTCTCCCTGGCAATCACCGTAGACGCCCGTGGTACTGATGTAGATCAGACGCTGTGGTAAAATTTTTCCGCTATTTAAGGTCGCGACCAAATGTCGAGTGCGGCGATCACGCGTACCCTGCCGCAGAGGGGGCGCAAAATGCAGCACCATATCCGCGAGACCGCGCAAGCGGCGTAGAGAAACAGGGTCATCCAGGTCGCCCATCACCGGGATCGCGCCAAGCTGCCTGGCTCGCACGGCAGTAGCTTCACTGCGCACCAGGGCGTACAAATGGCAACGACTGGCCAGTTTTTCCGCAACACGACTGCCGATGTCGCCAAAGCCGATAATCAGTATTTTTTGCATTAACGAAATCTCAGGGTCAAACATGCCATTTCAAGTCACCATCAAGCCCAGCGGCCACCAGTTTCAAATGGAAGCCGGAGAAACCCTGCTCGAATCTGCCGCCAGGGAAGGCTTTACTCTCCGCCACAGTTGTCGCAATGGCGCCTGCGGAAGCTGCAAGGGAAAAATCCTCGAAGGCCAAGTGGATTATGGCCAGTATCAGGCAAATGCCTTGTCTGAAAGCGAGAAACAAGCTGGAATGGCGCTATTCTGCACAGCAACGCCCTTGTCCGATGTCATGATCGAGTGCAAGGAAGTTGGCGCCGCACGCGACATCCCCATCAAAACCATGCCTTGCCGGGTGCAAACCATGCTCAGACTGGCGCCGGATGTCATGGAACTACACCTGAAATTGCCTGCCAACGAACGCCTGGAATTTCTGGCCGGGCAGTATATCGACATTCTGCTCAAGGATGGCAAACGTCGCAGTTTTTCTCTTGCCAACGCCCCGAATGATGACGCCTTCCTGCAGCTACATGTCCGCCATGTTCCCGGTGGTCTGTTCACCGACACGGTGTTCGGACAGATGGAGGAAAAGACCATCCTGCGTTTCGATGGCCCCCACGGCAGCTTTTATCTGCGCGATGACAGCGACAAACCCATCCTTTTCATGGCTGGCGGAACTGGCTTCGCACCCATCAAGAGCATGCTTGAACAGGCCTTCCAGACGCATAGCAAACGCCAGATGGTGCTGTATTGGGGTGCGCACAGCCTGAAGGATCTGTACATGGGACAACTGGCAGGCCAGTGGCAGGAAACCCACCCCAACTTTACCTTTATCCCCGTACTGTCTGAGCCACAGCCTGAAGACCACTGGCCGGGCCGAACTGGCCTGGTACATCAGGCGATTCTGGATGACTTCGACACGCTCGAAGGCTTCCAGGTTTACGCCTGCGGTGCGCCGCAAATGGTCGAAGCCGGGAGATCAGCCTTCCTGGCGCGCGGCCTGCCTGAAGAGGCATTCTTTGCGGATGCCTTTACGTTTTCTCCGGGTTGAACGCGCATGCAATTTGAAAAACACTTTCCGATCTCGCTGGTTAAAGACGAATTCCGCGTTTGGACGCAGACCTATGCCCCAGCGCTTCAACTACCGGCGAATGTGCTGGGCATTTGCGAATATGGCGTGACCGAAATACTGAATAATGCGATTGACCATGCCAAGGCCAACAATCTGGTCGTCCGTGGCAGTCAGGATCAGCAGAAAACAATACTGGAAATTGAGGATGATGGCGTTGGCGTTTTTGCCCGGCTCAAGGAATTCTTTGATTTCGACTCGGAAACTCACGCGCTGATCGAGTTGGTAAAAGGGAAGTTGACCATTGCCCCCGAGCAGCATAGCGGCGAGGGCTTGTTCTTCGCCAGCAAGGCTTTCGATCAATTTGTCATACAGGCTGGCGAGCTATTGGTCACATTTTCCGATGATCGGTGCGATGTTCAGGCGGCGCCTGCGCGATCAGGTACGCGGATACGCATGGAGATCCAGAATCACAGCACTAAAACCATGGAGCAAATTTTCAACCGTTATTGCGATGCTGAAAATCTGCTGTTTTACCGGACTCGATTCTTTCTGACGCTGGCTGCGCTGGAAGGTAATCTGGTCTCCCGGTCGCAAGCCCGGCGGGTTGTGACTCGCTTTGAAAACTTCAGTGAAGTCGAGCTGGATTTCAACGGGATCGACAGCATCGGTCAAGCCTTTGCAGATGAGCTATTCCGTGTCTGGCCGCTTTCTCATCAGGAAACCTGCTTGCAGGCCACTCACGCTGGCGACGCTGTTCTGAAAATGATCCAGCATGTTAAAGGGCGCGCCGATTTGCCCCAGCCGGGCAGGCATTGAGCTGTGGTTTGGGTTAATCCCAGATTAATGTCCATTAGCACTTGTAGGGGCGGTTCTTGTGCCCATGGGTATTAACCGCCTTTGGCGAATACCCACAGGGCACAAGTAAATTCGCCCCTACATTCCCTCCCTGACTCGGCTCCATATATTTGCCGAACCCCGCTTCCGGATAATCCTGGACGGCTTTCCCCACCCGACCTAGATAAACATCGCGCCGCGCCAGCGCACCCAGCGCATCGGCCGAACGAGCTGCGATCAGGGCGTTGAGCTCGGGCTCTTCCCCGGCATCCAGCGCGCTGGCAGAGAATTTTTCCGCCTCCTCAAAGCGCGCAGCCGCGAAAGCCAGCGCGCCGTCCAGCATGGCACGTCGCCCTGATTGTTGGCGACGCTCGCTCTTGAACATGCGCACCCGCCTGGGCAGGGCAATGGCGTGGGAAACCAGCTGGATGGAAACATGCATGACGACGAAAGCCAGCAATACCAGTACGGCCAGAAGTGGCAAGGACAACTCCACCCGCCAGGGAGGGTAAACCAGCAACGCATACCCCTCACTGAAGCGAGCCGCCATCACCAGGGCAACGGCCAATACCAATGCAGCCAGAATTTCAAACAGAGGCTTCATGGCCTGATTTTTTCCCGGCTTAGCTTGAAAGACTGCACCGCACCAAGGCTGGCGGATATATCCGGCATTTCTATCGTCAGGCGGCTTTGAGCGAGTTGTTTCAGGCGTGTCTGCGCCTTCTGGGTAGCGGGGTCGCGTGGATCAAAATAACGGCTCAGCCACTTTTCGGCAGCCTGGATGTCTGCCTTGAAACTCTCTTCATTGTGCTGAAGTAGCGCGAGACGCGCCGAGAGCAGGCGCAGTTTCAGGTTTTCGCGCAGGAAGTAGGCCTGCTCTGGCGCCAGCAGGGGAAGCATGGGCTTCTCCATGTTCTGGATACGTACCATCTGCCGGACATCACGCCAGACTTCCTGACCCAGACGTTGCCACCAGGCATCACTCGCCGCAGCGCCTGAGGCGGTCTTTTCGGCAACCTTCTTTTGCGGTTCGGCGCGCCCCGGCAACAAGACCCATTCATCGACTTCCAGCGCCAGGTTTTCCAGACGCAGGTTCAGTCCGGCCATGTCCACCATGGGCAAGGCTTGTAGCTGCTCTATGTCCTTGATGATGGCTTTGCGGAGGGCAAAGAACTGCGGCTTGTCCATGCGCTGCAAGCGTCCATCGGCCATTTGCAAGGCTGCCAGGGCGGCTCTGGCGTTGCCGGCCAGTTGCAGTTGTTGGCTGGCAACGAGCAAAATCTGTTCGATGTCAGCAAGCGCCCACTCATCCCGATTACGGGCCATCTCCTGATACATCTCTGCCAACGCGACCTGCCTGGTCTGAGATTCGGCCAGCTTCTGTTCCAGCAATTCCAGCCGGGCCTGCGCCTCCCGTAGCGCTTCCTGCGACTGTTTGGCCTGCGCCGCACTTTCCTTTCCGCGCACATCAAAGCCTTCCAGGCGCTTGCTGAGGTTCACGTCCATGGCGGCCTCCCGTTGCCGGGTATCCACCCACAACCAGCCGACTGAAATCAGGGCCATCAGCGCCACCACCAGCCCGAGGCTGAGGTAGCCGGTCGCAACGACCGTCTGGCTCGTGGCCTGGCTGGCCACCCCTAGCGGTGGCTCTGGTGTATTCAGCGTCGCCTGTGGCGCATTCAAGGTGTCTGGTGTGTCTGCCATTCGATCAATCCCGCGAGCATGCCTTCATCCCCCTCCGGCGTGACGATCACGCTTTCCAGCCCGAGACTGGCGCCCAAGGCGGCAATTTTTTCGTGCGGTGCAAACAAGGGGGTTTTCCTGAGCCATTGTTGACCGAGTTTGCCCAGCAGATCAAATAAATTGTGCAGGCTCTCGCTGCTGGTCACGGTCACGGCATGAATTTCCCCACGCGCCCAGCGGTGCAAGAGTGGTGCAGCGTCCAGGGTGGGCTTGCCACGCCGGTAACATTCGGCATATTCCAGCGCTGCGCCACGCGCCATCAGGGTATCGCCCAACAGCTCGCGCCCGCCTTCCCCCCGAAAAATCACTACCTGGCGTCCCTGCATCGCCTGAAGCGAGGGCAAGGCAAGCAGTCCTTCGCTGTCAAACCGGTTTTCTGGCACCAGCACATTTTCCATGCCATAGCGCAGCAACTCCCGGCGACTGCCCTTACCGATCGCGGCAACGCCCAAACTGGCGGGCCAGGATCGCCGCGCCAAAATCAGGTTCATGGCCTTGTTGACTGCGTTGGGGCTGATGAAAATGGCCAGATCGAAGGCATCCAGACGAGAGAGCGTTGCCAGCAAGGCAGTTTGATCGCTGGGATCGAGAATTTCCAGAACAGGAAACAAAATCGGCTCGCCTCCCGCATCGCTGATCAGGCGAGCAAGATTGGCTGCCTGGTGTGCCGGGCGCGTGACCAGTACACCCAAACCTTGAAGAGGTTGCATTACCCCAAAACTCAATCAACCACGGGGGGCACGGGGTAAAATTGACGTGTTACGTGTCCACCTCTGTCACTCATTGGGTGAGATCGGGATTTGTCCTGTTCAAAATCCCATGGCTTTGCGAGTTGGGCAAAAAACCGCCCAGCCCTGCTTACCCCATTTCCCCGTGTACCCCGTGCGCCCCGTGGTTCAATTGTTGAAATCAGCATCATTGCATGCCGAGTTCCGCAAGGATTTTATCCGCACCGGACGCGATCAGATGCGCGCCCATTTCAGCGCCGATTTGCGCGGCATGTTCCGGTTTGCCGCGCAGTTCGTGGCGCACCACGCGCTGACCATCGACGCTGGAGACAAAACCGCGCAGCCATAATGTGGACTGCTCGATGATGGCGAATCCGCCCAGCGGCACCTGGCAACTGCCTGCCAGCGCCCGGCTCATGGCGCGCTCCGCCGCGACGCAGGCCGCGCTTGTCGCATGGTGGAGCGGCGCCAGCAATTCGACCAGATCGTCGCGGCCCTCGCGGCACTCGATTCCCAATGCGCCCTGACCAACTGCCGGCAAACTTTGCTCCGGTTCGATCAGCGCGGTGATGCGATGCCCCAACTCCAGGCGCTTGAGTCCCGCAGCCGCCAGAATGATGGCGGCGAACTGGTCTTCGTCCAACTTGCGCAAACGGGTTTGAATATTGCCCCGCAACGGCTCGATGACCAGATGGGGAAACCGGGCGCGTAACTGGCACTCGCGCCGCAGGCTGGAAGTGCCTACCACGCTGCCTTCCGGAAGCGCTTCCAGGTTTGAATAACGGTTGGAAACAAACGCATCACGCGGATCTTCGCGTTCCCCTGTAGCCGCCAGAATAAACCCCGGCGGTAGTGTCATGGGCACATCTTTCATGGAATGCACCGCGATGTCCGCGCGGCCTTCTTCCAGCGCCTGCTCCAGCTCCTTGACGAACAAGCCCTTGCCGCCAATTTTTGCCAACGGGGAGTCCAATATCTGGTCGCCCGTGGTGGTCATGCCAAGGATGCTGATGTCCATTTGTGGATATAATGCCTGCAAGCGGCCTTGGACGTGATGTGCCTGCCACATGGCCAGAGCACTTTCGCGCGAAGCGATGATGATCGAATTTTTCAAGACAGGTACCTGCTGATGATGGCTTTGAATGTTCTTAGGGCATGTTTTTTCGCGGCAAGTTTAACATGGATCACTCTCTCCCCCGCGCGGTCGGCAGATGTCCATCTGCCCGATGCCGTCAACCTGCAAACCGAAGCCAGCGAAGCCCAGGCCAGAGGACTGCCGCTGCTGCTCTTTTTCACCGCATCGCACTGCGCCTATTGCACCCAGGTCAAGACAGAGTTTCTCCTGCCAATGCTGCGCAACCCGGAATATGCCCGCAAGATTTCCATGCGGCAAATCACCGTTAGCAGCGCTGCGTCACTACGCGATTTCAACGGCAAGCAAACTACACATAAAGAGTTTTCCAGGCGTCACCATATCAAGCTCACCCCCACCGTGATCGTCTTCAGTCCGCAAGGCGCGCCGCTCAGCGAACCACTGGTCGGTCTTTCCACCCCGGACTTTTACGGCGCTTACCTGGATCGGGCGATTGATGAGGGGCTGGATGCCATGACAAAACGCCATCGATAACTGTCATGGCGAGGCGCTGCCTCATGATTTTGGGCGGCGATTCGCCATGACAGTTAGAACACTCTTGGGAACTACTTTGCGCTTGAAATTGCGAGTTCCACCGCAGCATGTGTTTCATCAACGACCTGTCCATCGTCTTCCACCGGCGTGAATTTCCATGTCCGTTTTTCTACCAAGCTTGGCGCATTTTCCTGGCTCTGACAGACAAAGGGGACAGATTTGACAAAGGGGACAGATTTATTTTTAACATTCTCTTGCATCCCTAACCGGTCGCCCCGGTCCGCGCGTTTCTATTGGATAAATAAATCTGTCCCCTTTTTAGAATATATACCTTGTAGCCAGCGGGTACCTTCGTCCTTTCGCCCTCGATCAACCAATTACATATATCCAAAGCTTCTTCATATTTTTCTTTCTGGGCCAAACCATAGGCGGTACGCAGGATAGCCTGTAGTTCAGATTCGTTAGTTGGGTATTTATGGCCCTTAATCACGATTCACCTTTTAACCCTATTTCCGCCACCCAGCTTGCTGTTCTAGTTGCTCATAGATCAGTTGGCGACACACTCTTCTGGCCTCCCTCCATTCCTTGTCGCAATCCGTATCTTTGCACATCTGGTAGATGCCATAAGCGGCGGCAAGCCCATACCTGCACCAATTGCGCTGCCCACTGATAAAGGGGACAGATTTGATAAAGGGGACAGATTTATTTTCAACACTCTCATGCATCCCTAACCGGTCGCCCCGGTCCGCGCGTTTCTATTCGCCGCCCGACAATCTGCTCAACTTGTTCCGCAAACCTGGTATTCCCGGTCAGTTGGCCTCGCCTTACCGGTCACGAGGTGAATTCATCTTTCCTTCTTTTTGGCGAAATACTGAGGCAGCGTTTTGTGCCCATTGGGGTATCGCGCTGTTTTACATTAACAAGCTCAGAACGACGAATCGTCGAAATAGTCCATCGCGGACTGCTGTCGCATGTTTTTTAACCAGGACTTGAGATTTTTAATGTCTTCAAAAGCAAGCAGGTCTTTTTTTAAGTCGCGAATGGCGTGCTTGACGCGAACGATGCCTGCGGCGAGTTCGCGCTGGATGACGCCAGGGGAGAGGTTCATGAAAGGAGAGAGGTTAAATGTCATGATGAACCCCTGTTCAACATACCCGATTTCCTGATCCAGTTCGCCGAGTTGTTCCCGTAGAATTTTGTTGTAGTGTTTCAACCGGTCTTCGCTGAGATTGTTGATGGCGGCCTGGTCGATGTGCTCCAATTCCAGTTGCAGCTCCAGCAATTGCAACAGGTTGTTCTTTTCATAGGCCAGGTTGGCGCGTTGCATCAAGGCGGTTTTACGCGCTCGTTCCTGCGGGTCAGGCTCACGGTCGGGGTGCAGGGCGCTGGTCAGTTTGCGATAAACTTCGCGGATGGACAGGCTGGTTTGTTTTTCTTCGGCTTCCTGCTTCGCCTCCTTGGCGAGTTGTTTGGCGGTTTTTTTCTTCTTCGCCCGGCCTTCTTCCTGCGCTTGTTGTTCCGCCTCAAACTGGGCATAGAGACGTTGCAATACGTCTTCGGGGGAGCTTATATCCACATCGTCACCCAGCTCAAATCCCAACGATTCTTCCAGCATGGTCTTCATGCCACCCATATAGGCGGCCTCTTCGCTGTCATAGTCCGATTGACTGTGCTTGTTGTAAATCGCCTTCAATTCCGCATCGTCACGCTGACCAACCAGACCCCCGGCCAGTTCGGTAATCAGATCCCGGATCATCCTGCGCTCAGTCTTGGTCAGCCCTTTCTGACCGATAGCATGGTCAAGCTTGCGCACCAGTTCGACTTGTAAATCGACCGCTTTGGTCGCCAGGGGCATCATCTCGCTGGCATGTTTTTGCTGATAGGCCGCAATCGCGGCCTCCCATTCGGCTAATTGGGCACGCTTCTTCTCGATCTGTTTGATCAAGCTATTGAATGTCTTCTGGCCTTTGGAGAGTGGCGCCTGATGCTGGTTCGTGGCGATGCTGAGTGTTTTATCCTGGGGCTGATTTTCGTCATCAAACAAGGGCTTGGTTGTCATTTTGAAAAATATTCGGGTTAATTGTTACGCGTGATCGCAAAGTTGCCCTCAGCGGCCTGATCAGGCACAAACCAGTTCAGTTTTCCCTGCAAGCTGACCACCTTGCCGACAATGATCAGCGTTGGGGGTTTGAGTTGGGCTTCGGCGGCCAGCGTGGGCAGGTTCCCCAGCGTGCCGGTTACGACGCGCTGGCTGGGCGTGGTACCCTGCTGCACGATGGCGGCGGGCGTTTCCGCCGTCAGTCCGTGGGCGATCAACTGTTGGCACAGGACCGGTAAACCCAGCAGACCCATGTAAATCACCACTGTCTGGTTGGGGCGCGCAAGCATGTCCCAATCCAGATCCATGGTGTTGTCCTTGAGGTGGCCGGTGACGAAGACACAGGCTTGGGCATAATCGCGGTGCGTCAGCGGAATGCCGGCATAAGAGGCGACACCGGACGCGGCGGTGATGCCGGGAACAACCTGAAACGGGATGTGGTTGGCCGAGAGGGTTTCGATTTCTTCACCACCGCGACCAAAAATAAAGGGGTCTCCGCCTTTCAGGCGAAGTACGCGCTTACCTTCCTTGGCCAGCTTGACCAGCAATTCGTTGATTTCCTCCTGGCGCATGGCGTGGTTGGCGCGCTGTTTGCCGACAAAAATCCGGTCCGCATCGCGACGGGTCATGTCCAGCACCGGCTGGGTGACCAGATTGTCATACACGATGACATCCGCCTGCTGCATCAGGCGCAAGGCACGGAAAGTCAGTAGATCCGGATTCCCCGGCCCGCCGCCCACCAGATAGACTTCCCCGATGGGTTTGGCATCCGGCGCACCTTCTTCTATGGCCTGCTCCAGCGCCTTGACCGCTTCGCTTTCGCGCCCGGCGTAGACCATCTCGGCGATGGGGCCTTGCAGGACTTTTTCCCAGAAAACACGCCGCTGACCCGGCTCGCTGAAATGCTGCTTGACCTTGCTGCGGAATGAGTCCGCCATCGTGGCCAGCCTTCCATATGCGCCCGGAATCAGGGTTTCCAGGCGGGCGCGCAACAAGCGCGCCAGCACCGGCGACGATCCCCCGGTGGAAACAGCGACAATGACCGGGGAACGGTCTACCACGGATGGCATGATGAAGGAGCATAACGCCGGGTCGTCCACCACATTGACTGGAAGGCTGCGGGCGCGAGCCAGTTCAGACACCTGGGCGTTGACTGCACGGTCATCAGTCGCGGCGATAACCAGAACGGTTTGCCCCAGATGCTCGGGCGCAAAATGCGTCAGGAGGTGAGCAATCTTTCCATCATCCAGTTGCCGTGCGAGCGCGCCGCATAATTCGGGCGAAATAACCGTCACCTTGCCGCCTGAATTGAGCAGCACGTCCACTTTGCGCGCGGCGACTTCGCCGCCGCCCACAACCGTACAGGGCTGGTTTTTAATATCGAGAAAAATGGGCAGAAATTGCATAAGGCTTCCGGAAAAATCAGAGAGGGTTAATTAAATTTTGCGCTGCGTTGGACATCTTGTGCTCAACCGCATAAATGGCGGCCTCGACGCGCGAAGTCAGATTCAGCTTGGAAAGTATGTGCCGCACGTGAAGCTTGACCGTGTCGTGACTGATGTCGAGCTGGCGGGCGATGACTTTATTGCTTTCGCCCAGCGCCAGGTGCGACAGGATTTCGCGCTCGCGCTGGGTCAGCAGATCGAGCAGGGAAGCGGGTTGGGCGGCGGGCTGGTTGTTTTGCAGGAGGCCGACCAGCTTCATGGTCATGCATGGCGCCACCACCGTTTCGCCGCGCGCTGCACGCAAAATGGCATCGGCCACGTCATCGGGCTCCATATCCTTGAGCAGATAGCCGCGCGCGCCGGCACGCAAGGCATTGGCCAGGTCTTCTTCGGCGTTGCTGACTGTCAGCACCAGTACCGGGACTGTATTGCCTTCCTGTTGCAACTGTCGGAGCAACGCCAAGCCGCCCACAGGCTGCATGTGCAGGTCGGTAACCATCACGTCCGGTTTGAGTTCAGCCAGCATCCGGCGCGCTTCTTCCGCATGGCTGCTGGTGCCGACGACCTGGATTTGACCACTGCGATCAAGCAACTCGGCCAGCCCCTTGCGAAACAGGGTGTGATCATCCAGCAACAGGACGCGGATGCTCATTTGGCATGATCCTTTTTGCTTGGCGGAAATCTCAACTGAACTCGTGAACCCCGGTTGGGCAGACATTCGATCTGGATCGTTCCTCCCAGTCTTTGCGCGCGTTCGTGCATGATATTGAGTCCAAAATGCATGGTCTGGCCGTTTTCCGGCTTGTCTGGCTGACTGGGAATGCCAACACCATCGTCCTCGATACTCACCAGATAATGGTTGTCTTCATCCTGGCTGATAGTCAGGCTGACATCCTGGGCGCGGGAGTGCTTGTTGATATTGGCCAGCGCTTCCTGAACGATGTGAAAGACCTGGACTTCCTGGTCTGGCGTCAACTTGAGATCGGGGGTCAGGTTGGCAAAATTGATGAAGATTCCAGTCTTCTTGAAAAAACCGTTCACGATATCCTGCAACGCAGGCAGCAGTCCCCTGGGGTCCATGCGGTTGCGAAAGTGCGTCAGCAATTCGCGCAAACCCGAGTACGCAGTATCCAGCCCCTCGCTGACATCTTCCAGATAGCGGGAGGAGGCCTCGGCATCGGACTTTTCCATCGAATCACGCAGCAGGGACACCCGCATGCGCATGTAGGCCAGGGTTTGCGCCAGCGAATCATGCAGCTCGTTAGCCAGCATCTGGCGCTCGTTCATCAGCGTGATGCGCATGTTTTCCCGCGTCAGGCGGGCATTTTCCAGCGCCATGCCGAGATGTTCGCTGATCGAATCGAACAACAGGGCGACATCCTCCGGCACCGCGTTATCGCTGGCCATGAAGAGGTTGTAGACGCCCAGAACCTTGCCCTGATAGCGCAGCGGAACCGCGATGATGTGCTTGCAACGCGAACCGAAGTAGCTGTGTGAATTGCGTTCGGAGCAAAAATGAACATTGGCGCTGTGGCGGTGCGAACTTTTGCGCGTCGCCTCGCCACACAAACCGCATTCGAGCTCGACGTACTCTTCCTGCTCGACAATCTCCGGCGGCAAGCCCAGCGAACCAACCAGCCTCAAATGCGCACCCTCTGCCGTCAGCACCCTGACCGCACCGGCATCCGCGCCCGCCAGCTTGACCATGGTGCCCAGAAAACGCTCAAGCAACGCTTCCAGATCATTTTCTGTCGAAAGGCTGGTCGCGATCTCGGACAACACCCTGAGCGCAGGGATTTTGTAGGCGCCGTCGGATGGCTCCAGATTCTGCGTTGGCTGAAATGAAACAGTTTGCATGGGTTCGTCTTCAACAGATCAGGGCATATTCTACCCTGAAGGGGTAAGAACCAGACTATTGGGGCTTAACAACCGAAAAACAATTGCTAAAACTGCATTTGAACCACGGAGAAAGCCATGGGTTATGGTGATGGGGAATGAGGAATGGGTAAAACCACCCCCTATTCTCATTACCGCTTACCCATCACTCATGACTCTTCAGATAATGACCCTTACACCTTCCTCGCCACCAGATCGACCAGCGCCGACATGCCACTGTGGCCAGGGCCTTCATCAATGGAAGATTCATGTTCGCAAAGGTGCAAAATTTTCATGCTTTCGAAATCATGCCGCAAATCTTCTGCCGTATAGAGGTTATCGACATTGGACGGACCGCCTGTTCCGAACTCCAGTTGTTTGGGCGTGTAGCCTTGCAGAAGCAGCAAGCCGCCCGGCTTCAATGCCTTCTGGATCGAACGATGCAGGGCCGGGCGCTGCGCCGAAGAAGCGAACTGGATGAAAATCGCCACAATGACATCGAAGCGGTTCTCATCCCATTGCCAGGCATAGACATCAGCCTGTTCGGTTTGCAGGGAAACACCACGGGAAGCAGCCAGTCTGGCGGATTTTTGCAAACCCTGCTCGGAAAAATCGATAGCCAGTACATCCAGTCCCTGTTCGGCCAGCCACACACCGTTTCGCCCCTCCCCATCAGCAACGGAAAGCGCGCTCCACCCCGGTTTCAGCCGCGCTGCCTGCGAAGCTAGAAACGCATTCGGCTTGACGCCATAAAAATAGTCCTCGCCGCCAAAACGCTCATTCCAGAAATTTTGCATTATTTGCCGCTCTTTCCGCCAACGGAACCGCCAGCAGCCTCCAGCATCTGTTCCAGTTTTGGGGCTGGGATCATGCCCGGCACTCGGCGGCCATCACTAAAAACGATGGCGGGCGTACCCTGAATATTATACTTGCGGCCCAGTTCAGCGGTTTTGGCCACGGGGTTGTCGCAATTGCCTTCATTTTTCGGCAACACCCCCCTGAGCATGTAGTCTTCCCAAGCCTTGACCTTGTCGGGGGCGCACCAGATCTGCTTGGATTTCATTCCCGCCTGTGGGTGCAGAGAGTCGATCGGGTAAAGGAAGGTGTACACAGTGATATCTTTCACGTTTTTGAGTTCTTCCTCAAACTTCTTGCAGTAGGGGCAATCCGCATCGGAAAAAACCGCGATTTTGCGGCTTCCATTGCCCTTGACGGTCTTGATCGCCAGCTCCAGCGGCAGGGTATCGAACTTGATCGCGGTCAGCTTTTGCATGCGCTCTTCGGTCAGGTTTTTCTGATTTTTTAGATCCAGCACCGAACCCATGAACAGGTAGTTGGCTTTCTCATCTACATAAGCCAGTTGTGGGCCTTCCAGCACCACTTCGTACAAACCGGAGTAAGGCGTTTTGGTGACGCTTTGCACCTTGCTGCCGACAAACTGGGTTTCAATGGTTTTCTTGATTTCAGCCTCACCGGCCTGCGCTGCGACAGCAGAGAAGGCAAGCGATAAAGCGATGGCGAGGCGGTTGAGTGAGCGCATGACGATTCCTAGTTTAGTTGTGTAAGTATGTTTATTGCCAAGACCACAGACCGGGATATGCTACCCCGGTTCCCCAATGGCGTGTCGGATCAGGCGGTTTTTCAGCGCATCCAGATGATTGGTCAGACCCAGGCCGGTATTGCGCAGTGCTCGCAACAAGGGATTGGCGTTGTTGAACAGTTTCTGTAAACCGTCCGTCACCAGTTGCATGGCAAGAATGTCTTCCTTGCGCGCCCTTTCATAGCGGCGCAACAAGTGATAGTCGCCGCAGTCGCGTTTGGGCTCGCGTTGCTGCAACACGCTGGCCAGCGTCATGGCATCCTGGAAACCCAGATTGACGCCCTGACCGGACAGCGGATGAACGTTATGCGCCGCATCGCCGATCAGCGCTATTCGCGGCCGGACCAGTTGCGCCAGATTCAGGAGACGCAGCGAAAAAGCCGCTGGGGGAGTGACCAATTTTATGTGCCCCAGGGTGTTCTTGCCCGCCTCCTGTACCCGACGGGTAAATTCATCGGCAGGCAAGCTTAGCAATTCACCAGCCAGTTCGTCGTAGGCCGACCAGACGATGGAAATCCGCTTTCCCGGCAAGGGCAGCCAAGCCAGGATGCCGTCCTCTCTGAACCATTGAAAGGCTGCCTGGCGATGTGGCTTTTCGATCTCGAAATTGGCCACCACCCCAGCCTGATTGTAGGCGCGGGGCTGCGCCGTTATGCCAGCCTGGGCGCGCACCCAGGATTCTCTCCCATCCGCTCCGACCAGCAGTTTGGCCTGGAGCTGGCGGCCATCCTGCAAGCTGACAGTAGCCGCATCCTCGCCGACTTCCAGAGAAGCACAAGCCGCCGGGCACAGAATATCGAGGTTTTCCTGCGTTTGCAGGGCGCGCCATAAGCCATCCTGAATCAGCCGGCTTTCCGCGATAAATGCCAGCTCTGACACACCCGCCTGATAAGCGGTGAAATCGAGTTTCGCGGAAACATCGTCGCCCCAGATATGCATTTCGTGGACTGGTTCAATACGTGATGCACCCAGCGCACTCCAGACGCCATGCTGGTCAAGAAAGCGGGCATTCGCCGGGTTGATGGCATACACCCGGCTATCCCAACTTGCGTCATCAGGCAGCGGGACAGGCTCACGGCCTTCGATCAGCGCCAGCTTCAAGCCGCTGTCGCGTAGCGCCAGCGCCAGCGAGGCGCCGACCAAACCGGCGCCAACGATCACAACGTCGTAGTTCATCAGCCCTTGGCTCCAAATATCATTTTTCTGGCCACCCATTTCTTGGCAAACGGCAAGCTATCCAGCAAGGCCAGGCCAGCCCCACGCGCGATTCGCAAGCCATGATAGTCGTTGGAAAAAGCCCGTACCAGCAAGTCGGTGAAGAGAATCGCTCCACTGGTATCGGAGCGGCGGCGGTCGCGGTACTGCGCCAGCATGGCCGAACCGCCCAGTTCGGCGCGTGGCGTTTTCAGGATGGTTTCCGCCAGTTCCCAAGCATCGCGCAAGCCGAGGTTAAAACCCTGCCCGGCGACCGGATGCATGGCCTGGGCGGCGTTCCCGATCAGGGCCAGGCGCTGTGCTGTCACCGGGCGGGCGTATTTGAGGCTGAGTGGAAACGCACTGCGTTTTCCGGCCTGCACAAATGCGTCGGCACGAGAGCCAAAGCGCTCACTCAGTTGCTGTAAAAAGCCCGGATCATCCAGAAGCAGCAGGGACGCCGCCTCGTCAGGCCGTGCGGTCCAGACCAGATCATAGCCCTCGCCCGAGGGCAGCAGCGCCATCGGTCCTTTGGGCGTAAAACGCTCGTAGGCAATGTGGCGCTGGGGCGCATCGGTCATCACGTGGCAGATAATTGCCGTCTGATCATAATCGACGATGTGGCGCGACACGCCAGGCACCTGCCCCAGGCTGCGTCCGCCGTCGGCCAGTACCAGCAGACTGGCGGTCACTTCATGCTCTTCCCCCCCGCGCTCGAATCGGGCCAGACCAAAACCGGGGGTGGATTTCACCTCCAGCACCCGCGCGCCACCCAGGTGAAGAGGATTGTTCTGATGCAAGGTCGCCTGCATTGCCGCACCCAACGCACTGTAATTCACCACATAACCGAGCGTCTTTACGCCGGCTTCCCCAGCATCAAGCACCGCCCGGCCAAAACCGCCGCGCTGGGAAATGTGTATCTTCTCAATAGGTGTCGCGCCCTGTACCTTGTCCCAGACAGCCAGACGCTGCAACAACATTTTCGCCCCATACGACAGAGCCAGCGCGCGCGGATCGGGATAAGCATCGCTTCTGTCCATTGCCCCCTCTCCCGCAAGCGGGGGAGGGTTGGGGAGGGGGGAACCACCGCCCGCCTCCAGCACCATCACTTTCAGTCCGCTGTCCTTCAGGCCCAATGCCAGCGCGGCACCCGCTGGACCGCCGCCAACCACCAGTACATCAACATGGTTAAGCATTTTTATCTCGCTCTTTACTATCCCTCATCAAGGCCTCGATATCGGCCACTTTTTTGGGCGCAATCCCGGTCAACACCTCGCAAGCCGATTCGGTCACAACCACATCGTCCTCGATGCGGATGCCGATGTTCCAAAATTGCTCCGGCACGCCTTCGCCGGGTCGGACATAACAGCCCGGCTCCACGGTCAACGTCATCCCTGGCTGAAGCTCACGCCACTCGCCAGCCAGCTTGTAATTGCCTACATCGTGCACGTCCATACCCAGCCAGTGCCCGGTTTTGTGCATGTAGAAGGGCTTGTAGGCTTCTTTTTCCAGTACCGCGTCCAGGCTTCCGGCGCACAAGCCGAGGTCGATAAAGCCTTGCGCCAACACCTTGAGCGCCGCTTCGTGGGGAACGTTCCAGTGCCGACCAGGTTTCACGTGAAACAGCGCCTCGGCCTGAGCCGCCAGCACCAGTTCGTACAAGTCCCTTTGCGGGCCAGTAAATTTTCCATTAACCGGGAAAGTGCGGGTGATGTCCGAGGCGTAGCCGTCCAGTTCGCAGCCGGCATCGACCAGCACCAGGTCGCCATCCTGCAACTCCGCGTCATTGGCGACATAATGCAGCACGCAGGCATTGGCGCCCCCCGCCACGATGGAAGTGTAGGCTGGCGCTTGCGCGCCATGACGACGAAACTCATGCAGCAGCTCGGCTTCCAGCTGATACTCCATCCCGCCGGGTCGCGCCGCCCGCATGGCGCGCATATGTGCCGCACCTGAAATATCCGCCGCCCGACGCATGGTTGCGATCTCGTCCGGCGACTTGAAGAGGCGCATTTCATCCAGCAAGACACGAACATCCTGAATTGCCCCCGGCGCAGACACGCCGCTGCGTCCTTTTTCGCGCACACGATTCAGCCAGCCGACGGCGCGGGCATCCCACTCGCTATCGGCACCGAGGTGGAAATACAGGTTGGGCTGGTCGGCCAGCAATTGCGGCAGCATTTCTTCCAGTTGCGAAACGGGATACGCCTCGTCAAAGCCAAATTCTTCCTTCGCTCCTTCCGGCCCATGACGGAACCCGTCCCAGATTTCGCGCTCCAGATTTTTCTCGCGACAGAACAGAATACTTTTGGGGCTGGCGCCCGCGATCAGGACCAGAACCGCTTCAGGCTCGGCAAAACCGGTCAGATAATGAAAATAGCTATCAAAACGATAGGCATAATGGCTATCGCGATTGCGCTGCCGCTCGGGCGCAGTCGGAATGACCGCCACGCCGCCTTGCATGGCTTGCGCCAGACGCTGGCGACGGGCTTTGAATATTGCGGGCTTGCTCATCAGGAATTTAGGCGCATCAGGAATTTAGGCGTTAAAATTCACACGATTATTCAGGATTTGGCAGGCAAAAGCAAAATGCGCATTTATCACAAGACGGGCATGTTTATCGCGATGATCGCTCTGGTTCAGATGACAGGCTGTTCATCTGTTCCACCCGCCGGTTCACCAGCAAAGAAGGATCAGGTCGCCAAACCGGGGGGCAAACCCAGCAAGGGCGGCGGCTATTACCTCGACGATGGCCCGGGAGAAAACCCACCAGAAAATCTGGAGGCGATCCCAAATGCCGAACCCAAGCCCGAACCCTTGCACCGCTTCGCCAACCGCCCCTACACCGTGCTTGGCCAGACCTACACGCCAGCAACCCAGTTGGGCGGCTACAAGAAACAGGGCATCGCCTCATGGTATGGCCGCCGCTACCATGGCCAGAAAACGGCCATCGGGGATACCTATGATATGTACGGCATGACCGCCGCACACCCCACGCTGCCGATTCCCAGTTATGTTCGCGTCACCAGTCTGAGCAATGGCAAATCGGTGATCGTGCGCGTCAACGACCGGGGGCCGTTTCACAGCAGCCGCCTGATCGACCTCTCCTACACGGCCGCCTGGAAATTGGGCGTGATCGGCGGCGGCACCAATCTGGTCCAAGTAGAAAGTGTTTTATCGGCAGAGCCAAGCCCTGGCGCGCCGGTCGTTGCAACCCTTGCACCCACTACCATCGTCGCTCAGCCACTGGATGCAACGACTTCTGCCGCGCCCCTATCTGTGCCGCCCGCTGCCGAGCAGCCAGTCATTGCGCCCCCACCTGCTGCGCAAGCAGGCAGCAGGGCGGTTCCGCCTACAACTATCAGCGACGGGCAGGTTTACCTGCAACTGGGCGCATTCAGTTCGCGCGAAAACGCGGAAAGCTTCGGCAGCAAAGTTCGCATGAGCCTCGGCAAGCTGGTGGATAAATTACAGGTAGTCGAAGGTAACAACCTGTTCCGTGTCCGCCTCGGCCCTTACGCCAACCGTGCCGATGCCAACCAGATTGCCAGCCAGATCAGCCAGGCGGCCAATATCCCGGCCGTGATTGCGCGCTAATCTGTGAGTTATCAGCCACCGTTCTCCATTACGCCGGCAATTCTGCAAAGCGTGGCGGAGATTTGCGGGCTGCTGGGCAGATGGTCGGTGACTGGGGACACGGCGTTCACCCCTCACTTGCGCCGCAACAATCGCATCCGCACGATTCAGGCCTCCCTTGCCATCGAGAACAACACACTCAGCCTGGCACAGGTAACGGCGGTGATCGAGGGCAAGCACGTACTGGGTTTACCGCGTGAAATTCAGGAAGTGAAGAACGCTTTTGCCGCATATGAGCATCTTATGGACTGGCAACCCGCCAATATTGGCGACTTGCTCGCGGCGCATGGCGTACTGATGGCCGGTCTGGCCGATGATGCGGGCACTTTTCGTGCGAGTGGCGTGGGCATTTATCGCGGGCAGGAGCTGGTGCATATGGCGCCGCCGCCCAGCCGCGTGCCTGACCTCATGTCAGACTTGCTGGCATGGGTGGCACAAACCGACGCTCACCCCCTGATTGCCAGTTGCGTCTTCCATTATGAATTCGAATTCATCCACCCCTTCTCTGATGGTAACGGTCGCATGGGACGCCTGTGGCAGACGTTAATCCTGAGCGAATGGCAGACCCTGCTGGCATATTTGCCGGTCGAAACCGTCATACGTGACCGGCAGGCGGATTACTATCAAGCACTGGGTGAAGCCGACACCGCCGCCGATGCCACGCCATTCATCCATTTCATGCTGCAAGCCCTGCTCGCGGCAATGCAGGAAGCGTTAGCGCATACAGGTTCGGAGAAAAGTTCGGAGAAAAGTTCGGAGAAAAGTTCGGAGAAAATTCTTGCCTGCCTGCGCCAGACGCCGAATCTGTCCGCTAGAGACATCGCCCTGAAATTAAGCATGAGTCCACGCGCAGTGGAAAAACAACTTGCCGCGCTCAAGAAGGCAGGGCGCCTGCAACGGATAGGCGCGGCCAAAGGTGGGTATTGGGAAGTGCTGTAACGCTCTCACTGGAGGTATCTTGTCATGCTCGCCGCGATAATCAGCAAAATCAGCCGCATCCGCACCCATCTCACCCGCCTCGATCAACAACCGCTGGGCAAGGCCGCGCTCACCATCGTCCTGCTTCTGGACATCTTCATTCTCAGCTCGATCTTCGACGGACTCGATAAACACACCGCCCAACTGACCCAGCCCTACGAGCACATTCCCGCAGACTGTCGCGAGATCGTCCTCGACGAGCGCTGGAACGCCAGCAACCGTCTCGAACGTCTTTCGGTTGCGGCAGCCCTGGAGCATAACCAGCAATATTATTCGTCCATAGCCAAAAACCCGGCTCGGCATCCGGTCTGCGAAACATTGATTTCGACGCTTGAGACGATCAAAAAAGATAAGGAGCTCGGCCAGACTTTCAACAATATCCAGAAAATTAAGCGCGAGAGCGGCGACCTTCGCGCCCAGGCTGAACGCCTGAAAGGCAGCTACGACACCTCGCTCCTTGAAAGCATTGCTCGCCAAGGTGAAGGACAGGCCAATGTCGATGCCCTGCGTAACGACCTGCGCGCAAAAACCGAAGCACTGAATACCCTCACCCAAAAAATGACGGATTTGCAAGCAAGCGTCGTACGCGACAAGCGCGTCCAGGCGTTCTGGGCGCTAATTGATCACCAGTCCGCAGCAGACCGCGAAGCCTTGCGCAGCGACCTTCAAAAACTCAACTTCTGGTATCCGGTCAAACGTCTCGGCATGGAGATGATCTTCCTGCTACCGCTGTTCGGGCTGTTCTACCTGTGGAATTTCGTCAGCCTCCGCAAGGATCGCCCGCTTCAAACCCTGGTGTCCTCACACCTGTTGGTGGTCACGGTCGTGCCGGTGCTCTTCAAGGTCATTCAGTTGATCTACAACATCCTGCCAAAAAAATTCCTGCAAAATCTCGTCGCCTTGCTCGAATCGATGAAGCTGGTCGCGCTCTGGCACTACCTGGCCATGGCGCTCGCCATAGCCGCCACACTGGTGGCAATCTACGTCGTGCAGAAAACAATCTTTTCCAGGGGAAAACTGCTCGCCAAACGAATCGCCAACGACCTCTGCCAGGAGTGCGGCTCGCGCCTGCCGCCCGCCAGCTCCGCCTGCCCGCTCTGTGGGTTCGGGCAGTTCAAACCATGCCGGCACTGCGGCAAACCCACCCATGTTTATGGAAGTTACTGCAAGGAGTGCGGCGAACCTGCGCCTTGATTCCAGACGTGAGTCACGGGAAAGCCCCAATTAACCTAAAAACCGCATTTCGACCACGAAACACACGAAATACACGAAATGAACCAAAAGTAGGCGCCTCTAGGCGACAATTGGTTGAACAGGAATGTCCATTCACCCATCAGGTGATGCGCAGTAATCTTGTATCTTTATGAATTTTTTGCGAGCTTTCGCCTTCTGGCGAAATGCCTGCTTACCCCGTTTCGTGTTTTTCGTGCATTTCGTGGTTCAACTAACCTGAATTTTGCACAAACAGGGCGAATAACAAAGTAAGCATTTGATATAATACGAGTTATCAAAAAACATATTCGTAAAAAATGACTACTTGTACTCGCCCTGATGCCAATTCTACCCCAGAACAACTCCGCTTTCC
>JAUYFQ010000053.1 GCA_030690895.1 Sulfuricellaceae bacterium
CGCTCCTACCTCGCTACCATGCACAAGCAGGAGGCCAATCTCTTCCATGCCCTCACTCTGACTTTCCAAGGCCAACCCCCTCAGCCTCGCTTCGCTTGAACTTCACCACGAACTACAAAGCGAGACCTGAGTAGTTACAAAGGATCAACCGATTTGAGTCCGGCATGGGGAATGAACTGGATGGTGTCTCGGTACAAGTCCGAAAAAATCTCGCCAAACCCCAGCAGGCCTGCGCTGGGATCCAGCACGGTGAGCCGCCCCTTGATCTTGCGTGACTGCAGCAGCCAGCCGATCATCAGGGCGCGCTCGTAAGGAGAGGGCGGGCAGCGGTAGGGCCTGGGCGGCAGGGTCATGACCAGTTCGCCGCCTGTGAAGCGGTCGAGCTTTTCCTTGAGTTGCCCCAGTTCCTTGCCCGGCATGTAGGCGCAGGGATAGTGGCTCCGCGCCTGTTCGGCGGCACGGTGGTCGTTTCCGAACCAGTGGCTGAAGTCGTAGCGGATGCCGACCGAGAGTATCAGCCAGTCATAATCAATCGCCCCCTGATCCGTGATTACCCGGCGCTTGTCCCGGTCGATGGCGCTCACCTCGGCCTGAATGAAGGTGTAGGCCAGTTTGCTGGCAACTCGCCGGTAATCGTGAACCAGTGGGACGGTTTTTTCGTCGACCAGGCCGACCAGCCATTTGTTGCTCAGGGGTAGCGAGCGAAACACCGCTTGTCTCTCCAGCAACACCACTTCGAGATCGGGCGCCTGTTCACGCAAAGATCGGGCGGCGCTCAAGCCCCCCCATCCGCCACCGACGATCACGACGCGTCTGGCGCTGGAACGTGGCATCAGCAAAGGGGCTTCCCCGGCCAGCAGAAAACCCGGCACAGCAAGCGATGCCGCGACAGACGCGCCTGCCTGGATGAATTTGCGCCGGTTCAAACTTGCGACCTTAATCCTTGAAACCTCATTTCAACCACGAAACACACGAAATACACGAAAGTATTCAAGTAGATACGAGTCATAGATCTATCGCCGAACGAATGGATGAAAGGAAAAATACGGCCAAGTGCTTGATTCATTTTCGTGTATTTCGTGTGTTTCGTGGTCAACTGAGTTTTTATGGTTAATCGATCAGCTTGTTGATGTCGCTGGGCTTGGCGGGTACGCATGAAGTCCCCGGTTTGCAGGACTTCAGCGTCCACAGCGCAAGCAGGCCGGCTACATTGTCCGCTCTGGATTTGCGCGCCAGCGCGATGGGCGTTCTCCCGCCAGACGAAATGGCCTCGATATCGGCACCGGCTTCCAGCAGCAAGCGCGCCTGTTCGTAGCGGTTGGTATAGGCCGCCATGTGCAGCGGCGTGTTGCCTTCGGCATCCTTGGCGTTGACATCGGCGCCCGCCACCAGCAAAACCTGAAGCGCGGCCGGATCGGGATTGGTTGCCGCCAGATGAAGCGGGGTGCTACCCAGTCCGGTGCGCGCATCGCGCATGGCTGGGTTGGACTGGAGTATGGACTTGACCTCGGCACCCGAACCCATGCGCGCCTTGTCGTGGATCAACTGATCGTTCTGGCCGACCACTGGTTCGGCGTTAACACAGGAAATCAGCCCGAAAACCAGGGCAAAAGCGACGAAAATGCCTTTCTGCTTTGCCCCGTGCTCCCCGTGTGCCCCGTGGTTAACTGGGTATTTAAGATTCATGTTCATCCCATTTCCTCCAGTGTCATTTCCAGTTCCAGCCAGTCTTCTTCCAGTTGCGCCACCTTGTGTTCCAAGTCCTCGCGCTGCTGGTTCAGCGCCTGAAGGCGAGCTGGATCTGGATTTTGATACAGACCGGGGTCGGCCAGCGTTTCCCGCAACGCGGCCAGATCGTGCTGCGCCTGGTGCAATTCGGTGTCCAGCTTGGTTTGTTTGGAAAGTAGCGCCTTTTTGCGCGGGGCGCTTTCCCGCCGGGGTTTTTCAACGGGCGCGGGAACGGATTCAGGCGTTTCTGCCGGGGCTTTTTCTTGTTTTCTGCGCCCCTCGACCCAGGATCGGTAATCCTCCAGATCCCCGTCAAACAGGCTGACGCCACCATCGGCGACCAGCCACAGTTCGTCCGCCGTTGCCCGGATCAGACTGCGGTCGTGCGACACCAGCACCATCGCGCCGGTGTATTCTTCCAGCGCCAGCGTCAGGGCGTCACGCATATCCAGATCGAGGTGGTTGGTCGGCTCGTCCAGGAGTAGCAGGTGAGGCTTCTGCCAGGCCAGCAAAGCCAACGCCAGACGGCTTTTTTCGCCGCCGGAAAAGGTGGCGACTGGCCGGTCTTCGCCTTCCCCCGCCAGGCCGAAGCGCCCCAGAAAATTGCGCAAGTCCTGCGTCGTGCTTTGCGGCGCAATGACCATCATATGCTCCAGCGGGGTGGCTGCGCTGTCGAGGCGTTCCAGTTGGTGCTGGGCAAAGTAGCCGATGCGCAGGTCGGTCGCGGTTTCACGTTTACCTGCCGAGAGCGGCAACTCGCCCACCAGCAGTTTGATCAGAGTGGATTTCCCCGCCCCGTTGGGGCCAAGCAGCGCGATGCGCGCGCCGGAACGCAGCACCAAATTGATGTCTTTCAGCAGGGTCTTGTCGCCATAGCCGCAATCGGCATGTTCCACGTGAATCAATGTATCCGGGCTACGTTCCGGCGCTTCGATTTCCAGCTCGAAATGGCCGTGATCGACATGCGCCGGGGCGATGCGTTCCAAGCGCTCCAGTGCCTTGATCCGGCTTTGTGCTTGCTTTGCCTTGGTGGCCTTGGCGCGAAAGCGGCGGACGAAGTCTTCCAGGTGGGCAATCTTTTCCTGTTGCTGCGCGAAAGCCTGATTCTGCTGAGTGGCGCGCTCGGCGCGGTTACGCTCGAAATCATCGTAGTTGCCGGTGTAACTGTCGATGACCTGGTCGTGAACATGGGCGATGCGATTAACGCAGGCGTTCAGAAATTCGCGGTCATGCGATACCAGCAAGACGCTGCCGGGATAGCGGCTGAGATACTGCTCCAGCCACAGGATGGCCTCCAGATCGAGGTGGTTGGTCGGCTCGTCCAGCAACAGCAAGTCGGCGCGGCGCATCAGGGCGCGCGCCAGATTGAGACGCATGCGCCAGCCGCCGGAAAAACTCGCCACCGGCAGCATGATCCGGTCGGGAGAAAACCCCAGCC
>JAUYFQ010000060.1 GCA_030690895.1 Sulfuricellaceae bacterium
CGATGCCTCCCGCCCTTGTCAACCACAAATCACCCTTCACCCCGCCAGTGGGGGTTAGGGGGCTTTCGCCTGAAAATCAAAAAAATGCGCTGTGGTGATGCAAATGGCATGGAGGGGGATTTGTGCAACATTCAGGTTAGCTCGAATGAAATCGAAAGATTGAAGGCTGAACTTGGAGAAATGAAATGAGCAAAATCTCAGTCATCGGGGTACACACCCCAGCGCAGGCGGATGCCTTGCAATCAGCCACGGGCATGGACATGCGCATCGGTCGCAATGGCGCTTACCTCGCACCGAAAGACAAAGCAACCAGACTGCTGGACATGATGGACGAGTATGAACGCACCGATAGGCTGGCCTACCTTGGTGACATGGGCAGCTTCCCGGAGTTTGCGGCATGAGCGAGATTAAAAAATGCCTGTGCTGTGGAAATTCTTTCAGTCGCAGGGGTAACGAATCAACGCCACAATTTGACGCCAGACGCGGATGCTCAAACCGATGCGCCGCTCTTTTACATGGAAAGGGAAAGGGAAAGGCAGAGCCAAAGCCAGCGGCAGAGATAGGCCGCGCAACATGCCCTCTCTGCCAAGCCAAATTTGCCGCAACGGCTGACCAGCGCTACCGAATCAGGAACAACATCAGCATCGTTTTTTGTAGCAGCACATGCAGCAAAAAAGGGATTGCGCTATCACGCGCATTCAATGCACAGAAGGCTGAAATGGAATCCGTGAAAACAAGTGATTTAGTCAAGGACTTGAACGCCGTGCTGTTTTCATGGATGAGGATTACATGAACCTCATCCGCCGCCACTACGGCCTTAAATGGCACAGACGTTTTCCACCCGTTCCGTGGCGCCTGCTGCTGGACGCCGCCCTGCTGCTGTCCCTGCTCATCGGAGGCTGGCTGGTGGCTGACTACATGGCCACCAGCGCAGGGTTGGCGGACAAACACGCCAAAGCCATGTACCAGGCAGCGCGGGCAGAGAAGATTCTGATCGCTTGCCTGAACAACAAGCCGCTGATTCACGAACGTACCGCCATTTTTTGCAACACAAAGGAGATTCAACTATGAGCACAGAACTAGCCAACTACGAAACCCAGTCAGACAGTGGCCGCGCATCCTCGCTCGCCATCATCACCAATGACGGCAGCATGACCCGACTTTTAAGCCTCGCCAAACTCATGGCCTCCAGCAAAGTTACCGTGCCAAAGCACCTGCAAGGATCTGAAGGCGACTGCATGGCGATTGCGATTCAGGCCGCGAATTGGGGAATGAATCCTTTCGCGGTCGCGCAAAAAACGCACCTGGTGAATGGGGTGCTGGGGTACGAGGCGCAACTGGTCAACGCCGTTATAAGCGCATCCGGCGCAATCGTTGGCGGGTTCGAATACGAGTACAAAGACGATGGCGGCCTGCAATGCAGGGTCGGCGCGATGGTGCGCGGAAAGGCTGAAATCACCTGGGGAGAATGGCTGGCAGAGAAGTCAGTCACCACCAAGAATAGCCCACTATGGAAAACCAATCCGCGTCAGCAACTAGGCTATTTACAGGTCAAAAATTGGGCGCGGCTGTACGCCCCCGGCGCGATTCTGGGAATTTACACCACGGATGAACTGCAAACCGCGCCGCAGGAAATCGAAATCAACCCGCGCCAGAATCCCGCGCCAGCCGAAGCCTCCAAACCCGCCATTTACTCTGATGTCGATTTTGAAAAGAACTTCGGCAAATGGGCCGATATGATCCGAGAAGGCAAGAAAACAGCCGACCAGATCATCAGCATCGTGCAAGCCAAAGCCCAGCTCACTGAGGCGCAGAAAGCCTCGATTCGGGCCGTCAAAGCCGGGCCGCCCGCCATTGGGCAAATCAGCTTTGCGCAGGTCGCCGACGCGCTTTACAAGGCGCAGGAGTTGGACACGCTGGACGTAGCCGCCGACCTGATAGGCGAAGTGGCTGACCCGGCGCAACGCGAAGAACTCGGACAAATTTACAACAATCAACGCGCATTATTTCAGGAGGCAGCGTGAGCTACATTACGCACGATCTAGTCCAAGGCTCGCCAGAATGGCACGCCTTCCGCACCCAACATTTCGCGGCCAGCGAAGCCCCGGCCATGATGGGTGTCTCTCCATACAAAACACGTTCGCAACTGCTGGCAGAAAAAGCCAGCGGTGTCGCGCCAGAAGTGGACGCCATGACGCAGCGGCGATTTGACGCTGGGCATCGGTTTGAAGCGCTGGCAAGACCACTAGCAGAAGCGTTTATTGGCGACGACCTTTACCCGGTGACGGTATCCGAAGGCAAATTGAGCGCCAGCCTGGACGGGCTCACCATGGATGGCGAAACCGTGTGGGAGCATAAAACGCTTAATCAGGGCATTTTGAACGACCATTCGGCGGGAGAGTTTGCCATCCATCATCGCATCCAAATGGAGCAGCAGTTGATGCTCACCGGCGCGAAACAATGCCTGTTCACGGCGACATCATGGGATGAAAACGGAAGCCTCCTGGAAGAAGTCAGGCTCATGTACACCCCGGACATGAAACTGCGTAACGCCCTGTTGCAAGGCTGGGCTCAGTTCGCCATCGACATGGAAAATTACGTCCCGCCCGAGATTATCGAAAAGCCAAAAGCGGAAACCATCATGGCCTTCCCTGCGCTGGCAATCCAAATCAGGGGAGAAGTCACCACCAGCAACCTCCCGGCCTTCCGCGAAGCCGCGACCGCATTCATCGCGCAAATCAGCACCGACCTCAAAACAGATGAGGATTTTGCGCAGGCCGAGGCCACGGTCAAATTCTGCAAAGCCGCTGAAGATGATCTGGATGCTGCCAAAAAAGCAGCCATCGGGCAGACAGCCAGCATTGACGAACTTATGCGCACCATAGACCACATCCAAGGCCAGTTGCGCGACAAGCGGCTAGTTCTGGACAAGCTGGTCAAGACCGAAAAAGAAGCCATCCGCCAGCGCATCTGTCTGGATGCCGCCAACGCATTCCGTCAGCATGTGTTGGCACTGGAAAAAGAGATTGCACCGCTCCGGCTGGAGGCTACCCCGCCCGATCTGGCAGGCGCGATAAAAAACAAACGCACCATGGCAAGCCTGCACGATGCCGTCAAGACATCGCTGGCGCAGGCCATCATTGCAGCCGATGCACTCTCGCTGGAGATTCGATGCAAGCAGGCTTTTTACCAAATCGAGGCCGTGCAGCACCGTTTCCTGTTCGCAGACATGCAGCAAATTATCGGCAAGCCGTTGGAGGACTTCAAACTGCTGGTCTCCAGCCGGATTGCCGCGCACAACACAGCCGAGGCAGATAAGCTGGAAGCCGAGCGCAAGCGTATCCAGGCGGAAGAAGAAGCCAAGGCACGGGCAAAAATCGAGGAAGAAGCAACTGCAAAGCAAAAGGCAGAGCAGGAGGACGCGCGAATCAAGGCCGAGGCAGAAGCAGCCAGGGTGAAGCGCGAGCAAGAAATTATTGACCAGGCTGCCGAAAAAGCGCAGCAGGCCGATCACATTGTCCATACCGGAAAAGTTGTCCAGATCGACCAGGCCACGACCGTCATTCAACATCAGCGGCGCGTGTCAAGATAGTTGTCGCCTCGTTCATGCAGCCAACGGCTGAATATGGTTATCCGCCAAATGCGTTTTTATGATGGAGTCGCGTTCGGGGTTAAGCGTCACGGCGCCGATGGGCGCCCAATTTCGAGTGTCG